>NZ_CP196822.1:2418000-2720250 GCF_051912485.1 Nitrobacter sp. JJSN | reverse complement strand
GATGTTGGATAAAGCCGGAAGTCTTGTCGTCTGCGGTCTCGTCGCCTCGCGATGCGCGAATATGTGGTCCGACGGGCTCAGCAATACGGGTTCTGCCGGCCCAGCGATTCCCACTCCGTTTTGACTACTCCAAGTGCCAAATCGACAAGTGACCGTAAAAGGCTGTATGACAATGCAGGCTTTGCCCTGAAACTCGCGGTGCCTTCGACAGGAGATGCCAAGTGGCGACACTGATCACTGGCGGCGCCGGCTTCATCGGCGGACATACGGTTCTCGCTTTCCTCGATCGGGGGGAAGTTCCGATTGTGCTGGACGATCTATCGACCGGCAGCCGGGAGGCTGTTCCGTCAAATGTTCCGTTCATTGTCGGTGATGTCGGAGATGCCGAGTTAGTATCGCGTCTGATACGAAACTATAAGATTGACGCGGTCGTGCATTTCGCCGCCAAAATAGTCGTTCCGGAATCGGTTGCCGAGCCACTCAAGTATTATCGGAACAATACCGTCAATACTCATACCTTGTTGCAAGCTGCCGTAGAAGAAAACGTGAAGTACTTCGTTTTCTCTTCATCTGCGGCTGTTTATGGCAACCCCAGTTCTACACCTGTGAACGAGGCAGCGCTCCCAGCGCCACTCTCGCCGTATGGCATGTCAAAACTGATGTCGGAACATATGCTGGTTGATGCGAGCGCGGCATCCAAGCTGCGGCACGTGACCTTGCGCTACTTCAACGTCGCGGGCGCCGATCCGGCCGGACGCCTTGGCCAATCGACACCCGGTGCGACGCATCTCATTAAAGTCGCGATCGAGACGGCGCTTCGCCGACGTCAATATATGAGCATCTATGGCAGCGACTATCCAACCCCAGATGGGACGTGCATACGAGATTATGTGCATGTTTCCGATTTGGCACGCGCACACCTCGTGGCCCTCGACCATCTGCGGAACGGTGGAGAGTCTCAAACGCTCAATTGTGGCTACGGACAAGGCTATTCAGTCAAAGAAGTTATTCGCGCGGTCAGGATGGTCATGGGAGTTGACTTCGAAACTCGCCAAGCGTCGCGTCGAGCGGGAGATCCTGCTTCAGTTGTAGCAAATAGCGATCGACTTATGAGCTTGGGCTGGAAGCCGGAATTAAATGATTTGCTGAAGATGATTGAGCATGCCTGCAACTGGGAGAAGAGGCTGGCATCCGTTGCGATGACGGAGCGCGGACAGCCATCTAGTGTGGTCAACTTCAGTCACGCTCCTGTAGCTCCATGATCCGCGCACTCCGGATTGGTCGCTCCGCGCCGCCCGTGAGGTGCATCGGTTGTCGAACCACATCGCTGCTGGTTGGAGCAGCCCACCATTTCGTGCAGCAGACATGGATCGCGAGTATCGGGTCTCCATCTTCGGCATGATTCCGGCGGCAGTGTTTGCGTGTGGAGGGGATGCAGACCGTCCATTAACGCATTGAGCCGACGTGCGTGACGGTAGCTCTTTTTTCGGGGAACTAATCGGATCGAACAGGGTCCGACAACCTGCTCGGAACAACGGTTCTCGAGTCTTCCGGTTGCCGGTTAGAATCGATCATCCGCGATTCTGCGGGAGGCCGGTTCATACGGCAGACCCAGGCGGCGAGCCTGGAATAAGCTTGCCGCAGGGACGGTTGGGTGTCCTCTAAGTCATCCATAGCAGGAACCGTAAAAGGCTACCTACCCGGAAGATGCGCCGCGACCGTTAATGAGTTGTAAAACGCCGTGTCAGGGTGACGCTCGATCTGGCCAGTTCTCAATATATCCGGCTCTCAACATATTTCTGCGGCAGGTTCCCGCCTTCACACACAAAAAACTCGCCGCCGGTTGAGCCGGCAGCGAGTTTTGTACGCAATACTAGGCCCTTCCGGGTTGAAACCAAGTTCTCACAGTCGGGTGAACAACCGGTAAAGGCTCGGCTCACGACCCGTCAATTCCGAAATCGATCCGAGATTGTTGAGCGTAATGATAAAGCCCGCCTGTCGTTCGCTGACCGAGCTTTCATTTCCTCGTCAGTACTTAAACTCCGGAAGCGCTTTCAACTGGTCCTTCGTGAGGTTGAGCACCGCGCGGTCAGGAAACCACTCCCTCTTTGTTTGAGAGGTTTGTCCCACCGTTGTCTTTCCGGCCTCGTTTGCGAACTTCAGGCTGTTCATCGCAATCAGAACGTAATGCGTGCCCATGCCCAGAAAGCCGCCGGCTTCAACGACGACACCTCTAACCTGTCCCTGCGAGTTGACGATGACGTCGGAAATCTCGCCGATCTTGTCATTCGCTTCATTGTAAACTTTCACGCCTGACATCTTCGACGCGCTCCAATCGCCGGCAGCAGCGACGGGAGCGGCGGCTTGCGATGGTGTGTTTGCGGTGGTTTGAGCGAATGATGCGGTCGATATCATCAGAAGTGCGGCGGCGGCTATAAGTGTTTTCAAGTGAACCTCCATTGCTGAGGACTTTACAACATTGAGCGTGGCACTTCGTTCCTATGTACAAAACGTAACACAGGAACGTCTTCGTGGTTTGTCAGTTGTTAGTGCCGAACCCCTGACAGGAGGTCATCACGATGGATTGGAATCGGGTTGAAGGAAGCTGGAAGCAGTTGAAAGGCAAGGTCAAAGAGCAGTGGGGAAAATTGACGGATGATGACCTTGACGTCATCGCCGGCAAGCGTGACCAGCTCGAGGGAAAAATCCAGGAGCGCTACGGATATCAGAAGGAACAGACAAAGAAGGAAGTCGAGAATTGGTACGATCGGCAGAGTTGGTAATTGATGGAGCTTGTAACGGAAGGCCCCGCTCCGGCGGGGCTTTCTGCTTTGAATCACGAGTGAGAATGTTCCCGGCGAAGCGCCGAAGCTCCTATCCAGAGGCCTGTTGGCGCTGGGCAAAAGAATCCCCCGCCGTAAGAGGCGCTCCAGCCATGCGCGCTCCTAGCGACGGTTCACTTGAATGGGATTTCTGAAGAAGACGTAGGAAAGAGGCACATCTCCGCGCGGGCAAATAAGAACCACCGCAAATATTTCGAAATGCAATCGGTTGCCTCTTCTGTCCTACGCTTAATCGGGATCGCTGAACGAAAGGGGTCAGCATCAAGAAGATACACAACACCATGGGCCTCTAGAAATAGAGGAGATAGACAACAGCGAATCCTGCCACAGCCAACCCCGTGCTCCAGGCCAGTACGTTACGCACCGTAGGTCCACGTTCTGCTCCTCGCGCTTCCATTGCCGTCTCGACTATGCGTCCGTTTTCCAGTTTTGACATGCGTTGCTCCTGAGATTGAAAGTCCCTGCCAACATAGGCATTGAGTCAATCCGATAAATCCAGTTTCGTTCCGATTGGAATTCTGTCGACGCGCATGGAGTGAGATGCTGCGGTCAGGTTCCGCTCGCCGTGAAGCGCTATTCGCTGCGCCGTAATCGGGATGCGCAGCGAAGCAGTATAAAAGCGCTTCGAGTTTATCGGGCTTACGATTCGATCTGGCACCTATGCGATAGCTGGCCGCTCAATCGATGCGGCCAGCTATATGTCCTCGCCGTATTAGTAAATGCGGACGTGATTAGCCTCGAACGTCACGGGAAAATTGTTGCGATTTTGCAAGGTCAATACCAGCACAACCCCAACACCTCCGCGGTGATCCCAGTAGACGACCCTGTCTGTTTCACGCAGTGGTTCCATCGTCGCATGGCGCGCGCGGGCGCTGTGACCTGGCTCACTCTGCGTTGCAGAGGGTGAAACCGCGTTAACGACACGTCCGTCTACTCTCTCAGCCATGCACGACCTCCGCGCGGATAAATCAACTTAGCGGATACCGCATTTCACGCCTGCGCTATTTATGCCGTCTTTATACGCGGCTTCAAAAATCCGTATCGATTCCTTATTTTGATCCGCCTAACTGTATCGAAGCTCCACGTAATCTGGAGGGAGTGTCATGTTCGATTTGCTCATGTTCGTCGGCGGCTTTGCCCTCTTCGTGGTGACGATCGGCTACGCCGTCGTGTGCGACCGGCTGTGAAGAGGTGCATCATGCCCATCGACTATTCACTGGCTGCGCTCGTGACGGCGGGGCTGCTCATCTACCTCACCTACGCGCTGCTGTTTCCGGAACGCTTCTAGGAGGCGGATCATGACCGTCCTTGGCTGGGCTCAGATCATCCTGTTCTGTGCGATCGTCGCTGTCCTTTCCCCGATTCTCGGCGGCTACATGACGCGCGTATTCAATGGCGAGCGCACGTTTCTCTCCCCGATGTTGCAGCCGCTGGAGGTTGGGCTCTATCGGCTCGCAGGCATCGACGTCACGCGTGAGCAGCACTGGCTCACTTACGCCATCGCTATGCTGCTTTTCAACGCGGGCGGCTTTTTGCTTCTCTACGGTCTGATGCGGCTGCAGGCGCTGCTGCCGTTCAATCCGGTCGGACAGTCGGCGGTGCCGCCCGATCTGTCATTCAACACCGCTATTAGCTTCGTCACCAACACCAACTGGCAGAACTACGGCGGCGAAAGTACGATGTCCTATCTCGTGCAGATGCTGGGCCTGACGTCGCAGAATTTCCTGTCGGCCGCGACAGGCATCGCGCTGGCGATGGCGCTTGTTCGCGGTTTCGCGCGGACCTCCGCGCGAACGGTCGGCAATTTCTGGGTCGATGTCGTCAGATGCACGCTCTATATTCTGCTGCCGATCTGCATTCCCGTCGCGCTATTCATGGTCTGGCAGGGCATTCCCCAGACGCTCGGCGGGTACGTCGATGCAACGACCCTTGAAGGCGCACACCAGACCATTGCGGTCGGACCGGTGGCGTCGCAAGTCGTGATCAAGATGCTCGGCACCAACGGTGGTGGCTTCTTCAACGCCAACGCTGCGCATCCATTCGAGAATCCGACCGCGTTATCGAATTTCATCCAGATGGTTCTGATCTTCGTGCTTGGTGCAGCCATGACCAATGTGTTTGGCCGCATGGTCGGTAACCAGCGTCAGGGCTGGGCTATCCTGGCGGCGATGGGCATTTTGTTCATTGCGGGCGTCGCCGTCTGCTACTGGGCCGAAACCAACAGCACGACGCTGTTGAATGGTCTCGGCCTTGCCGGCGGTAACATGGAAGGCAAGGAAGTCCGTTTCGGAATCGCGGCCTCTGCGCTTTTCGCTGTGGTCACAACAGCGGCTTCGTGCGGTGCCGTCAATGCGATGCATGATTCCTTCACGGCGCTTGGCGGCATGGTTCCCCTGATCAATATGGAGCTCGGCGAGATCGTGGTCGGCGGCGTGGGCGCGGGCCTTTACGGCATGCTGCTGTTCGTCATCGTCACGATGTTTATCGCCGGCCTGATGGTTGGGCGCACGCCGGAATATGTCGGCAAGAAGATCGAAGCGCGCGAGGTCAAGATGGCGATGCTTTCTATCCTGATCCTGCCGCTCATGATGCTGGGATGGACCGCAGTCGCCGTGGTCTATCCACCCGCTGCTGCGTCGATGGGCAATGCCGGCCCGCATGGGTTCAGTGAAGTTCTCTATGCCTTCACGTCGCAAGCCGCCAACAACGGTTCGGCGTTTGCCGGACTGACTGGCAACACGCTGTTTTACAACCTCACTGGCGCGATCACGATGTTTTTGGGCCGCTTCTGGATGATCGTGCCGGCCATGGCGATCGCCGGCGCGCTTGCCACGAAGAAGACGATCGCCGCGTCGAGCGGGACGTTTCCGACCACCGGCGCGCTGTTCGTCGGCCTTCTGGTCGGCGTCATCCTCATTGTCGGTGGCCTAACCTTCTTTCCGGCGCTCGCGCTCGGCCCCATCGTCGAGCATCTTGCGATGCAGTCTGGCAGCCTGTTCTAGACAAATCGGAGTCCGCCCATGGACACACTCAAGCTTCGCAAGCGGATGCCGGCGACCGGGCTGTTTGATCCGGCGATCGTGGCTCCCGCGATCGGCCAGGCTTTCGTGAAACTGGATCCGCGGACGCTTGTCAAAAATCCGGTCATGTTCGTGCTGGAAGTGGTCACGCTGCTCACCAGCGCATTGCTGGTGCGAGATATCGTGACAGGCCAGTCGACCGCGTTCGGATTGCAGATCGTGATCTGGCTGTGGTTTACCGTGTTGTTCGCCAATTTCGCGGAGGCGGTGGCTGAGGGCAGGGGAAAGGCGCAAGCGGATGCACTGCGCAGTACGCGGACGCAGACTCCCGCCAAGCGTGTCCTGATGGCCGATAATCACGACCTGTTCGAAGGCGTTTCGGCGGATGAATTGGAGGCCGGCGATCTCGTGGTCTGCGAGACCGGCGACATCATTCCCGGCGATGGCGATGTGATCGAAGGCATCGCGTCGGTCAACGAGGCGGCGGTGACGGGCGAGTCCGCGCCGGTAATCCGCGAATCCGGCGGCGACAGGTCCGCGGTTACCGGCGGCACCACCGTGATCTCTGACCGCATCGTCGTCCGCATCACCTCGTCGCCGGGCTCCTCGTTTCTCGACCGCATGATCAAGCTCGTGGAAGGTGCCGAACGGCAGAAGACGCCGAACGAGATTGCGCTCAATATTCTGTTGGTCGGCTTGACCATCATCTTCGTGTTCGCAACGGCAACCATCCCGAGCTACGTCGCCTACGCCGGCGGCACGATTTCCGTCGTCGTGCTGGTTGCGCTGTTTGTCACTCTGATCCCGACGACAATCGGTGCTTTGCTGTCTGCGATCGGCATTGCGGGTATGGACCGTCTGGTGCGGTTCAACGTGCTCGCGATGTCCGGGCGCGCGGTCGAAGCCGCAGGTGACGTTGACACATTACTCCTCGACAAGACCGGGACCATCACGTTCGGCAATCGATTGGCGACGGAAATCATTCCGGCTCCGGGTGTCAGCGAACAGGAAGCCGCACGCATCGCGCTTTTGGCAAGCGAGGCGGACGACACCGCCGAAGGCCGCTCGATCATCACGCTGGTGCAGGACAGATATCAGATCACCCGCGAGCCTTTCGGGAAGGAAGCGAGATTCATCCCGTTCTCCGCTGTGACGCGCTTGTCCGGCGTTGATATAGGTGGCCGCATGCTGCGCAAGGGCGCAATCGACTCGGCGCTGAAGTTCGCGCGGGAAAAGGCCGGGCGCGATATCGCCGAGCCACCGGTGTTTCGCGCCGCGGTGGACCGGATCGCGCGGACGGGAGGCACGCCATTGGGACTGGTGGACGGCGAACGTCTCGTCGGAGTGATTCACCTCAAGGACGTCGTGAAGCCGGACGTCAGGGACCGGTTCGCAGCCCTGCGCCGGATGGGGATCAAGACCGTCATGATTACCGGCGACAATCCGGTCACGGCTGCCTCGATTGCCTCCGAAGCGGGCGTCGACGATTTCATCGCCGAGGCAACGCCCGAAGACAAGCTTCGTTATATCCGCGGTGAGCAGGCCGACGGGCGGCTGATCGCCATGTGTGGTGACGGCACCAACGATGCGCCAGCGCTGGCGCAGGCGGATGTCGGCGTCGCCATGCAGAGCGGTACACAGGCCGCGCGCGAGGCCGGTAATATGGTCGATCTCGATTCCGACCCCACCAAGCTGATCGAGGTCGTGGAGATCGGCAAGCAGCTTTTGATGACCCGTGGTGCGCTAACGACATTTTCCATCGCCAACGATGTAGCCAAATATTTCGCGATCATCCCGGCGATATTTGCGGCATTTTATCCTCAGCTCGGCGTGCTCAATATCATGCATCTGTCGACGCCACAGAGTGCAATCCTGTCCGCCATCATCTTCAACGCGCTGATCATCATTGCCTTGATCCCGCTGGCGCTGAAAGGCGTCAAATACCGCCCGATCGGGGCGGCCGCGCTGCTGCGGCGAAATCTACTGGTCTACGCGCTCGGCGGTGTGGTTCTTCCATTCATCGGCATCAAGGCGATCGATCTTGCTGTTACGGCCCTGCATCTCGCCTGAGGAGGACTGTCATGCTCAAGCAAATCCGCCCTGCGTTGACCGTGCTGATCGGTCTGACACTGATCACCGGATTGATCTATCCTCTCGCCATCACCGGCATTGCCGGCGTGATGTTTCCCGGCCAAGCGAACGGCAGCTTGATTGTGCGTAACGGGCACGTCGTAGGCTCTGCGTTGATCGGGCAGAATTTCACCGAGAACCGCTATTTCCATGGCCGGCCGTCCGCAACGACGGCACCCGATCCGAATGATGCCTCCAAAACTGTGCCGGCTCCTTACAACGCCGCAAATTCAGGCGGTTCGAATCTGGGGCCGACCAGCAAGGCGCTGGCAGAGCGCGTCAGAGCCGACGTTGAAAAACTGAAAGAGGAGAATCCGTCGCAGCCGGTGCCGGTCGATTTGGTCACGGCATCGGGCAGCGGCCTTGATCCCGACATCTCGCCCGATACAGCCTTGTTTCAGGTGCCACGGGTGGCCAAGGCGCGCGGTCTGCCGGAGGAGCGCATTCGCGCGCTGGTCGCAGCCCAGACCGAGGGGCGTCTGATGGGATGGCTCGGAGAGCCGCGTATCAATGTGCTTCGGCTGAATCTCGCTCTCGATCAGAGTGGCAGGCGCTAGCGTGACGCATGTCGCTTCCGGTGGCGAAGTCTCTGCACGCGGTCTCTGCCGGTGATGCTCACGACGACATGGTGCAGGCTTGGCTGTTTCTGGTGTTGCGTTATGCGGTATCTCGAGAAGCGCGGGACCGGCGGGCGGTCTTGGACCTGGCCGCGAAGATGGATACGTTAGGCAAGGAGAGAGAGCGGGAGGTGTTCCGATTCTTCCGGAGTCACAGCGAGCGACTATGCACCGCCATTGCGGCGCCGGACATGCCGAGTCGCCGCCAGATTCTCATGGCGCATGCACGCAGGATCGGGCAGCGTCGACTTCAGCAGGCGTTCCTCCTGACCTGCCGCCTCGAATCGCGGGAGAAGATGTTTCCGAAATCTGGCAGAACAGGCAGCCGCCCTAAGTTGTGGAAGGGATTGCAAAGACGCCGATAACGTTGGTGCGGGTCGAAGATGGTCGAGTCGGACGGATTGAGAGCGTCACCTGATGCGCTGCTAAGTCTCGCGAATAGGGAAGGGCGCGGGCGGCTGAAGATTTTTCTTGGCGCCGCGCCTGGCGTCGGCAAGACCTATGCGATGTTGACAGCGGCGCGCAGCGAAATCGCCGGTGGCCGCGATGTAGTGGCAGGTTTGGTGGAAACCCACGGCCGCAGCGAGACCGGGCAGCTTCTTGATGGCTTTGAGGTACTGCAGCGCAAGCCGATCATCTACCGCAATCAGGTGATGCACGAATTCGATCTCGACGCGGCTCGCGCGCGCCGGCCAAGCCTGTTGCTGGTCGATGAATACGCGCACACCAATGTGCCGGGTAGCCGTCATCCCAAGCGCTGGCAGGATATCGACGAATTGCTGCGCGCCGGCATGGACATCTGGACGACTCTCAACATCCAGCACCTCGAAAGTCTCAATGACGTTGTCCAGAAGATCAGCAAAGTTCGAGTGCGCGAGACCGTTCCGGACAAGGTATTCGATCTGGCCGATGAGGTTGTTCTTGTCGATCTTCCACCGGACGAACTGCTGAAACGGCTTGCCGAAGGCAAGGTCTACGTTCATGACACCGCCGCGCGCGCGATCGAGAATTTCTTCAAGCCCCAAAATCTGACCGCGCTGCGCGAACTCGCCATGCGGCGCGCGGCGGAGCAGGTCGATGCATCTCTGGTCGAGCGGATGCAGGCGCAAGCGATCGAGGGACCGTGGGCCGCAGGCGAGCGCATCCTGGCTTGTATCGGTCCCGATCCAGTGTCGCCGGCTGTGGTTCGCGCTGCCAAGCGGCTCGCCGATTTGATGGATGCGCCGTGGATCGCGGTGACGGTTGAGCGGCCCGGTGAAAGCCTCGATCCTGCCGCCCGCCGCTGCGTCGATGACGCGATGAAGCTGGCGGAAAGTCTCGGCGCCGAGACGCAAACCCTGTCGAGCGTGGATTTACCTGCGGAGCTTCTCCGCTATGCGAAATTCGAAAATGTCACTCAGATCGTGGTTGGCCGTTCTCGTGGTGGACTTTTGAATGAAGTGTTTCGCCGGTCGCTGCCGCATGAGCTGGTGCGGCGAACGCAGGATATTGCAATCCATCTGATCGTCAGCGGAACCGATGAACCGGCGCTGCCGAGGCGCTGGCCGCGGGAGAAAATCTCGTTACGGCCGCTTCAGTTCGTATACGTCACCTTCGCGGTCGCGGCGGCACTCGGCGCCGGGAAGGTTCTGACAGAGTTGACGCCAATTCCGAACCTGTCGATGGTGTTCATGGTTTCCGTGTTGGTCAGCGCCATCAACTTTGGCGTCTGGCCCGCTATCTACGCCTCGGTTCTGTCGTTCTTCGTCTACAATTTCTTCTTTATCCCGCCGCTCTACAATTTAACGATCGCCGAACCCTATGAATTTCTGGCGCTCGTCATCTTTTTGGTCGTGGCGATTGTCACGTCTGCGATGGCCGGCCGTGTCCGCAATCAGGCGCGGGTCTCTGCAAGTCGGGTGCGCGCCATGCGTCGCCTTTACGAATTCACGCGTCGCCTCTCGGGAATGGCGACGCGAGACGACATTGCGGAAGCGGCAGCCGGAGAACTTCATGCGAGCCTGACGCGGCCTGTCGTTGTACTGCTGGGACAGGATGACGATCTCTCGCTGGTCGCAGCGTGGCCGCCGGAGGATGAGCTCGATCCTGCCGCCATGACGGCGGCGCGCTGGGCTTTCAATCATGCGGAGCCTGCCGGTGCTGACACCGGGACGTTACCGATCATCCCGTGGTATTTTGTCCCGCTGAGGATCGGTGATAAGACGCTCGGTGTCATCGGTGTCGCGAAAGATCAGGCGGCACCGCCGTTCGATTCAGAATCGCGCGCCTTGCTCGACACACTTTCCGAGCAAGCCGCCGCGGCGCTCGAGCGGGCCGCGCTGGCGAGCGAGATGGTCAGGGTCAGGACTGCGACAGAAACCGAGCGTGTGCGCAACACCTTGCTGGCGTCGATCTCTCACGATTTCCGCACACCGCTGTCCTCCATTCTCGGCGCGGCGACGAGTCTCCTGAGTTACGGCGACAAGATCGACGCTGCGGCCAAGACCGATCTTCTGACGCAGATCAAGCAGGAGAGCGAGGGCCTTGACGAAATGGTTCGCAATCTACTGGCGATCACGCGGATCGACGCTGGGGCGCTGGAACTGCGCAGCGATTGGATCGACCTTCGTGAGATCGTTGAGCGCGTCGTCAGCGCCGCGCGCCGTCGCGGCGCGTCGCAACACATCGATGTCAACGTGCCATTCGATCTTCCACTGGTGCGCGCCGACGCAGCGCTGGCGGAGCAAGCGATCGGAAATATCGTGACCAATGCGCTCGTGCATACCCCCCAGGATGCGCGTGTCATGATCGATGCTCAGGCCAATTCGTTAGGCGTTGCCGTGCGCGTGACCGACAACGGCCCCGGCATTTCGCCAGATATGCTCGTCCATGTGTTCGACCGTTTCGTCAAGGGACGCGGCGCGCGGGAATTGCGCGACGGCGGCGACGGGGTCGGTCTTGGTCTTGCCATTGCCAAGGGCATTATGGACGCCCATCGCGGATCGATCACGGTCGAAAGCCCTGTGCATGGGCGGCCCGGTACCCGGTTTACAATTCTGTTTTCGCGAGAGAATGCCGCAACATGAGCGCAAGGCTGCGAGTTCTGGTTGTCGATGATGAAGCGGCGATCCTGCGCTTCCTCAAGCCCGCCCTCGAGGCCAACGGTTACGACATGTCAAGCACCGCAACGGCCGCCGACGCTGTCAAGCGCATCGCGTCCGACGCGCCCGACGTGGTGTTGCTTGATCTCGGGCTTGCGGACGGCGACGGCAAGGATGTGCTCCGGCAGGTGCGCGCGTGGTCAGATGTGCCGGTGATCGTGCTGTCTGCGCGCGACCGAGAGGCGGAGAAGATCGAGTCGCTGGACCTCGGCGCGGACGACTATGTCAACAAACCGTTTAATGTCGGAGAACTCATGGCGCGGATGCGTGCTGCACTCCGTCATCGCATGCAGCGCAACGCGGAGACACCATTGCTTCGTGTCGGCGATCTTGAAATAGATGCCGTGCGGCACCGCATCACGCGCGGTGGAATTGAATTGAAGCTCACGCCAAAGGAATTCGAGTTGTTGTCGTTTCTTGCGCGAAATGCCGGTCGCGTCTTGACCCACAGGCAAATTCTCGCGGCGGTGTGGGGTGTCGCACACACCTCGGATACGCAGTATTTGCGCGTCTATGTCGGCCAATTGCGACAGAAGATCGAAGACAAGGCCGATGACCCGCGGATAATTCTGACCGAGCCCGGTATTGGATATCGCATAAGTGAAAGCTGACGCGCGGTGGAATATCCCTTGAGCCGCCTTTTTCTCAGCCAGACTGAGCCGGCCGACTAGTTTGCGCAACCTGTCCGGAAGTTCCGGCAAACCAGTTTGGCTCACCGATATAAGATCACACGCACATCATCCCGCTGAGTCCGTGGTGTGTCGTGGACCGGGCCGAGATTGATCGAGGTTCCCGGGAACATCTCTGTTCCACCACCCGCCTCCAAGAGCCTGAAATAGCGCGACCGTATTGGCCAATTGCGATGCCTGCGCATCGAGGCGAGCAAGAGATGTCTGCAGATACGCTTGCTGTGCGGCCAGAAGAAGAGGCACGCTGATCTGCCCTTGGTCCACCTGTTTGCGCACCAACGCAATGCTCTCGGATGCGGATCGCTCCGCATCGGTTGCCGCGCTGATCGCGCGCGTCCCGGCCTGAAGAGCCTGCAATACGTCCGCGACATTCTGAAACGCTGCGAGAACTGTGCTGCGATACTGGGCGAGAGACTGATTGGCTTCCTCTTCCGCAGCAACCTGCTTGTTTGCCAATGTCCCCGCATCAAAAATAGTCTGCGCCGCACTGCCGGCTATCGTCCAGAGCCCCGCTCCCGGGGTAGCCAGATCCGCAAATCTGGCGGCTGCGGCGCCCACATTCCCGGTCAGGGAAATCTGCGGCAAACGATTGGCGATCGCGACTCCGATCATTGCATTGGTGGAATGGAGATTGGCTTCGGCGGCACGAATATCGGGGCGCTGTCTTACGAGATCAGCTGGAAGACTAAGAGGCAGACGGCGCGGCATCCGCAACGAGCCGAGATTGAAAGTCTCCCCCGGCGCGTCGCTCGACAGGCGCCCGGTCAAAAACGATAACAAATGACGCTGCTGCCCCAGCTGCTTCTCGAGTGGCGGCAGCAGAAGCCTGGTCTGCGAAACCGCGGTTTCCTGTGCAGCAACATCGGTCAGGGCGATCTGCCCTTGCTCTTGTTGCCGCTTCAATAGCCTCAAGACCTCGGACTGCAGACCAATGACCCGACGGGTCGCCGCGATCTGTCCGCGCAGCCGGCCTTCCTCGATCGCAGCGAGCGCGATGTTGCTCGCCAGCGTCAGATAGACAGCTTCACGCTGGAACGCACGCATTTCAGCTTGCGCGTCAGTGGACTCGACCATGCGACGTGTCCCGCCCCACACATCGGCGATGTAGGAAACAGTTACCTGGCCAGTGTGCAGATTGAAGATGTTTGCGCCCGACGAGAGAGGAGACGATAGCTCGACCGGCACCTGCTGGCGCGAAGATTCGAAATTACCGGCCACGCTGGGAAAGAGGGCGCCGCGCTGAGCCAGCGCGTTAGCCTGCGCTACCCTGACAGCGGCCTCCGCAGCGGCAAGATCGGCATTGTGCGCGATCCCGTCTTCCACGATGCGGTTCAGCGCGGGAGAACGAAACAACTCCCACCACTGGGGTGGGATCTCCGCGTTGTGCACAATCGGATGCCCCGGGACACGATCCCCGGCCGGGTCGGAAAGGTAGCTGGTAGTCTCCGGCGGCGCTTGAGGCTTGAAATCAGGCCCGACCGCGCAACCTGTCAGCGCCTGCGAGACGAAAAGTAATCCGGACACGATCAAGAGGCGCACATGGAACCGCTGGTGAGCGCATCCGCTTTCCCAAGAACCGGACGCTAATGCTTTCTGCCAGCTTCTCCGCACCACCTGTCCTTTTCTACAATCGTTCACCGGAGCCAATTTTCTATTCTGCCGGTTCAAGTGCCGATTCGGCAGCCTCAGCCACCATTTTTCGACGAGAAAATAGCGAGATCAGCGTTGGCAACACGACGAGGATGACAAGTGGAGCAACCATCATTCCGCCGACCACTACGACCGCCAGCGGCTTCTGCACCTGCGATCCGATTCCGGTGGACATCGCGGCCGGCAACAAGCCGATTCCCGCGATGACGCACGTCATCAGGACCGGCCGCATTTGAGTCTCACCCGCCTGAATGATCGCGTCGATTCGCTGCAGGCCCGACCCGATGAGTTGGTTGTACTGCGACAGGATCAAGATGCCGTTCATCACCGAAATGCCGAACAGCGCGATGAAGCCGATAGCCGCCGAGACGCTGAATGGAATGTGAGTCACAAGCAGCGCAAAGATGCCGCCGATCACGGCCATCGGGATGACGCTCATTGCCAGCAGCATGTCGCGCATGGACGTGAAATTGATCCAGAGCAACAGCCCGATAATGGCGAGGCTCAGCGGTACGACAACTTGCAGCCGCCCAATCGCGTCCTGCAGATTGCGGAATTCTCCGACCCACTGGAGCTGAGTTCCGGCTGGCAATTGCACTTCCTGTGCGATCCGTTGTTGAGCTTCCTTGATGGTGCTGCCCAGATCGCGATCACGAACGCTGAACTTGATTGGCAAGTAGCGTTGTTGCTGCTCACGGTAGATATATGATGGGCCTGTGACGAGCCGGATGCGCGCAACCTCGCTCAACGGGATCTGCGTAACTCCTTTTGGCCCCGATGCGCCGATCGTCAGCTTGCTGATGGCTTCCGCGCTTTGACGATATTGCGGGGCCAGCCGGACGACGATTGGGAAGTGCCGATCACTTCCCGGCTCGTAGACGTTCCCTGCAGATTCACCGCCGACAGCGGTGCGGATGGTCGAATTGATATCGCCGGGCGACAATCCGTAGCGCGCGGCGCGCTCTCGGTCGATATCGATCTGGATGGTTGGCTGACCGAGCGATGTGAATACGCCGAGATCCGTCACCCCCGGCACAGTGGCCAGTACCGCCTTGATCTTGTCGGCCGTATCCGTCAGTTCCTGCAAGTCGTTGCCGAATACCTTGATCGAGTTTTCGCCTTTCACGCCTGACACCTGCTCAGCAACATTGTCCTGCAGGTATTGCGAGAAATTGAATTCAGTTCCTGGAAATTCCGCATTGAGCCGCGCCTGGATTTCGTCCGTCAGTTTTTCCTTGTTTAATCCGGGACGCCACTGGCTGATCGGCTTCAGCGGTGTGAAGAACTCGACATTGAAGAAGCCCGCGGCATCTGTTCCGTCATCCGGGCGACCATGCTGGGTGACAACCGTTTCCACTTCGGGGAAACTGCGGATCACCCTGCGCATGCGGTTAGCGTAGCCATTCCCTTCCTGAAGCGAAATCGTAGCCGGCATGGTGGCCCGCACCCAAAGATTGCCTTCCTCGAGCTTGGGTAGAAATTCCAATCCCAGGAAGCGCATCGCGACGCCCGCTAGAATAAATATTGCCAGCGCCAGCACGATCGTGAGCCTCCGGTTCGCGACAGCGAGCCGCAGAACTGGACTGTAAAAGCGATGGAGCGTCCGCACCAGCCACGTTTCAGTTTCCTGGACATGCTCAGGCAGCAGAAGTGCACTGAGCGCGGGAGTCACGGTGAACGTCGCAATCAATCCTCCCGCAATGGCATATGCATAAGTCTTCGCCATGGGACCGAAGATATGCCCCTCCACGCCGCTCATAGTGAACAGCGGAATAAACCCGGCAATGATGATTCCGGTCGCGAACAGGATCGAGCGATTGACGCTGGTAGCCGCGGTATAAATGGCGAGCAGCTTGCCGCTGAACCCGGATGAGTCGGCATCCGCCTGTGAAGGAGAGGGCGCGTCATGCCCAAGCTGCCGGAATATCCGCTCCACCATGATGACTGTCGCATCGACGATCAGGCCAAAATCGATTGCTCCGACGGACAACAGGTTGGCGGACTCTCCGCGCAGAACCATGATGCCGATGGCGAAAAAGAGCGCGAACGGAATCGTCGCTCCGACTATCAAGGCACTGCGAAGATTGCCGAGAAACAGCCACTGCAATGCAAAAATCAATAGAATGCCGACCAGCATGTTATGCAGAACGGTATGGGTTGTCGTATCGATCAGATCCTGACGGTCGTAGATGCGCTCGATTCGAACGCCCGGTGGCAGGACTCCGGAGGTGTTGATGCGCTCGACCTCCGCTTTCACCCGCTCGATCGTGGGGGTGCTTTGCTGGCCACGGCGCATCAGAACGATGCCCTCGACGATATCGTCGTCGTTGTCCTGCCCCGCGATGCCGAGGCGCGGCTGATGTCCGATGATGACTGTCGCGACGTCACGAACGAGCACCGGGTTGCCGCCGACTTGCGTCAGCATCGTGTTGTTGATGTCGTCGACCGACCGAATAAGGCCAACACCGCGAACGACAGCCGACTGCGTGCCGAGATTAACGATGTTACCGCCGACGTTCAGGTTGCTGCTACGCAACGTCTGCAGCAATTGCGGCAGCGTCAGGCCGTGTGCGATGAGCTTGTCGAGGTCTACCTGCAATTCGAAGGTCTTGGTTTTCCCTCCCCATCCAACGACATCCACAATGCCGGGAACGGCGCGGAAACGGCGCTGCAGAACCCAATCCTGCAGGGTCTTCAGATCCAGCACGCTGTAGCCTGGCGGACCGACCAGCCTGTAGCGATAGATTTCACCGATCGGGCTGACCGGGCTGATGGTGGGCTGGACGCCATCCGGCAAGCCGGAGAGTTGCGCCAGGCGGTTGAGAACCTGCTGGAGCGCCTCGTCGTAGGAATAGACATAAGTAAACTGCAGCTTGACGTCCGACAGGCCGTAAAGAGAAATCGTTCTCATCACCTGGAGGTTCGGCACGCCGGAGAGCTGTGTTTCAATCGGGATCGTGATGTAGCGCTCGATCTCTTCGGCCGAGAGTCCCGCGCTTTGGGTGATGACATCCACCATGGGCGGAACTGGATCGGGATAGGCCTCGATATTCAGAACCTTGAACGCAGCGATCCCGCCGGCCAGCGTCATGATGAACATGACCAGCATCAGAACGCGCTGCCTCAATGCAAACGCGACGACCGGATGGATCATTGCGAATTACCTGTATTCGTCAGGTTTGTTTGGAAGCCGTTATTCGGTCAATGAACAGGCTGCCGCGCGTGACGATCTTCTCACCCGGACGAAGTCCGTCGAGCACCTGGATCATCCGACCGTCTGATTGTCCAGGCGTGATCTGACGCAATTCGACCGATTGGTCGTCACCGACAACCCAAACCCGTGCGTTGCTGCCTTCATAGATCACCGCCTCCAGAGGCGCGGCCGGCGTCGGTGCCCCTTCGCTGGTGACGATCGTGACACTCGCAAACATCTCGGGTTTGAGCAGCCCGTCCGCATTGTCGACGCTGGCCCGGACCAGAAGGCGACGGCTATCCGGATCAATTCCCGGCGCAACGTAGTCAATCCGCGTCTCGAACAAACGGTCTGGCTGGGTCAGCACCTTGAATGTCAGCCGCTCGCCGATTCGCACCTTGGCGACATCGGTCTCGCGCACATAGGCCACGATCCAGACCTTCGACGTATCTCCGATCAAGAACACCGGATCGCTATCGCCTGCGCCGGCACTGACGTACTGTCCCGGGCCGATCTTGCGTTGCAGAACGGTCCCAGCCAGCGGCGCGTAAACCGGAGCATCGGGCGTGAGCGCGCCCATTTTCTCGAAGGCTTCAATTTCCGCATCGGTTTTTCCGACCAGCCGCAACCGGTTGCGCGCCGCCTGAAGGGCGATTTCCGCAGAACGAGAATCGTTCTCCGCAGCGGTGAGATTGGCCTGGGCCTCCTGCCATTCTCTCTGCGACGCTGCCTTGTCCTTGGCCAGGGTCGACATCCTTCGCTCGACTGTCTGCGCGAGGTTGACCTGGGAAATCGTTTTGTTCCGGGTCGTCAAAGCAACAACGAAATCCTTCTGGGCGTCGACGGAGTCCGCCGCCGCGATCACAAAAAGAAGCTGCCCTTTCTGAACGTCATCACCGGGAGCAGCCATCAATTTTGTCACCCGGCCCGCGTAGGGCGGAAAGATCCGGGTAGACCGGTTCTGATCGATTGCGATCTTGCCTTCCGTGCGAAATTCAGAGCGAAATGCGTGTTGCTCGACAGGCTGCACCGTCACGGTGCCCCATTGCGATGCTGTGAGGCGGAGCTTTCCGTCCGGCCGCCTGATTTCACTGTCCAAAGTGGAATTGCGGGTGGCGCTGCCACGATCGACCTTCAGAACGATCGCGGCCGCGGCAATCATGGCCAATGCGGTCATCAGGCCGATGACGGTCCGCGGGATTGTCCACGCTCGCCAGAGTGACACAAGACGAAGCATGACTTGGTATCTCCACTTCCTCGTGCTCTGCCGGACGTCCCAGGGCAGCCCGCTTCGTCAGGAATCGATGATTTTGGCTCAAGATCTTGCCGGCTCTGGCGATTTTGCTGATGAGCACTGATCCCGATGCACGGCATATCTGGTATAGGAGTTGCCTCTTACGACAGCCTTACAGCGACGATTATGACAGCTACCTTACACACAGCTTACAATCGGACTTCCGCGAGATCGGAATGACGCCAGCATCTGCCCGTCTGATCCCAACCAGGGCAACAGGCGGATCAAAGAGGCCATCCCATGAGAATCCTGATTGTGGAGGATAGCGAAGAACTGGCTGACCTTCTGGCGAAGGGGTTGCAGGCGGCTGGCTATGAGATCGATCTTCTGGCCAGCGTGTCGGACGCATTTAGCGCGCTTGGAACGACCCGTTATGCCGCGTTAATTCTGGATCTGGGTTTGCCTGATGGCGACGGGCTTTCGATCCTTCGCGAACTGCGGCATCGCAAAGACCCCATTCCAGTGCTCGTCCTCACTGCACGCGGCGGGGTGGAGGATCGCGTTAACGGCCTCCGGAGCGGAGCAGACGACTATCTTGTCAAGCCTTTCGCCTTTGACGAACTGGTGGCGCGGCTCGAGGCGCTCCTCAGGCGCCCGGGACAGTTGCTTGGCAGTTCATTACGGCTTTCGAACGTGACGTTCGACACTGAAGGCCGACAGGCGTTTGTCGACATGAAGCCGCAAAATCTCTCTGCTCGAGAAATTGCGGTACTCGAATTGCTGTTGCGCCGGAAGGGTAGCGTCGTCTCCAAAAAACTTCTCGAAGACCAGATCTTCGGCCTCACCGGAGATGTCGCTTCCAATGCCGTCGAGGTCTATGTGCATCGCCTGCGCAAGCAGCTTCTCGATATCGGCGCAAAGGTCAGGATCACCACCATTCGGGGAGTTGGTTATGTGATGATGGAGAGCGACTAGGTGCCGCTTCGAAAATCCATGCTGTCGCGCATCGTCGCTCTTCATGTCGTCGTGGTGATTGTTGCGGCGGTTCTCCTGCGGTTCGTGCTGCACTGGTCGCTGGCGTCGGACGTCGCAAAACTTCAGCTGAGCACGATGGCGGCTCAGATCGAGAATTTTGTCAGCCACCTGGCGCCGTCGTCGACGGGTGGATGGTCTCTGCGCCTTCCTGATGGCGTCCGCGATCAGTATTCTGATACTTACGGTCGATACGCGTATGCGATCATTGACGACAAGGGTACAGTAATTTTCTCATCGCGCGCGAATAAGCAACCGCTCTTTGCCATCGATCCGAACGCGACCGGGATCGTGCCACACAAAGAGCGAACCCCGGGCGGAGCAACGACGATTGCCGGAGCTAGCGCCCGCAAGGAAATTGACGGCCATCCCGTCTGGATACAAGTCACGGAGAAATTGTCACATCGCGACGTGATCGTCGACGATGTTCTCGCCAACTTCCTGCAGCAGGTCGTCTGGATCATTGTTCCCGTTCTGCTGCTCCTGCTCGGTGCAGACATCATCATTTTCCGTTTGGCGATCAAGCCGCTGTTCAAGGCCTCAGACCGCGCGAAGCATATCAGCCCGACGCGTCTTGATGTCCGCTTGCCGACCGACGACATGCCTCTCGAGATTTTGCCTCTCGTGGAAGCCGTCAATCAGGCCCTCGATCGACTGGAACTCGGTTTCCGCAGCCAGCGTGAGTTTGCCGCCGATGCCGCGCATGAACTACGAACGCCACTTGCCATTCTCCGCACGCGAATCGAGACTCTCCCGCATAGCGATGCGAGCCGTGCCTTGGGGCGCGACGTCGAGAATATGAGCAGGGTCGTAAGTCAGTTGCTCGATGCGACGGAGCTTGAGACAGCCGTTATCGATCCCGAGAGTATCGCAGATCTTCACGAGGTTTGTGTTGAGGTTGCGGAGTTCATCGCGCCACTGGCATTGAAGCGAGGCAAAAGCATCGAATTGACGTGCGTCGATGAGCCTGTACTCATCAAGGGAAACGCGGAGATGATCCGGCGCGCGACACGAAACCTCGTCGAAAATGCTCTTCATCACACGCCCGAGGGTACCGCCATTGAAATCATCGTTGACCCGGGCGGATCCATCAGTGTCATCGACAATGGCGACGGTGTGCCGCTCACGGATCGTGAATTGATTTTCCAGCGGTTCTGGCGCCGATCGTCGCGTGCGGGTGGAGGTGCAGGTTTGGGATTGCCCATCGTCAAGAAGATCGTGGAAGCCCATTTTGGGAGCATCGCTGTCGAGGATGGTCCCGGTCACGGCGCCAAATTCATCATGCGTTTTTCTCGCGCCATCGGGTGAGATTTGCCGCGCCAACCAGCCATCCCGGATTATCCGCTGGGCAATACCTGACTTGGTGCGCGAAGCGAAGCCGATGTCGATCGGGATCTCGGTCGTTATTGGCGATCCTGCTTCAGGTACTACGATTCAGCTTGTCGATTGTGATCGGAAGATCTCGTACCCGCACGCCTGTCGCGTGATAGACGGCGTTGGCGATTGCGGCCGCAACGCCGACGATGCCGATTTCTCCCAATCCTTTGATCCCCATCGGATTGACGATGTCGTCCTGTTCGTCGACGAAGATCACCTCGATGTCATGAACGTCGGCATTCACCGGCACGTGATACTCCGCGATGTTGGCGTTCATGATCCGGCCGAAGCGGTCATCGATCAGCGTCTCTTCGTGCAGCGCCATGCCGATGCCCCAGACCACGCCGCCCATTATCTGGCTGCGTGCGGTCTTGGGGTTGAGGATTCGTCCAGCCGCCACCGCGCTAACGATGCGAGTGACGCGGATCACACCAGAGCGCATCACCTCGGCCATCGAAACAGCATTGCCGCCGTTCGCCTTGGCCGCGATCTGGCCGTTGGCGAGCACGACGCCGCTGGTATTGAGGCCTGCGAGCGGCGAGTCGGGCATTTGTTGCGCCAGCTTCAAGAGTTCGCTGCGGATCGCGTCGCTGGTGGTGACGATGCCGTTGGACACCGAGGCCGCAATCCATGAGCCGCCTTCGACCGGGGATTGTGGGAGCGTCGAATCACCCAGCTTGATGGAGATGTCGTCAATCGGCAGGCCGAGCATATCGGCTGCGACCTGCGCCATGATGGTGTATGTGCCGGTGCCGATATCGGAGGTCGCGCAGGAGACCTCGGCATGACCGTTTGCAGTGAGGACGATGCGGACGGTGATCGGCACCTGCAAAGCTTCCCAGACGCCGGTCGCCATGCCCCAGCCGATCAACTCGCTGCCGTCGCGCATCGCGCGAGGCGTCGGATCGCGTTGGCTCCAGCCAAAGGCATCCGCGCCCTGGCGATAGCACGCGCGCAGATTCTTGCTGCTGAAAGGCACGTCGCTGATCTGATCGCGATCGGAGTAGCATCGCAGCCGCAGTTCAAGCGGGTCGATCCTGAGAGAGACCGCCAGTTCATCCATCGCCGCCTCGAGCGCATACACGCCCGTTGCCGCACTGGGCGCGCGCATATCGCAACTTGTTGGAAGGTCAAGCCGAACGAGCCCATGGCGGTAACGCGCTGTGTTGCTCCTGTAGAGCAGGGCGGACCATGTGGTCTCATTGCGATGGAAGTCCTCGTATTGTGAGGTTGAGGTCATGGCATCGTGGCCGATCGCGTTCAGGGTGCCGGCTGTCGTAGCGCCAAGCTGGATGCGCTGGATCATCGCCGGCCGATAGCCGACGGCGTACATTTGCTGACGTGTCAACACCACGCGTACGGAGCGCTTGATCGCGCGCGCTCCAAGTACGGCCAGTGCAGCCTGATACTGAGGCCTCAGACCGGAGCCGAACGCGCCGCCGACAAAGGGAGAGACGACGCGAATAACGTCAACCTCGCATTCAAATACGCTGCACAGGTAATGCTGGACGTTCTGGACCCCTTGCGTCTTGTCATGGACCGTCAGCCGCCCGTCCTGCCAGATAGCGGTGGATGCGAACAGCTCCATCGGGTTGTGGTGTTCGATCGGAGTGGAGTAGTCGGCCTCGTGCCGGAATTCGGAACCAGCGAACGCAGCGGCGGCGTCGCCGCGCGGCTTGGCGGGAGCCTTGAGAGTAACGGCATTGTCGCGCTGCCGCTTGAAGTCGGTGACGTGCGCCTCTTCCTCATAAGCAACGCTCACGAGGGAGGCCGCATAGGTAGCGGTCTCGATGTCTTCCGCAAGCACCAGCGCGATCGGCTGGCCGTTGAACTTGATGCGATCGTCATAGAGCGGGCGGAACGGCGAACCATCAGGCGCGACATCGTCCTCGTAAGCCTTGTCGTTATCCGCCATGCGCGGGCGATTTTGGTGCGTGACCACAGCGATGACACCGGCCACCTCGGTCGCCTTGCCGATATCGAGGCGCGAGATGCGGCCCCTGGCGACGGACGACGTCACCACGCTGGCATAAGCAAGATTGGGTGCGTCGAACTCTGCAGCGTATCGCGCGGCGCCGGTGACCTTGTCGCGGCCATCGATGCGGGATGCGGCCGTCCCGATATAATTTGTCATGGGTTTGCTCGACTGACTGATCTCTGCTGCGGTTGCACACGATCCCGGCTCACTTCCTCCGAAGGCGCTGATCACAGCTATGCCCTGCAGCACGCTGCGACGACTGATGATGCCGCCTTCGCGAGAAACGCTCGGTTTGCGTCTGCGCGCCATGGCTGTTCAAGCGACCCTCTTGTCCGACTGCGATTGGGGCGTGCCGTGCGCCGCCTGCATCAACGCTCGGACAACGGTGCGACGCGCGAGGTCGATCTTGAAGTCGTTGTGACCAAAACCCTTGGCTTTGCGCAGAATGATGTCGGCGGCTTCGGCGAAAGCATGCCGATCAAGCGACTGCCCGGAAAGTGCCGCTTCAGCGGCCGGATCGCGCCATGGCTTGTGGGCAACACCGCCGAGAGCGAGCCGGGCTTCGCGGATCCTGTCGCCGTCGATCTCGAGCGCCGCGGCGACGGACACCAGCGCGAATGCGTAGGATAGCCGATCGCGGATCTTCAAATAGGTGTAGTTCGTGCGGAATCCACGGGGCGGGAGTTCGACCGCCGTGACGATTTCATCCGGGCCAAGGTTGGTATCGCGCTCAGGCGTATCTTCGGGCAGGCGATGGAAATTGGTTATGGCGATTATGCGCTCGCCATTCGGACCCATAACATGGACCATCGCGTCCAGCGCCGCCAGCGCCACGCACATGTCGGATGGATGCGTAGCGATGCAGGCATCACTGGTCCCGAGAATGGCATTGATGCGATTGATGCCGCCCATCGCCGAACACCCTGTGCCGGGCTCACGCTTGTTGCATGGCGTGGCAACGTCGTAGAAATAAAGGCAGCGTGTCCGTTGCAATAGGTTGCCGCCGGTCGAAGCCATGTTGCGCAACTGGGTCGAAGCGCCGGCGAGGATCGCGCTCGACAGCAGAGGATAGCGATCTTTGACGACGGGGTGCCAGGCGAGGTCCGAGTTCGGGACCAATGCGCCGATGCGAAGGCCTCCGTTCGCCGTTTCTTCAATGTCTTTGAGCGGCAACCGTGAAATATCGACCAGGCGTTCCGGGCGTTCAACGTCATACTTCATCAGGTCGACCAGATTGGTGCCACCGGCGATGAACTTCGCCGAGCCCCCACCGACGATCTGCTCGAGCGCATCGGCAATATCGCCAGCGCTGTGATACTGGAAGCGGTTCATGTCGCTTTCATCGCCTCCTGGATGGCCGCGACGATATTGGGATAGGCGCCGCAGCGGCAGATATTGCCGCTCATGGTTTCACGAATCTCGTCTGGCGTTCTGGCTCTGCCGTCGTTAATGAGACCGACCGCCGAACAAATCTGGCCTGACGTGCAATAGCCGCATTGGAAGGCATCGTGGTCGATGAAGGCCTGCTGCACCGGGTGAAGCGCGCCGTCGCGGGTAATGCCCTCGATCGTGGTTATCTCGGCGCCGTTCCGCGTGACCGCGAGCGTTAGACAGGAATTGACGGGCCGCCCGTTCAGCAGCACCGTGCAGGCGCCGCACTGGCCGTGATCGCAGCCCTTTTTAGTGCCTGTGAGGTGAAGACGCTCGCGCAGCAGATCAAGCAGGGTCGTCCAGGGTTCGATCTCGAGGGCGGTCGTGGTGCCGTTGACCTTCAGGGTAATGGATACCCTGCTCGCAGAGGGGGTCGTCGCGGCCGCAGGATCTGTGCCATGCCTGTTTCTCCGCGTTTCGATCACGATCAACTCGGCGTCGTCGAATGGGTTCCCTGATCGCTCGCAGTCTCTGTGCCGAGACTGCGAAGCCGATCTCGGGGCACGCGACCCTGCGCCGGCGTGGCCCGAAGACAAGGTTGGCAAGCCGGTGAGATCGAAGAAGGTCGATTGGAAGCGAATTGCGGCGCCTGATCCTCCCTAGGCTCGGCTGAGGGTCACGGTGCAATATTCCACTCATAGTCATAGTTCGTCTTCACAGACTCCCGACCATCGTACTCATCGATGCGATAAAGTGCCCTGGATGGCAATTCAGCGATGTGCAGGTCTGCGCACATCCCATTTGCGACGCTGCCAAGCTCTTCTACGACCCGCACCAACGCCGGATCGGTACGATCAATGCCGTTCGCATTGAAATAGTTATCATCCGATGGGTCTTCGGATGTGTAGTAATAGATTGAGAAGGCCTCTTCTGGCGACGTAACGCGAGTCTTTGCATCACGAAGCTGGATGATTCCGTTCTCATCCCGTTTGTCTGTGAAGGCGAATAGCTTCACGCCCTTGATTTCGGCGTATCGCATGACGCCACGATAGCTGAGGCCAAATCCACCAAGGCAGTCGTTGTAGACAATCTTAGTCATATTCAACCTTTCAGGACGGAAGACTAGTCGAACTCGACTCCAATCCGCGTTTCCTTGCGCCAGACCAGGTGGCACTTACGGGTCTGGCCGCCCTTGATTTGAAGGGTGAATTGATCTGGAATTCCTACCGGGGTGGCGACGTCGAGCGTCGCGCCTTTTTCGGAAAGGTTCCGGACCGTGCAGTCGATTGCGCCGCCACGGAACTCGATTGAGGCACCCTTGAAAGTCCGGTTTCGAACCGCTTTTCGTCGCTCCAGCAAGAATATCTCCCGCAACAGAAGGTCCGACAGGCAACGGAATTCACAGACGATTAAGCGATCAGAAAAAAGGCTGGAATTGGACGAGCGGCGGGCAACGAGGGCCCATTGGTGGCGCAAGGAAATGGAATCGCGCGAATGCTCAAGAAGCTCGCGGCGGCTAGCGGATGGGAAGCCGCTTGGATTTCTTAGGCCCAGAAAGCTCGACGACGTTGCGCCGTCGGCGGCGCTATGGGCTACGGCTCCGACGTGCCCACCATCAATCCTTTTGGAGGGCGTCGTATGCGTGAGCAAAGAATACAGCGGCGCTGACGAATAGCAGCGCGGCGATTGTGGCTTCCATCATGACGCTTCCCCTTATGTTTTTGGGGACGGTAGCCTACTCAATGTTTCAACTGGATTTCGTCGGCCAGGCAAAGTGGTTTCATTGCTACCAGTTTGCTACCGGCGTTCTTTCCCATGTCCCCGAATAAGAACGGGCCGCCAAATAGGGCGGCCCTGCCGGTTTTGGGAATCGAATTGATTGGAGAAAGAATGTAGCGCCGGTCACCCATATGTCTGCGGCAGGTCGAAAAGGTTCATGCCGGGTAAACAAAAAGGAGCGGCCGATGCTGGATGGTCAATCCGGCTGCAAACCTCTGAATCCGCGAAGCCAGAGGCGTCGGATGGCTTCGGAGGGTTCAACTAAGCCCGTCCGGGCCTGCGCTTCATCTCGGTCTCGATTTCACCGATGGCTTGGCGCAATGCGAAAAGCGCCCGCTCATCGACCTCGAATGCGATGGCGCCAAGTTCGATCGTCGTCAACTCAATGGCGTAGCGACCATCAGGTCGGATCAACGGACGCGAAGCCATCACGGTGACAACGCTCAGTTTGTCGGGGCTATTCATTACGTCCATTGGAGGCTTTCGGATGAGATGGCGGGGAGGGCGATCAATCGAACGGATCATGCCCTTTTCTTGGGCGGGGAGTCGAGAGGGAGGTAGAGGCGGCGGACGTGGCCCTGCACCAGCATCGAGCCCGTCAACGCCCTCACGCATGGCGATGAAGCTCGAGGCGATGCTCAGGTTACGATCGGCGGCGCGCCAGAAGAAATTATCAAACACTCAAGGCTAACCGCGCCGTTTGCAAAAGCGGCTCGCCTCGCTTAAGGCCAACTACTCGGTCACTTGAGTCATGATGATTAGGATGTGGCGGGCCGCCTTGAGGAATAGGTGAGAAGATCGTAACCTCGCTCCACGACGATATCGGCTATTTCCACGAAACCTGAATTATCTTCATCCGTCTTGGCGCTATGAAATGTGATGTCGCTCTCCTTGATAGAGCTGTCGACGAGTGAAAATTTCAGGAGTCCTCCGTTGTCGCGCAGAGGCTTGCAGATCGGTACAAGCCTGGCTTCGAAACGGGTCGGGTGATACGGCCGAAGGCGAAGATTCTTGTAAAATTTTCGGTCGCCATTGATCTCAAGAACGCCTTTGCACGCGGCAGAATTGAGCATGAGGCCGCTCACACCTGTGATACCTCCCACGGTTAACTGATAAGCCTTCCCTCGCTCCAGACGGACTCCCTTAAAGTCAAGTAGAGAACTCAAATAGTTCGCCTGAGCGGCAGAAAGCAGTCCTTGCAGATTAAGGACGTCAAATCGACTTACCGGAAATGTTCTGCTCACAGCCTTCATTGGCGTATGTCGTATCTCGTCGATAATCTGCGCGAGGCTATCGGCAATCGCTTCCGAGAGTTCTGGCCCAGGGCGGCTAGGGTCCCTATAGAGCTCGCCTGGTGTGCGACCGGTGCGCTCGACAAGACGCGCAATACACCCGCGAACATCCAGATAAAACCACTCGTTTCGTTCAATCAATGAAATGCAATTGGATATGAGCAACTCCGAATGGTTGGCAGGATGTACCGGAATGCATACGAAAATTGGCTCGCAACCGGCTCTTTTTGCGCTGTGACAAACCCACTCAATCCACTTTGAGATGTCATACAAACCGATTGCGCCTCCAGACAAAAGCGAGAAATCGATCACGCACATGTCAATGATGCAAAACTCGGATCCCCCAAAGAATGACTCTTTTGCGAAATATGGGCCTAGCAGCGAAGGACTGGCGCCAATTCGTCCCATTGCCGTCACTTCAATGGGCTGATGCTTCTCCAGGAACTTATTGAAGAAGCCATCCTTGAGGATGCTGTTGGATTGCCCCAAGAGCGCGACTTTGGTCGACATTATGGACCTTTCCAAAGAGCCCTTCCTAATGCGTCACGTTCGAATTTCCTGCGTCGCATTGTCAATCCTTGAAGCGACGACGCTGCCATCCGGCGCGGCCTCACTGACTTGCGACCAAGTCGATAAACAGATCGCATCGACGCCTGTCATTCCTGACTCCGCCAATGCGCTTCGCCGACATCTGAACAATATTGCGAACCTTCCGCAGAAGGCTGACGTGGTGCTCATCGGTGATTCCCTTATCCAGGCGTGGCCGGTAGATTTGTCTGCTTCCCTGGCCAATGGAACGCCTGTGGTCAATTTGGGAGTCGGTCGAGATCGCATTCAAAATACACTGTGGTTGTTAACCTCATCGGCGCACCAGCTGAAACAAATCCAGCCTAAAGTCGTGATACTGCTGGTCGGCACGAACAACGTATATTTGGATAAACCCTGCGGCATTGAGATGGCTTTTGGGCATCTTTTTGAACAAATCAGCCGCTTGTGGCCCAAGTCTCGACTTGTTCAAATTCTCATCCTTCCACGCGGCCAGAATATGCAGGGAGCCGCTGAAATAATTTCGGAAGTGAACGCATCACTTCTTTCGAGGCAGAAGGAAGTCCCTAATTACCGTGCCGTAGATGCGGCAACAATCGCCTGCCAAAGTGGCGTGCCTTGCGCAAATTATCGCGAAGATCTGCTCCACCTTACGAAGAGTGGATATGAGAAGTTGACACACCTGGTAAAAGAGAAACTTTTGTCGCGATAATTTAGAAGCCGCTGCACGCTGCTCGCGCCGGCCATTGATCAGGTCTATTTTGTTCGGAATTTTGTCGCAAAGAAAGGCCCGCCAAAGGGAACAGCGGGCCAAGTCGGGAACTAAGGTGGACGGCACCCGGCCAAAGGCCCGTCCGGGTAATTAATGTGGGAGAGAGGAAGGGGTTCCGCGATTCCGGTTTGATCACCGTCATTTGACGGAACCTTTGGCAGCGGTATTGACGCGCCAACATCATCACGAGAATTTCAGTTGTTAAGATCAGCGCCCGCCGACGGATATATTCCGGCCAGTGAAGCTCTGCGTTTTGTCATGAGGTAATGGCTGCAGGTAATGGCTGCGAGGGGCCGGTAGGCCAACAGATCGCGACCTGCGCGGCGCCCAAAGCGACTCACGGCACCGACTACGCCTTCGCGAGCCGGGCGGCTGCGCGAGACTCGGTTGGCCATCCGAAAACCAACCGCTGTCTCGCGCCCCGTCGTTCGAAGAGGGCTACGGTCCTCTCGCCGGATCGGTGTGGAAGCCGACGCCGACTGCGCCTCTGCGAATAGGATAGTTGTGCGAGACCGGATCGAGCTGCGGGAACAGCGCATCAACCGCTGTCTCACGCTCCATCGGCGGAACCACAAAGCGCTCCTCGAAGGTCGGCATCGACGTCAGCCGCCAGATCGCCTCGACCTCGGCCGCGGTGGTCTTGCCTTCGGCCAGCGCTCGCTGCACCTCCTCCTGCGGGATATCCTTGACCTTCTTCGAGCGCATGTACACGCGAACCGCGACCAGTTTCTTGTAGACGTCGCGGATGATGTTTTCATTGCCGCCCGACAACAGGCTCGCCATATAGCGAAGTGATACGCGCGACCGCTCGAGCGAACTCATCAGCGGTCCCAACCGCGCTTCCGAAGCAATGTTGTCGTACACACCGTTCTCTACCTTGGCGAGAACCGGCCCCAGCGGCGGCACGTAGAACAGCATCGGCAGCGTGCGGAACTCCGGATGCAGCGGCAGCGCGATGCCCCACTTCTTGACGAACTGGTAGACCGGCGACTGTTGGGCCGCAGCGATCTTCGCACTGGGAATCCCGTTGGCTCTGGCGGCCGCGATGATCTCCGGATCGAAGGGATCCTTGATGATGTTCCGCTGCGCCATCACCAGCTGGTCTTGCGACGCCTTGGCGGTCTCCTCGATCGCATCAGCGTCGTAAAGCACCAGACCGATATACCGGATACGTCCCACGCAGGAGTGGAAGCATGCCGGGGGCTGGCCGCTCTCAAGACGCGGATAGCACAGGATGCACTTCTCGGCCTTGCCGGTCGACCAGTTGAAGTAGGTCTTCTTGTACGGGCAACCGGAGACGCACATGCGCCATGCACGGCAGCGCTCCTGGCTCACCAGCACGACGCCGTCCTCGCCGCGCTTGTACAGCGCGCCTTGCGGACACGCCGCGACGCAGCCCGGATTGAGACAGTGATTGCAGATGCGCGGCAGATAGAAAAACACCGTGCTGTTGATCTCGTTGATCTGACGCATTTCCTCGTCGGAGGCGCCGTCGAAGTTCGGATCGTTGTTCGCGTAGACCTGCGAACCGCCGAGGTCGTCGTCCCAGTTCGGACCCGCCTCAATGGTGTCCATGTACTTGCCGGTGACCATCGAGATGGCGCGTGCCGTCGGCTGCTCATCGGCCAAAGGTGCGTTGATCAGGTTCTGGTAGTCGTAGGTCCATGGCTCGAAATAGTCGTCGAGCGTCGGCAGATAGGGGTTATAGAAGATGTTGGTGAGCGTGCCCCACTTGCCCTGCAGCCGCAGCCGCAGGTTCTTCTGCCTCTGGCCGTCGACCACCCAGCCGCCGCGGTATTTGGTCTGGTCTTCCCAACGTGTCGGGTATCCCGTACCCGGCTTGGTCTCCACGTTGTTCCAGTACATGTACTCTGTGCCCTTGCGATCGGTCCAGATATTCTTGCACGCGATGCTGCAGGTGTGACAGCCGATGCACTTATCCAAGTGAAACACCATCGAAACTTGAGCTCGGATATCCATGTGTCGTGCTCCTTCCCGTCCTATTCGTTCCTATCGCTTCGTTCTTTCTTTGGTTTCTTTCTTTATGTTCTTGGCTTCTATCTTTTGTGGGTTCGTTCTTGTGGCGGTGCTTATGCGTTGCCGGTCCTGCTGCTGAACACAGTCGGTTCCGGGTTCAGCTGAAGCCGGAACGTCATCTACACGCGATCCGTAGCGATATGGGCCACGGCCTTGCTGGCTATCGTGCGAGCAACGCCTGCGTTGCCGATGCTGTGCCTTGTCACGCTCGGCGCGAACACCTTCTGGTGCAGCGTCACCACAAAGCCTGCGTCCACCTTTCAATCGGCTCAATCGGCCTCTTAACGCCGACTAAGCAGCTCTACGCAGCAGACTTGACCTTGGCCTTCTCCTCCGGCCTCTGATCTGCGGACTTCTTTGACAACGTCGCCATGGGCATGCCGCTCTGGAAGTCTGCATCGATATCTGCAGGCAGCGCGGCCTCAAGATGCTGCTTGTGTGCGGTCAAACGCTGGAATGACTGCGCCAACGCGCCCTGGAGTCTGATGGCCGTGCCGCGGAGAGTGTCCCACAACATTACCGTGCTTTCGCTCGGTACCAGGATCGACGCTATTCCCGATCTGGCCGAAGCCCGATCCAAGACGAGGCGCGAATCGTGGACAGCAGGTCTAGCGCCAACGTGCTCGTGCTCATCGTGCGGTGCCGCCACCGGTAATTGCAGTACCTTAGCAATTTGGCCCGGCACCAGCCGGTTGATCTTCAGAACTTGCCCATCCGGGAATTCCAACGCATCGTGCTGAACGTACGGATCGTTCGTATCGACCTGTCGAAAGCTTGCGACCTTGTGATCTACATGGGCCTTTCCGAAAATTCTCGTGCCAAAAAGGCTAAAATGGAAGGTGCGATCGTATTGGACATCATCGTCGAAGGCGAGTTCTGTTCCGGGTAACAGGCAGACTGCCATCTCGGGTGGACTGTCGTGAATGACGAGCTTGGAGCCAAGTTCGCCCACGGCGGCAAAGCCACGCGCTTTTGACCTTGCAAGTTCCATCGTAACCAGTTTATCGGCGACCTTGGCAGGCCGCGAGGAGACGTGATGCAGGCTATAGTCGCACATGAAAGGCTCCTCAAAGTCGGACTGTGCATTTTGGGCCCAACATCACCATTTGTACTTCGTTCCGCCAAATCCTCTGGATCCCGATCACATTTCCGGCATGAGCAAAATCATTGCAGAATTGCAGAAACGATGGTTCGAAATTCAAACTGGAACCAGCGTAGAGATCCCTCGGATGGCGGCTTTCCGAATTAGGACAAGTCACCTGACATGAACTGGCGCGGTGACTCTGGGGAGGACTTTACTCGAGGATTCGGGCGGGTGTGACTTAGCCGGCCAAGTTGGTGAAGCAGCTTGCATTGTGGAGGTGCGGCTCGCATCCGAAGTTCCGCGACGGGTAGGGATCTATCCGAGCTGTCTCCAAGCGCGTCCTTCTCGGAACAGAAGGTTGGATCCAACCCAGTCCTTTCACTCGTACGGCTGCTTCCCGAGAATAGCCCGGCAGCTCTCGCATAAAGGCCCGTTGCGATAACGGCACGCTGCCGAACAGCGGCCCGGACACGAAGGCTTGCTGTGTACGGACTTGCTAAAGGCACCAGACAAGTTCATCTTTTCGGGTATCTTCATAATTTTTGGTCATGCGATTTGCCGGCGGCGGAACACCGATGCGATTGACAAGCTTTTTCGACTACACACTTCGCCTGCTGATGTATGCGGCTACCCACAGTGATCGGTTGATTACTATTGAAGAGACTGCGGGTGTTTACGGCATCTCGCGTACTCATCTCATGAAAGTCGCAAATCAGCTCACGCGCGCTGGCTATCTCAAAGCCGTGCGCGGGAGGTCGGGCGGGCTTACGCTTGCCAAGCGGCCGAACAAGATCAAGCTCGGCGACGTTTTGTGCGCGACCGAGCCGGATTTCGCGCTTGTGGAATGCTTTTCAGCGAACAACCGTTGTCCGATTTCGCCGCGCTGTCGCCTGCGAGCGCCGTTGAAGGAAGCACTGGCCGCATTCACCGGGACACTCGATCGCTATACGCTCGCCGATCTTGTCCTTAACCCGAAAGACTTCGGGATTCCGCCGGTCGCATGAATCTGTCCGTGATCCGGCGTTGCCGTAGGATATCGACAAACAGCAGCAGCATGACGGTTTTGGTTCGCCGCGTGGTTGAGCTGCGGTGCAGAACGACTTTTCAGGTTTGAAATCATATCGAACGTCATGCGGATTGCCGCGCGTCGTTGCCTTCGTCTGATGCGGCTACGCAAGAACGCTTTCGGCTGAGGCGTTAGAGGCGTACGGTCCAGTGCCGTCCGCGATGCGCATCCATCGATCGATGTCATCGCGTGATTGCTTCAGCGCCGTGCTTTCTTACCCAAGCAGCCCCAAAAGCCCATAGCACCGATATCACCACAGTCATGCTGGGGCTCAGAATCTGCTGCCGGCACGTCACGACGGTACATGAATTTTTGTGTTTTGCAGATTTTGAGTCTGTACAAACATACATTTGCAGTACATGTTTACCCGCGTCGCATAAGAGCTCAGAAATTTGATCTATCCGTGGCGTCGGGGCATGAGGAAAGCATTTATTAATCAAAAGCCTTCCAGAGGCTGGTTGAGGTTGTGCATCGTGTCCTCCGTCGCTGGAGTTGCGGTCGGTATAGCCGTCGCTCTTTGGTTCACGCATTTGCCGCCCCTCACGACCCACCATGTCACCGTGTCGCTGAATAGCGCAGCTACTATGCCGCCGGTGCCGCTCGAAGGCCTGTCCGATTTGCCGAAGCTCATGGCTGCGAAGGATCCGAGCCAATCCTGGGCGATCGCGGGTGGCGCATTGCTGCAGGTCGGTCTTGCCCGGTTCAGTATTCCGATGCTTGAGCGGGCGATTCAGCATGATCAGGACAACAACGTGCTTCATGTTGCATTGGGGGAGGCGCTCGCGCTGTCGGATGGCGGTCTGATATCGGATCGCGCCAAGGCCGAATTCGAGTTCGCACTCCGCAGCGATCCCAACGATCTTATTGCGCGATTCTATATGGGGCTTTGGTTGCTGCAGAACGGCAAGGCAAAGCCGGCATTGGTCAAGTGGGTGGGCCTGATGCGGACGGTGGGAAGCGATCAGATGTGGAACGACCGGCTATGGATGGTGATGCCGGCTGCTGCGCAGGAGGTCGGCATCACCCAACTTACGCTGCAAGCTCTCTGTACCTCCGGGATGTAGTCGTGCTGCAGGTGATGAGACTTCATCGTTCAATTTCGGCGCAAGATATTTGGGAAAACCCCAGCGCTATTGCTGTTTTATTAGGTTTTCCATCAGCGATTTTGAAAAAGATATATTTTATATATTGCTTTATGGCTCAGAAGATGGCACGAACCGGTTGTTGTCAGTTTAAGGGGTTGGGTTTGCGCATCATGATCGTCAGGGCTGTCCAGCACCATCGGCGTCAGCACAACTGGATGCCTGACGGATAAGCAGGCCGCCGCTTCCGATCGCCGCTGATAGCGGTTTATCAAAAAACATCAATGTGAAATGCATGTTATGTCCATGATCCTGCAACACTGTGCCCTGCGCGCGCATCTCGCTAAATTCACCTTTGCCGCAAGTGTCGCGTTATATGTCGTTAGTCCGCCCACGGCATCTGCGGAGACCCGTCATTTCTCAATGACTGTCGAGGATACGATCCTCAAGCTGGTCGACAAGCAGACCTTCCGCACCTTCTCCTTCAACGGCCAGACTCCCGGTCCGCTGATCCATGTGCAGGAGGGTGATGACGTCGAGATCGAAGTCGAAAACAACACGACGCTGCCGCACACGGTTCATTGGCACGGCATGTTTCAGCGCGGCAGCTGGAAGAACGACGGCGTTCCCGACACGACGCAACCAGCAATTCCGCCCGGCGAAACCTTCACCTATCGCTTCAAGGCCGAGCCGTCCGGCACCATGTGGTACCACTGCCATGTCAATGTGAACGAGCACGTCGCGATGCGTGGCATGTGGGGTCCTTTGATCGTCGATCCGAAAGATCCACCGCCGATCGAAAAGGAAGTCACAAAAGACTACATCATGATGTTTTCCAGTTGGGCTTCTGCCTGGGCAAAGAAGCCCGGCTACGGCGGCATTCCCGGCGACGTGCCGGATTTCTTTACAATCAACGGCAAGGCTTATCCCGACACCCAGCCATTGCGGATCAAGAAGGGCGATGTCGTTCGCATCCGCCTGATCGGCGCCGGCGACGAAATGCATTCCATCCACATTCACGGCCATGACTTCGAGGTCTACGCGAAGGACGGCCGGCCTCTCGCCAATCCTTACCTCGCCGACACGATCCTGTTCGGACCGGGCGAGCGCTACGACCTGATTTTGCGCGCCGACAATCCCGGAATCTGGATGGTGCACGATCACATCGACAGGCACACGGTGAACGGCAGTTCGCCGATGGGCGGCATGATGACGACCATCGAATACGAGGAAATCCCTGTGAAGGACCAGGCTTTCTACAAATGGAAAAACAAACAGTTCGTGCCCGATTTTTATTACGAGGAGTCGATGAAAAAGCCGTTCGGCATGTACGAGAGCCCTGCTCTCCAAGGCAAGCCGGTGCCTTAGTTCCATCGAAAGGAGAGCATTTATGAAAGGGCTTTTACTTGCCGTCGCGGGCTTGACCGCGGCATTCCTGAGCAGCGCAAGCGCTGCCGACAAACTGGATCCGAGTTGCGCCGGTTGTCACGCGCTGGTCAAGCCGACCGACACGTCGCTGGACCGGCTGCTGACGCGCAAGGGCCCCGACCTTTGGTTCGCCGGCAGCAAGTTCAACAAGGATTGGCTGGTTTCCTGGTTGCAGGATCCAAAACCGATACGTCCGGCCGGCTATCCTTATTTCAAGATGATCAAGAAGGGCGACAAAAATGATGTGCCCGATCCCTCCAAGATGACGTCGCACCCGAAGTTGAAAAAGGCGGATGCCGAAGCTACCGCGGCGGCGTTGATGGATTTGAAAGCCCCCGCCGATCTCATTCCGGCAGGCACCTTCAAAGGCGATATGAAGGGTGCCCGTATGGGCGCGCTCGCGTTCGTCAAGTTTCGTGGCTGTGTCGCGTGTCATGAGGGCGAAAAAGGCGAAGGTGGTCTGTCCGGACCGCGATTGACCGACGCCGGAACGCGGCTGCAGCCCGATTTCATCGCCGCCTATACCGCCGATCCGCAGCGCTTTGATCCGCATATCTGGATGCCGACGTCGAATTTGAAAGATCTGGATGTCCAGCGACTGACTGCGTTTCTGGTTCAGCTGGGTCAAGGAGGCAAGTGATGAAAACGCAAATGGTAGCGGCTTTGGCTGGCCTGGTCCTGTTGCTCACGTCATCGACAAGCCATGCCGATCAGTCGACCGAGCAGCTCTACGGAGTCTATTGCGTGCAGTGTCACGGCCTCCAGCGCAACGGTACGGGCATCAACGTGCCCGCCCTTTCCGTGAAGCCGCGCGATCACACCGATGCCAAGGGTATGGGCGATACGCCCGATGACGAACTGTTCAAAGCCATCAAGGAAGGCGGCCTGGCCGTCAACAAGTCAGTGCTGATGCCAACCTGGGGTCACACCCTGTCGGACCAGCAGATCACGGGCTTAGTCAAGTATCTGAGACAGGTCTGCAAATGCGGGACCTGAATTCAGCAGCAAAGTCATACCAAACCACAAAGCGGAGACCGATTGTGAAGCGGAGATCAATTTTAATGACGACTGCACGTTTGAAGAAGAACGCCCTCGTGGGGGGTGTCGCGTCGGCCCTGATTCTGGCCGGTGCCGCGATCACCGCGGCTCAGGCCAAGACCGTCAAGGTCGAGCTGACGGCCAAGGAGGTCACTGTGCCGCTCGATAACGAGGGTCACACGGTAGCCGCCTGGACCTACAACGGTCAGGTTCCAGGTCCCCTGATCCGGGCGACCGAAGGCGACACCATCGAATTCACTTTGAAGAACGATGCCGCTAACAAGAAGTCGCATTCGATCGATATGCATTCCATGCGTACCGATGTTCTGACGAATTTTGCCTCGATCAAACCCGGTGAGACAAAAACCTTCTCGTACGTTCCGGATCATGCCGGCGTGTTCTTCTATCATTGCGGCTCCGATCCGATGATCCAGCATATTGCCCGCGGCATGATCGGGGCAGTCATCGTCGATCCGAAGGATCCCAATGCGATGCCCAAGGCGGATCGCGAATATGTCCTGATCGAGCATCAGATCTTCGAGAACCCTGAAGACGTCGACAACATGATGGCGAACAAATGGAAGCGGGATGCCTTCAACGCCGTTCCGTTCCAGTATGACCCGGTGCATGATGAACACGCGACACAGACGCTTGAGGCGAAACCCGGTGAGCGCGTGCGCATCTATCTGGTCAATGCCGGTCCCAACGAGTTTTCCGGATTTCATCCGATCGCTGGCATCTGGGACAGGGTCTATCCCTCCGGCAATCCGAAGAATGTGATGGTGGGAATGCAGAATTACACCTTGGCGCCGGGCGACGCCGCGACGTTCGATCTCATCTCGCCGACGGAAGGCGCCAATGCGTTGGTGAACCATTCCATGCGTGCCGCACTGACCGGCGCGATCGCGGTCATCATGTTCAGCAACAAGGCCGATCCCTCGATGGGGCACGGCGACAAGATTCTGGTTCGCTGACGCCAGGCTTGACGTGGAGCGCCGTCGGCGCTCCACGTCAAAAATCGAAAAGGTCGAGCGGTCAAGATCACGTCGCCGCCGATGTCATGGCGCTGCAGAGCAGCCGGCACCGCCGACTGCAGTCATGCGGTGGGATTCATCAGCCGCTGGTGATCGGCGCTGTGTTGCGCCAGCAGGTCGATAAACATTCGCACTTTCGCGGACAGATGATGGCGATGCGGATAAACTACGTTCATCGCGAATTCGACGGGCTTGTAATCCGGTAGCAGCGGTAACAATCGTCCTGAGGAGAGATCGTCCGAGACCAGGAATCCCGCCGCCAGAAATACGCCGATGCCACGCAGGGCTGCGGCGCGAAGCGTTTCGCCGCTGTTCGTGATCAGGTTTCCGGAGACCCGAACCGAGACTGTCTTTCCGGCGGCGTCGGTGAAGTGCCAGTCGTTTTCGTAAGGGTAGAGCGCATGGCGAAGGCAGTTGCGCCCGGCGAGATCTGAGAGTTGCAGCAACGGTCCGTGCTGCGCCATATAGTCCGGCGAGCAGCAGAGGACGTGCCGCCAGGTCGCGAGGCTGCGTACGATCAGGCTGGAATCCGGCGGCGGAGTCAGACGGATTGAGAGATCGAAGCCTTCGGCAATGACGTCGACGACGTGTTCGGCAATCGTCAGATTGGCCGTCACATCCGGATACGATCTCAGATATTCCGCAAGAATGGGTGCGACAAACTGCACAATATGTGTAGCGCAATGAATGCGGAGCGTGCCCCGCGGCATCGTCTGCAAAGCGCCCGCAATGTCGTCGGCCTGTTCGATGTCGGCGAGAATCTGCACACAGCGCTCGTAATAGGCCTTCCCGACCTCGGTCAGGCTGACCTTGCGCGTAGTGCGGTTGAAGAGCCGGACGCCGAGACGGTCCTCGAGTGCCTGGATGTGGTTGCTGACCATGGTCGTCGACATGTTCAGTCGCCGTCCGGCGGCCGAAAAACCTGCGGTTTCCACCACCCGTACGAATGCGGTCAGTCCGGTCAGCCGGTCCACCGGAATCTCCGATTATCCCGTTTTGGTGGACAATCATTTCCTTTCTTGGCGGATTATCCAAGGCGCAACTGAGGTGCATCTTCCACGGCATCGCGATGGCGGGGGTTCGGTGATCGAACGGCCATTGCTTAAGGCTCAGGAGATTGACCGATGATCGCTTTATCGTATGTCGCTGATTTGCCAGCAAAAACCACGTTCCGACCATCCCGGCAGGCGATCAAGCGAGCGGCTTTGGCGCTCGTTGCCGCCGTCGTGGTCGCTGGTGCCGTTCATTTCGGGCACGAGTACTGGACCGTCGGGCGCTATCTCGAATCCACTGACGATGCCTATGTCAAAGCCGACTCGACGATCATCGCGCCGAAAGTGTCAGGCTACATCGCCAAGGTGCTGGTCACTGACAACCAGCCGGTGAAGGCCGGGCAGGTACTCGCCCGGATCGACGACCGCGATTTCAGGACTGCGCTGGACCAGGCCCACGCCGATGTCGTGGCCGCGGAGGCGGCGGTCGAGAACCTTGATGCTCAGATCGCGCTGCAGCAGCCGTTGATCGCGCAGCAGACGGCCGATATAGCCGCGGTGGAAGCGGGCTTGAATTTCGCCCGACAAGAGCAGACCCGCTATGACGGCCTGATGAAAACCGGCTCGGGCACTGTGCAGCGGGCCCAGCAGACCGATGCAGCGCTTCGTGAAAAGACCGCTCAACGGCAACATAGCCAATCCGCATTGCTGGCGGCGCAGAAAAAAGTCGATGTGCTCACGACCGAACGCAGCAAGGCCATGGCGCAGGTCGATCGCGCCCATGCGGCCGAGCGGCAGATGGCGCTCAACCTGTCCTATACGACCATCACGGCGCCGGTCGACGGCACGGTCGGCGCCCGCACCCTGCGGGTCGGACAATACGTGACGGCCGGCACGCAGTTGATGGCGGTGGTGCCGCTCGATGAAGTCTATGTCATCGCCAATTTCAAGGAAACGCAGCTGACGCACGTTCGTGAGGGTCAGCCGGTCGACGTGCTTATCGACAGCTTCCACGGTGTCCGCCTGAAGGGACATGTCGACAGCCTGTCGCCGGCCAGCGGCCTCGAATTTGCGCTGCTGCCGCCCGACAACGCAACCGGCAACTTCACCAAGATCGTGCAGCGCGTGCCGGTGAAGATCGTGCTCGACGACCGTCACCTCGCCGGGCTGCTGCGTCCGGGCATGTCGGCGGAGCCCACGGTGAATACGAAGGCGGCGGCTGTCGCGGCGCGCGATGTGGACCGCACAACCAGACACGTTGCGGCCAATTCGGTGCAGCCGGGATCCTGAGCCCTCGGGTGCTCCCGTCCAGCGGGGCTTTATCAAGCCTCGCTGGACAATCATTCCACCACTCCATCGATTATCGATCCATTCGTTCCGATGCATTCTGCGGGTGCGAAGGAGGAATAAGCCATGACTGCGATCCCGATGAATTCCTTGCCGGCGGCGCTCCGCAGCACGCCTGCGCCACATTCCTCTCAGGCGACGCCGGCGCCTTCGTTCAGAACCTGGATCGCGGTGTTCGGCGCGACGCTCGGCGCCTTCATGGCGGTGCTGAACATTCAGATCGTCAACGCGTCGTTGGCCGACATTCAGGGCGCGATCGGCGCCGGGATTGACGACGGCGGATGGATCTCGACCTCCTATCTGATCGCGGAGATCGTCGTCATTCCGCTGAGCGGCTGGCTGGCGCAGGTCTTTTCCGTTCGCATCTACCTGCTGACCAATGCCGTCCTGTTCCTGGTGCTGTCCGTGGCATGCGCCTTCGCGCAGACCCTGCCACAGATGATCGTGCTGCGCGCGATCCAGGGATTCACCGGCGGCGTGCTGATCCCGATGGCTTTCACGCTGATCATCACGCTGCTGCCGAAGGCAAAGCAGCCGATCGGGCTCGCGCTGTTCGCGCTGTCGGCAACCTTTGCGCCAGCGATCGGCCCGACGATCGGCGGCTATCTCACCGAGAACTGGGGCTGGCAGTTCATTTTCTATGTCAACCTCGTTCCCGGTCTGTTGATGCTGGGCATGCTCTGGTTCTCGCTGGACAGCAAGCCGATGAAACTGTCGTTGCTACGTCAGGGTGATTGGACCGGTATCGTGACCATGGCGATCGGCCTTGGCGCGCTGCAAACGGTGCTTGAGGAAGGCAACAAGGACGACTGGTTCGGTTCGCCTTTCATCGTCTGGCTGTCGGTGATTGCCGCGATCTCGTTGTCGCTGTTTCTGTGGATCGAACTGACGGGCGACAAGCCACTCCTGAACCTTCGCCTGCTGTTCCGCCGCAACTTCGGCTTTGGCATTCTCGCCAATTTTCTTCTGGGCGTTGCGCTCTACGGATCGATTTTCATCCTGCCGGTCTATCTGTCTCGCGTTCAGGGCTACAATGCCGAGCAGATCGGAATGGTGCTGGCCTGGACCGGACTGCCGCAATTGCTGCTGATCCCGCTGGTGCCGCAATTGATGAAGCGCTTCGATCCCCGTCTCTTGATCGGGGTAGGCTTTGCACTGTTTGCAGTGAGCAACTTCATGAACGTCTACATGACGGCGGACTATGCCTCCGATCAACTGCTATGGCCCAACGTGGTTCGTGCGGTCGGGCAGGCGTTGATCCTGACGCCGCTGTCGGTGGTCGCCACTGCAGGGATCGAGGCGGAAAACGCGGGGTCCGCGTCGGGCCTGTTCAACATGATGCGCAATCTGGGAGGCGCCGTCGGCATCGCGATGCTGCAGACGTTTCTGACCAAGCGCGAGCAGTTTCATTCCAACGTGCTGATGCAGTCCGTCTCAACCCTGGAACAGGCGACCCGGACCCGGATCGAGCAGTTGACCAACTATTTCATGACCCATGGTGTCGCTGATTATGCAGCCGCGTCGCATCGCGCCGTTGTCGCCATCGGTCACGTCGTACAGAAGCAGGCTTATGTGATGGCGTTCAGTGATACCTTCTTTCTGCTCGGCGCAGCGTTGATCCTCGCGCTTGCTGCATCGCTTTTGCTCAGGAAGCCCGCCGGTCTCGACGCGGGTGGCGCGCACTAGCGGTCCGATTCCAACGCCAGATTTTGCGGCGATCATCTCCGCGGAATCGTAACGCCGCCTAATTTGTCGAGGAGCGCGAGGCTGAACGTGGCGGGTGGTAGATATATCCCGTCGCAGTCATGTATTGGTAACAATAATCCGGGATCGAACCGGCGGCGCTGCACAGGGTGTGGAAAGTGCGGCCGTGTTTCCGCGTCCGATTTAACCAACCTACAAGGTGCTGGAACTATCCTTCGCCTGCGGAAGGTAAGGGTGTCGCAATATGTGCCGCGCCCAGCCATTTGTAGCCCGCAAGAGCCTGAAAGTCTGGGAATTTCCTCTTTCAGCACGTGGTGAAGGTTGGGAAGTTCATGTCCGGTGCGCCTGAGCGAAGCGAAATTTCTGTTGTCGCGAGCGAGGGGGGGCGTTAACGCCGGATGGTTCGCAAACCGATCGAAAAGGCGTCTGTTTCGACGACAGCATGTCCTCCCGGCTGAATTTCCTCAACGAAGTCGTCAGATCGCTTCCGGCAGGGGTGACGGTTCAGGACGAACAGGGAAATTTCGTTCTCGTGAATGCCGCCGCCGCGGCGCAGTTCAATGTGCCAGCACGTGACATTGTCGAAGCGCCGTCAAGCGCGCCGTTCCAATCAAGAGAATTGAACGATCGCAGGCATCTCGCTCGCCGGGTTTTGCAATCGGGCGGGACCAGAATATCCGAAGAGCTCATTCGGACGGATCATGCGACAAAGGCCTATCTCACCACGCATGAGCCTGTCCTGATTTCGAACAGAAAGCTTGTACTTTCGAGCTCTGTCGATATCAGCCAGCAAAAGGCCACCGAGGAGGAGCTTTTTCGTTGTGCATACTATGACGAGCTGACGGGTTTGCCGACCCGGCGGGTCATCGAGCAGCACGCAAACAGTCTTATCCGTGAGGGAGGATATCCGGTCAGATTTGCGGTGGCATTTCTCGATATCGATAATTTCAAGCACATCAACGACTATTACGGCCATGCATCTGGCGATGGGCTCCTCGTCGAGGTTGCCAGACGTTTGGGTCTCGGCCTTCGTGTCACCGATATGCTGTCCCGGATCAGCGGCGACGAGTTTCTGCTTCTGCTCAATCCGGTCCAGAGCGACGCCGAGGTCGCCGAATACATTGAATTCCTGTTGCAGCGGCTCAAGGCGCCGTTTTTTATCGACGGATCGGAACTGTTCGCATCCGCATCGATCGGGGTGAGCATCTATCCGGATCACGGAAACAGTTACGAGGTGCTGCTCCAGAATGCTGACACGGCGATGTATCGCATCAAGAATGAAACCAAAGGGGCGGCCGCCATTTTCAATTCCGGAATGCAGCGCGAGGCGCTGGCCCGGATGGAAGTCGAACAGTCATTGCGACTCGCGATTCTCGACAAACGTTTCTGTTGCGCGTTCCAACCCAAGGTCGACATCAAGACTCAGCAGATCAAGGGTATCGAGGCACTGGTTCGGCTGCGCAACGACGACGGTGTCATTCAGGCGCCTGGAACGTTCATCGATCTCGCGGTCGAACTCGGGCTGATCGACGATCTGACGCATCTGGTGCTGGCCGAAATCATGAGGTCCATCGATCTCATCGATGATACTTTCGGCACCGGCGTCGGCATCAGTATCAACGTCGCCGCCAAGCAGGCCGGCAATGTGGCATTCATGACATCCTTTGCACGAGCGCTTGAGGATACCGGCTGTCCGACCCGGTTCATTGTCGAAGTCACGGAAGATGCGTTCGTGGCGAAAACCCGGTTCCAGGCGGAAATCCTGCCGATCCTGCGGAGAATTGGTGTTGGAATCTCGATTGACGACTTCGGAATCGGATGTTCATCGCTATCTGCTCTCGCGGATATCACGGCCGATGAAATCAAGATCGACCGGTCGTTCATCGTCGATATCCACAAGCGCCCGCGCAGCCAGGGAATCCTGAAGGCGATCGAGTCTCTCAGTGAAGCTTTGGGCATGACGGTGATCGCGGAAGGCGTCGAAACCTTCGAGGAACTCGCTTATCTGCAAGCCGCGACCCGGATCAAATACGCGCAGGGCTTCTATTTCTCCGAACCCGTATTCCTCGAAGAACTTCATCCGGGCAGCCGAACGATCAGCGACACCCGCAAGAGACCGGTCGGCCGGCCAGTGCAGGAGAGCCGTCCGGCATATTCTCGCGCCAACGGCTACGGCCGCTAACTGACGGACGAGAGCGGATCTGCCCTGGTTGCGGCCCGGGTTGCCATGCGCGCGGGCTCCGTCCGTTTGGTCCACTGGCGTATTTTCCACTCACACAAAATTGTTTCGGCAAATAAGAATTGCTGAGTGGGATAGCCAACAGCCGGCCGATGATTAATATTGGCCATCCTTAGCCCGCCGAGTCTGTCAATTGCCCAGCAATATCGAAGACTATGGAATCATCGGCGACGGCGAGACCGTCGCACTCGTTGATCGCACGGGGTCGCTCGACTGGCTCTGCTGGCCGAGCTTCGATTCCGACGCCTGCTTTGCAGCCCTGCTGGGCGACGAGCGCAATGGCCATTGGCGGATCGCTCCGGCAGATAAGATTGAGCGCTCGACTCGTGGCTATCGCGGCGACAGTCTCATCCTCGAGACCCGGTTCGAAACCGCCAACGGCGCCGTGACTCTGATTGATTTCATGCCGCCGCGCGGCACAGCGTCCGACATCATCCGGCTTGTTCAGTGCGATCGCGGCCGTGTGAAAATGAACATGGATCTGGTGATCCGGTTCGGCTTCGGGAAGAACGCTCCGTGGGTTCGTCGCACGGAGGACAGGGCGCTTCTCGCCGTTTGCGGGCCGGACATGCTGGTATTGCGCACGCAGGTCGAGACCCGCGGCAAGGATATGACGACGGTTGCCGACTTCGAGGTGAGCGCCGGGCAGACGATTCCGTTCGTCATGACCTACGGCGCATCGCATTTCGACGTTCCCCCGCCGGTTGATGCGGCGGAAGCACTGAAGGAGACCGAGGCATTCTGGCAGGAGTGGTGCGGAAAATTCGAATATGACGGGCCGTATCGTGATCTTGCGATGCGCTCGTTGGTCGTTCTGAAGGCGATGATTTACGCGCCCTCTGGCGGCATCGTCGCCGCGCCGACGACTTCGCTTCCGGAAAAGCTCGGTGGTGCACGTAACTGGGATTACCGGTTCTGCTGGCTGCGCGACGCGACCTTCACGCTGCTCGCGCTGATGAACAGCGGTTATTACGACGAGGCTTCGGACTGGCACGACTGGTTGCTGCGATCCGTGGCGGGCTCGCCGGCCGACATGCAGATCATGTACGGCATTTTCGGGCAGCGTCGGCTCACGGAGTGGGAGGCCGACTGGCTACCCGGTTATGAAGGTGCTCGCCCAGTCCGGATCGGCAACGCGGCGCATGCCCAGCTGCAGCTCGATGTCTATGGCGAGTTGATGGATGTGTTTCATCAATCGAGGGAGGCGAAGCTCAAGCTGGGCGAGACCACCTGGGCGCTGGAATGCAACCTGCTCGAGCATCTTGCCGGGATATGGAATGAGCCGGACGCCGGCATCTGGGAGCGAAGGGGACCGGGGCAGCATTACGTCTCGTCGATGGTGCTGGTCTGGGTGGCGTTCGACCGCGGTATCAAGAGTGCTGAACGTTTCGGATTCAAGGCGCCGGTCGAGCGCTGGCGCGAACTGCGCGATACCATCCATCGCGACGTCTGCGAGAAGGGCTTCGACCGCGAGCAAAACACATTCGTCGAATCCTACGGCTCGAAGCTGCTCGACGCCAGCACGCTTCTTATTCCGTCGGTCGGCTTTCTGCCGCCGTCCGATCCGCGTGTGGCCGGAATGCTGGCAGCGGTCGAGAAGCATCTGATGCCGGACGGTTTTGTGCTTCGGCACGATCCGCGCGCGGTGTCGGACGAACAGCCGCCGATCGAGGGAGCGTTTCTGGCCTGCACGCTCTGGCTCGCTGATGCCTATGTATTGAGCGGCGATATCGACCGTGCCGAGGTGTTGCTGAAACGGGTTGCCGCGGTCGCGAACGATCTTGGCTTGCTATCGGAGGAATACGATACGGTTGCCCTCCGCCAGACCGGAAATTTTCCGCAGGCGCTGACGCACATTGCGCTCATCAACACGATCCACAATCTCAACGCGGCGCGAAAACCCGCGATGCAACGCGCGAAGGCCTAGCAGTTTGCTGAAAAAGCCAAAATTGACCGCTTCGATGATCCTCGGAACGCCTCATCGCGATGATGTGTATTCGGCGGCGCGTTGCAGTCGTTGTCGTCCTGGCGACGACGCGGTTATGCCGTGACCAGTTTGGGAACGCGGATCAGGTTATAGGCGATCAAGTTGAGCATGAAGTCGGCGGCAACGCGGCAAATGCCACGATGTTTGGTCCTGCGCATCGTGCCGTGCTGCTTGCCCCAGCCGAAGATGCATTCGATCATCGCCCGGCGCGTCTGCGACATGCCATAGCCCTGATGGCGCGTGGTCCGTGCGTCGATAGCGCTCCGGCGGCGCCTGCCGGTCTTGCCCATGCCATTGTTCTGCGTCACATGCGGTGTGACGTCGATGGCGCGAAGATTGGCCACATGATCGGCCGTGTCATAAGCCTTGTCCGCACCGGCGGTAATGCGGCGACCCGCTTTCCTGCCTTCGGCCTCGAGCATTATCTCCGCGGCGCGGCGCTCGGCGGTGCCGCTCGCGTGCGTGACGATGCCGGCCACGGCCAGCCCATGCCGGTTCTCCATGGTGACGTGGCCCATGTAGCAGAGCCTGGCCTCGCGTCCGGCCGCCTTGCGGTAGAGCCGGCTGTCGGGATCGCTCGTGCTGACATGGGTGTCGTTCTTGCGCGTCTGACCGTGGAAGTTCGTGCCGTCGTCGCCATCGCGGCCATCCTTGGGACGAAAGCTCTTCTGTGACGCCCAGGCCTCGATCAACGTGCCGTCCACCGAGAAGTGCTCGTCCGAGAGCAGCGGCTCGACCTGAGGGTGTTTCAAAAGCCTGGTCATGAACTTCGTGAACACATCGCCGTTCTGCAGCCGCTCGCGGTTCTTCGTGAAGCTGGTCGGGTTCCAGACCGGATGGTCCGGCGACAGCCCCACGAACCAGCGATACAATAGATTGTAGTCCAACTGCTCCATCAATTGGCGCTCCGAGCGAATGCCGTAGAGCACCTGCAGAAGTAGCGCGCTGAGCAATTGCTCCGGCGCGATCGAGGGGCGCCCTTCACTTGAATAGAGCCTGGCAAAGCTACGGTTCAACTCGCCCAGCACATCACGGACCAGCGCCCGGATCTTCCTCAGCGGATGGTTCGGCGGCACCCGCGCCTCCGGCGAGATGTACGAAAACAACCCGCCCTGATCCACAAAGGCTCCGCGCATCCCAACCTCCACCGATTCACGATGAAAATCGAATCAGCAAACTCTCGCACGCGCGAGCGGTTTTTCAGCAGACTGCTAGAGCCTTTTCTGATGAAAATCAGAAGCTGGGCTCTATAATTTCAATTTGACGCGTTTTCTTCACGGGAACCGGTATCCACTTCGCTCTAAAACGCTGTAGCGGCTCATCGGAGTGCGATAATCCGGTCGATCGCCTTTGCGAAACCATCATTTTCATTGCTGTCGGTGATACAGGTAGCTTGCGCCTTAACGGCGTCGTCGGCGTTGCCCATGGCAAAAGACAGCCCGCTTTTGCCGAACATGGCGAGATCGTTCTGCATGTCTCCGATGGTGGCGATGTTGCGCGGCGAAATATCGAGGCGCTTCGCCATTGTTTCCACAAAAGTTCCCTTGTCCTGACCGGCGGGCGTGATGTCGAGATAATAGCTCTGCGAACGGATAGCCGACGCCTGGCCGGCGAGCGCCGTCTGCACGGCGATTTCGCAACGCGCCAGCTTTTCTGGATCGGCACTGACGCCGACGATCTTGCAGGCGCCGTTCACGAAATCATCAAAACTTGAAACGACAACGGCGTCGGTCAGGATCGTGTACTGCTCGTGCTGGACGTAGTGCCCGTCGTCGCGTGTGATCAGCCAGCGGTCCGCCGTGAACAGCCAGATGTCGACACCGGATGCTTTCAGCGCATCGATGGCAATGCGCGTCGCGGAGGCGGGAATGACCGTCTTTTGCAGCACCTCGAGGGAGGGTTCGACGATCAGGCTGCCGTTGAAGGCGCCGAATGGCAGCCGCAGACCGAGTGGTTCGACCAGCATCCGCATTCCGAAGGCGGGACGGCTGCTGGTGATCGTGAAGCCGATGTTTTTCTCGTTGAGGTCTTTCACCGCCTTGATCGCAGCCTCCGTCAGACGCTTGTCAGGCGTCACCAGACTGCCGTCGACATCGGAGATCACCAGGGAGATGCGGCTCATGAGAGTGTTCGGCCCGGCGCGAGCATGGTCACAATGCGATCGGCGATGTCGTCGACTGTTGCGTCGATGTCGACGACAATAGGTCGCTCGTCTTCCGTCGGCTCCTCCAGTGTCTCGAACTGGCTCTCGAGCAGCTCCGGCGGCATGAAATGAGCGTCCCTGGCCCGGAGGCGGTCATCGATCAGGTTCTTGTCGCCGCGCAGATAGACGATGCGGGTGTCACGGTGGCCGTGCACGAGAATATCTCGATAGGCGCGCTTGAGCGCGGAGCAGGCCATGACGATGCTCTGGCCACTTACGCGCCTGCGTCCGATCTCGGCGGTAACGGCGCGCAACCATGACCAGCGGTCAGCGTCGGTCAGTGCGATACCGGCGCTCATTTTCTCGACGTTGCTCGCAGGGTGAAACCAATCGGCATCCTCTACGATCCATCCCAGGCGTTGCCCCAGCGCGTTCGCGATGGTGCTTTTGCCTGACCCTGAGACGCCCATGACGATGAGCGCGCAAAAGGCGAAGTCTGGGACCGCGCTCATGCCGTTCGCCCCGCGGCCGCCGCGTCAGTCAGCCATGTAGTGACGCCATTGGAATGGACGCGAGTGCCTGGCAGATCGGCGCCCGCCATGACTTTGGACAGGATGTCGCGTTTGGTTTCGCCTGTGACAAGAAACAGCATCTCGCGTGAGGAAGCCAACGCCGGAAGAGTCAAGGTGACACGGGGAACGAAGGGCTCGACGTTCGCGCTATCCACGCCGACGACCCAGCGTTTGGTTTCTTCAAGTGCCTTATCTCCCGGAAACAGCGACGCGGTGTGACCGTCCGGTCCGAGCCCCATCAGGACAAGATCGAAAAGCGGCCTGGCCGCATCCAGATGACGCGCGCCATAAAAGGTTTGAAGGTCGTGCTCGTAATGCCTGGCCGCTGTATCCGGATCGCGCGCATGGGTCGGAATGGGATGGACATTGTCCGGCGGAGAGCAGCGATTGAGGAAAATCTCCCTGGCTATCGTCATGTTGTTGCGTCGATCGTCGGGGCTCACGAAACGCTCGTCCCCGATGAACCAGTGAACACGATCCCAGGCAACGCGCGAGCGATAGTCCGGACTTCCCAGCAGCGCGTAGAGTGCTTTCGGGCCGGAGCCGCCGGTCAGGCATATCGCCGGCCGCATTCGGTTCTCAGTTATCCGGGCGATCAGATGCGCCGCAGCTTCCGTCGCGACCGCCTGTGCATCCGGCAGCACCTGAAACCTGCGGTCGCCCTTGGCGGAAGTCATATCAGCTTGCGCCAATTGCGGCCATCACGCGCGAGCAACTCGTTGGCCTCAGTGGGGCCTTCGCTGCCTGCCTCGTAGCTGACCAGCCCATTGGCGCCCGCCTTTTTCCAGGCGTCGAGGAACGGCTGCACGGCTTGCCAGCCGGCCTCCACACCGTCGGCCCGCTGAAACAGGATGTTGTCACCGATCATGCAATCGTAGATCAGCGTTTCGTAGCCCGTGCTCGGCGCAGCATTGAAGTAGTCCTTATAGCGGAATTTCATCTCGACGCCGTCGATCGAGATTGTGGGGCCGGGCACCTTGGTGTTGAATTGCAGCGTGATGCCTTCGGCCGGCTCGATGCCGATAACGAGGTAGTTTTGCGACAGCCGGTCTACCGGTGTGGAGCGAAACATCGCGAATGGCGCCTGCTTGAACTTGATCGCGACCTCGGTGCGCTTGAGGCCGAGGGCCTTGCCGGTCCGCAGGTAAAAGGGGACACCGGCCCATCGCCAGTTGTCGATCGTCAGCTTGAGCGCCGCATAGGTTTCGGTGGTGCTGTCGGGCTTCACGTCAGGGGTCTTGCGATAATCGCTGATCGCCTCATTGCCGTTTTGCCCGGCGCAATACTGTCCTCGCACGGAGTTGCTGAGCGCCTCCTCAGGGGTTTGGGTCTGGATTGCGGCAAGCACCTCCGCCTTTTCCGAGCGCACCGCGTGGGCTTCGAATCGTCTCGGCGGCTCCATCGTCACCAGCGACAGCAATTGGAATAGATGATTTGGCACCATGTCCCGCAACGCTCCGGTCGCGTCGTAGAAACTGCCGCGATGGCCGACGGCGAGCTTTTCGTCGACGGTGATCTGGATATGGTCGATGTGGTTGCGATTCCAGATCGGCTCGAACATGCCGTTGGCGAAGCGAAGGACGAGAATGTTTTGGACGGTTTCCTTGCCGAGATAGTGATCGATCCGGTAGATCTGGTGCTCATCGGCGATCTTGAGCACCTTGCTATTGAGCGATTTGGCGGACGCCAGGTCGGTGCCGAACGGCTTTTCGACCACCAACCTGCGCCAGGCGCCGTGCTGTTCGCGGAGCAGGCCAACCCGGCCGAGTTGTTCGGTGATCGGCGCAAATGCGCTCGGCGGCACGGCAAGATAGAACAGGCGATTGCCGCAGGTCCCCTTGTCGATCTCGAGCCTTTCAAAAGCCTTGCTCAAGGTATCGAACGAGGCGGGATCGGACGGGTCGGCTTCGAGACACGTCAGGCAGCGAAGCACCTTTTGGGCAATTTCTTTTTTGACGGGCCGGGTGGCGTGCTTGTTCAATCCCTCCATCAGGCTTTGCCGGAGGTCGTCTTCCGACTTCTGGTTGCGGACGATGCCGACGATGCAGAACTGCTCCGGTAAAAGATCGGATTCGGCAAGATTATAGAGCGCGGGAATGACCAGGCGGTGGGTGAGATCGCCGGTAACGCCAAAGATGACGAAGCAGCAGGGCTCCGGCTTATGCGGCTTGTTGCTTGCGTCCGCCATCAACTCGCGCTCCTTCCTTTTGCGGATGAATCGGCTTCCCCGGGCTCCTTGTGACCCCCGAACCCCTCGCGCATCGCTGACAGAATTTTTTCCGCGAACGTATGTTGCCGGCGGGAGCGGAATCGCGCGAACAGCGCCGCCGTCAGGACTTCGGCCGGGACGGCTTCATCAATCGCGGCATTGATGGTCCAGCGACCCTCACCGGAATCCGCGACGAACCCCGAATAGGCTTCGAGCGTCTCGCTGCGGGCCAGCGCAGAGGCCGTGAGATCGAGCAGCCAGGAAGGGATGACGCTGCCGCGCCGCCAGACTTCGGCGATATCAGCGAGGTCGAGCGTGAAGCGATGATCTTCGGGCAGGGCCTCGATGTTCGCATTCTTGAGAATGTCGAAGCCTTCGGCATAGGCCTGCATCAGGCCGTATTCGATACCGTTATGCACCATCTTGACGAAATGGCCGGCGCCCACGGGGCCTGTGTGGAGATATCCCTGTTCGACGCGCGGATCGCGGCCGTCCCGGCTCGGCGTTCTCGGAATATCGCCGCGGCCAGGCGCCATCGCCGCGAAAATCGGATCGAGCCGGTCGACGATGGCCTTGTCGCCGCCGATCATCATGCAGTAGCCACGCTCCAGGCCCCAGACCCCGCCGCTGGTGCCGACATCGACGTAGTGGATGCCTTTCTCGCGCAGCGTCTTGGCCCGCCGGATATCGTCCTGCCAGAAGGTGTTGCCGCCATCGATAACGACGTCATCGCAGTCGAGCAGCCTGGCGATCGTATCAATGGTGGATTCCGTGATTGCGCCGGCAGGCAGCATGATCCAGACGGCGCGGGGTTTCTCGAGTTTGCGGACGAAGTCTTCGAGATCGTTCGCGCCCGTTGCACCCTCTTCGGCAAGCGCGGCGACGGCCTTGTCGTTTTTGTCGTAGACGACGGCCTGATGGCCTCCTTTTTTCATCAGACGACGAACGATGTTGGCTCCCATTCGCCCTAGGCCGATCATGCCTATCTGCATTCGTCCGATCCTCCATCCGAGCGCCGGCAAGCGATGTGGACATTCCACGCGCTGTCTGGGAGCTTATGATGCTTGCGTTTCGGGGTGTGGCGCAACACCGCCATGGGAATATTTCAGCGAGATTCGAACAGCGTGGGGACGTTTGATTGTCGAATGAACTGACGACGGGAAAAGTTACCGAGCATACGCACGAGGGGAACATTCGTTCCCGGTACGTTATCGCATTTGCGTGAGCACGTCGGGCTTTCCCTGGTGAGAGCGCCGAAGGTTTCGGATCAATTCAGGGCCCCGGTGATCGCGTTGCTGAGTCGCGAGAGGCTGGTTCGGAGATCGCCCTTGAGATGCACGCGGAGCGCCCGCCGCCCGCGGCCGGTGAGCACATCGAAGTCTCCGCGCGCCTGCGCAGCCTTGATGACACCAAAGCTCGTTTTCCGGCCGGGGATTTTCAGATCCTTCGCGTCGTCGGTAGTGATCTGAAGAAAGACGCCGCTGTCGGGGCCGCCCTTGTAGGCCTGTCCGGTCGAATGCAGGAAGCGCGGGCCGAACTCGGCGCAAGTGGCCACTTTTTTCCGATCGCGAACGGTGAGCCGCATCCGCTGCACATCGTCAATGTGTTCGTCGTCGCGCGCGAGGTAGGCCAGCAGCGCGACGTAGTCGCCGGGCTCCGTGCGCGCGAAGTGCGCCTTGAGCCATGATGACAGGTCGCCGTCCGCGCCCTTTTCACGCAACGCGCGTGCGTTAACATCGTCTGTGTAGAGATCGAAGCCGGCGGTGGAGAGCGCTGGCTCTTCGTCCGGAAGCCTGCCGGTTTTCTCGAACGCGGCGGTGAGTTCGCGAGTCCTGACCTTTGCGGCTTCGACGTCTGGCTGATCGAACGGATTGATGCCGAGAATTGCGCCGGCGACCGCGACCGCCATCTCGAACCGGAAAAATTCCTGGCCGATTTGATCAATCGAATGCATCACGATCCGGACCACCGGATGTCCGGCATTCTCGAGCGCGCGCAGTTTTTCGTCATGAGCGGCATCGTCTTCGTCCGCAGTGCGGATATCGACAAAGAAACGATCGTTGCCATAAAGGCTCGCATCGCCGAGCGGCTCACCGTCGATCGGGATCAGTCCCTTGCCTTCCTTGCCGGTGGATTCCGCGATGAGCTGCTCCGCCCAAGCGCCGAAATCGGCGATTTTCCGCGACGACAGGATCGTGACCTTGTCGCGGCCTTCGCGTCCGGCGAGACCCATGGCGAGACCGAGCTGGACGGCGGGATTGTCATGGGGAGGCACCTCAGCGCCGCAGGATCGCACCATGACGAGTGTGTTCCTCAGTAATCCTGCTACATCGATTCCCACCGTCGCCGCCGGGACCAGGCCGAAGGGCGACAGCACCGAATAACGGCCTCCGATCGCGGGATCGCCGTGGAAGGTGCGCGCATAGCCGAGTTTTGCCGCTTCCTTGTCGAGCGATGAGCCAGGATCAGTGACCGCGATGAAGCGATGGCCGGCCTTGTCGGCGCCGATGGCCTTCGCGACGCGCGCGTGAAAATAGTCTTTCAGCGCATTCGGCTCGGTGGTGCCGCCGGACTTGCTGGACACGATGAAGACAGTCCTTGCGACGTCGATTGCCGATTCCAGCGCGCGGATCTGGGCGGGATCGGTTGAGTCCAGCACATGCAGTTTCGGAAAACCCGCCGTCTTCGCAAACGTTTTCGCGAACACCTCCGGGCCGAGGCTCGATCCGCCCATGCCCAGAACCACCGCATCGGTGAATTGCTGCCTCTTCACCCGCCGCGCGTAGTCCTCATAGTCGGCCGTCCGATCGAATTCCGTGGCCGGGCTCGTGAGCCAGCCCAGCCATTTATTTTCGTCTGCGCCGGTCCAAACCGATTTATCCTGCTGCCATAGCTTACGGAGCGTGCCGGCGGCCCGCCAGTCTTCCGCCTGTGCCGCGACGGATTTCGTCATGACAGGGTCGAGCGACAATGTTTGCGGGCCAATGGCGGAGCCGAGAATTTTCGCACGCTTGCGGGCGACGGCGCCGAGCAGCTTGTCGGCCGCGTCGTCGAACAACTGTACGCCTTCCTTTACGAGGTCCCGGGTGATCGCATCGAGCGAAATTCCCGTTCCCGCCAGCGCAGCGAGCGCTTGCCGTGCCTCGTCGAGATTTTCCTCGAGGCTGTCGCGCAGCCTGCCGTGATCGCGGAAGGCTTCAAGAGTTGCCGGAGGGACGGTGTTGACCGTATCGCTGCCGATCAGTTCCTCAACATAGAGAACGTCGCTGTAGTCCTTGTTTTTGGTCCCGGTCGAGGCCCACAGCAGCCGCTGTGGCCTGGCGCCTTTGGCTTCCAGCTTCTGCCAGGCGTCGCCCGCAAACAATCGTTTGTAGTCCTGATAGGCGAGCCTGGCGTTGGCGATCGCGATCTTGCCCTTGAGCGCGGCAAGACGGGTTTTCTCCGCGGGATCGTTGGCTTGCGCAATTTTCTCGTCGAGTTGCTTGTCGACGGCGGTATCGATACGGCTGACGAAGAAGCTGGCGACGCTTGCGACATGCGAAGCATCGCCACCCTTGCGAACATGCTCCTGAAGGCCGGACAGGAAGGCTTCGGCGACCTCGATATAGACTTTCTGCGAGAACAGCAGCGTGATGTTGACGCTGATGCCCTCAGAAATCAGGTGACGGACCGCGGGCAGGCCCTCCGGCGTCGCCGGTACCTTGATCATCAGGTTCTTGCGGTTGACGGATTTCCAGAGTCGTTCAGCTTCGATAATCGTCGCCTTGGTGTCGTTTGCGAGATAGGGTGAGACCTCAAGGCTGACGAAGCCGTCAGCGCCATTGAGCCGATCATAGACCGGCCGCAGCACGTCGGCTGCGTGCTGGATGTCCTCGACCGCGAGTTGCTCGTAGAGACCGGCGACTGATCGATCGCCTTTATCGAGAATACGAGCTATTGCGCTGTCATATTCGTCTGAACTCCCGATCGCCTTCTCGAAAATCGACGGATTGGAGGTGACCCCGCGCACCCCGTCATTTTCCACGAGGTGTTTCAAATCGCCTTTGGCGATGAAGCCGCGGGCAAGGAAATCGAGCCAGACCGCCTGGCCGTGATTCTGGAGATCTCTGACAGGGTTCATGATGTTCTTCTGTGTTCTGACGCCGCGCCGTTTGAAGTTTTCCGGCCCGCCGGCGAGGCTTGTCAACTTGGCCGGGAAAAAATGGCTTCATCAAGGGCGGGCTTGCCACTCTAATAACGTTTTTAGCGGGATATTGATCCCGCCCGGAGACCGCTGGACCGGCTCGACGAGTCGTGGCAAATCGATTTCGTCGAACCCGCAGCGTCGGCTTGCTTCGGGCTCCATCCATGGGCTTAATCAGGAGTTCACGAGGCGGACGCAATTTTGCGACAGGATCAAGCCCATGGCGGCATGGGTCTTGTCGTCCGATCCCGCCCTCCGATAAAGAACTTGTGAGAACAGCCGGCTAACAGGTTCATCGCTCGGCCGTTAAGGTTTGTTCATGCCCCGATATTTTTTCAACACCCGCATCGGCAGTGACCTGATCCTCGATCCGGAGGGCGAGGAATTGCGCGATCCAGACCAAGCCTGGCGCGCCGCGCGGACGACGATCCGGGAAATTCTCAAGACGGACGGCGAACAGCGCGCCATTCTCAACGCCGTGCTGGAAGTCACCGATGCTGCCGGCGAAATCGTCCTCGAATTTCCATTTACCGAAGCCATCCTGGATTCGGTCGATCGGTCCTCGACGCGGCACTGATCCGGAATGGTCGGTCCTGTCGCCGCCTGATCGAGAGGTTGTAATGTCTGGTGTCCTTGATTTCTCCGCGAATACGCTGGCTGGCGAGCCCTGCGCATTGAGGCAGTTCGAAGGCCAGGTCCTTTTGATAGTAAATACCGCGAGCGCCTGCGGGTTCACGCCGCAATACAAGGACCTCGAGGAACTCTATCGGGTCATGAAGCCGCGCGGATTTTCCGTGCTCGGCTTTCCGTGCAATCAGTTCGGCAAGCAGGAGCCGGGATCGTCCACGGAAATCCAGCAGTTCTGCTCCAGCAAGTACGACGTGACATTTCCGATGTTTGCGAAGATAGACGTCAACGGCGATAATGCTCACCCGCTTTACAAATACCTGAAGCGCGAGAAGTCCGGATTGCTCGGCGCTTCAATCAAGTGGAATTTCACGAAGTTTCTGGTGGATCGGCAGGGTAGCGTCGTTGCCCGCCACGCACCGACCACCAAACCAAAAACGCTCACGCGAGAGATCGAGGCCCTGCTGTGACCGACCAGACCGCGAACGACCAGTTGCCCGATCGTTTGTCAACCGACCCGCGCAGCCCCCATTACGACGCAGCGATCCTGTCGCGCGATATCGGCATCCGCTTCAAGGGTGTCGAGAAGAGCAACGTCGAGGAGTATTGCGTCAGCGAAGGCTGGGTACGTGTCGCCGCCGGCAGTGCCAGGGATCGCCATGGCAATCCGCTGACCATCAAGCTCACCGGCACGGTCGAGCCATACTTCCGGAGCGGGAGTTAAGCCTCGCCGGACACGACCGGCTTTGGCGTTCAAGGAGTTCGCGCAACATAGCTGACCTTCGCTTCACGCGGATACAGGCGGCGAGCAGTCGTCGCCTTCCTCCGGCCATTCCGAAAGCCGAAATCATGCCCTTCACGATCCCGTCGTGGCTTCTGACGATCCTGATGCTGTTCTGTTCGAACGTTTTCATGACCTTCGCCTGGTACGGGCATCTGAAATTTAAGGAGAGCCCGCTTCCTCTGGTCATTATGATCAGCTGGGGTATCGCGTTCTTCGAATACTGGCTCGCGGTGCCGGCCAATCGCTGGGGCAGCGCGGTCTATTCGGCGGCCGAACTGAAGACTATTCAGGAAGTGATTACCCTCGTTGTGTTTGCCGGATTCTCGGTGATGTATCTGAAGCAGCCGCTGGGCTGGAATCATGCCATCGGCTTTGCGTTCATAGCCCTCGGCGCATTCTTTATTTTCCACAAGTGGTCCTGAGGGTAAGCAGGTTTAGATCAATTGAGTCCGTTGCAATTCGGTGACCTCCGCCCGCTCGGCCGCCGCACCATCAACAAAGCCGCGCACCCGCTGCTCGCAGCGCCAGGCATCGCCTTCACGAACAACGGAAAGCAGGTTGTAGGCTGCTGCGGGATAGTGGCGGTGCGGCACCGCGGACGCCGACGGCACACCGATGGCGGGCACGCGGCCGTGGGGTCCCTCAAACCACATGGTGGAATGAACGTGATCGTGCCCGTGCAGGATCAGATCGACGCGATGCCTTTTGATGAGCGCTAGGAGCGTCTTCGCATCGGTCAGCCGCTTGTACGAGTCTTTTGAAGCCAGCGGATGATGTATCAGCAGCACGCGAAAGTTCGGATCGTCTGCGAGCTGTGAAAAACCTTGGTCCAGCATATCGAGCTGGTTGCGTCCCAGCCAACCGGTGGCCATGAACGGGGCGGTCGGCACCGCCGACGACACGCCGATCAGTGTCAAGGGCCCTCTGCGGCGCAGGAAAGGAAACGAAAGCGGCGCTCCCGGCCTGGCGGCGTCGCCGCGCATATAGTCGACCCATTCGGAGGTTTGTTTTTTCGTGATGCGAACATAGGCATCGTGATTGCCGGGAACGAGCGTGACATCGGCTGGCGCGCCGACGCTCTCCAGCCATGCACGTGCCTGCGTGAATTCGTCCGGAAGCGCGAGATTGATGAGATCGCCGGTGATCGCGATGTGGCCGGGCGATTGCGCCTTGATATCGGCGACCAGCGCGTCGACGATCTCGCGGCGATGAATGTTATGACGGCCGCGTTTCCAGTTCAGATAGCCGATCGCGCGCTTGCCCAAGAGCTGATGCAGTCGTGGCGTCGGCAGCGGCGCGAGATGCGGGTCGGATAGATGTGCGAGTGTAAACGCGGTCATTTTGGTGACACCATTATCGAAAGGGCGAGGGGATTTTTTATCGCATGATCTCTCCGGAAAACCGGTTCACACTTTTCCGGATCATGCGCTAGGCACTGCCAATCAGGATTCCGGCGGCAAAAACCAGCGCGCCGCCAACCGCGATCTGGAACGTCGCTTGCAACCACGGAGTATCCATGAAGCGATGGCGTACCCACGAGATGATGCCGAGTTCAAGAACCACGACTGCGATCGCCAGCACCGTAGCCACGTAAAAATCCGGGATCAGATAGGGCAGGGTGTGGCCAAGGCCACCGACCGCCGTCATCAGGCCGCACACGCCGCCGCGGATCAACGGCGAGCCGCGGCCGCTCAGCGTGCCGTCGTCCGACAGCGCCTCGGCGAATCCCATGGAGATGCCGGCGCCGACCGAAGCCGCGAGGCCGACCAAAAACGTCTCGAACGGTTTGTGGGTCGCGAAGGCCGCCGCAAACAGTGGAGCCAGGGTCGAGACCGAGCCGTCCATGAGCCCGACAAGGCCCGGCTGCACATACTGCAAAACGAACGCGCGGCGCTCGTTGTCGGACTCGCCGGCTTTGACCTTCTCCGTCAGATGTTTCGCGGTGAGCTGCTCGGCTAGCGAATCGTGTCTGTCTTCGTCCTCGGCGAGGCCGATCAGCAACTCGCGGATCGATGCGTCGCGTGTGGTTTCGGCCGCCTTGCGATAGAACCGCGCCGCTTCCTTCTCCATGCCGAGGACGTATTTCCGGACCTCCTCGAGGCCAAGCGGCCGCGTCAGCCACAGCGGCTTTCGCTTGATGAAGCCTTTGACGTCGTGACGGCGGATCAGCGGCAGGTAGTCGCCGAATTTTTCGCGGTAGAGATCGAACAGTCTGCCGCGATGGCGAACCTCTTCCTCCGCCATGCCGGACAGGACGGCGGCGGAGGCCGGAAATGGCTCGGCCAACCCCTCGGCGAATCCGTGATAGATGCGGCTGTCCTCTTCCTCGCTGGAGATCGCGAGCGCCAGAATCTCGCGTTCCGTCAAATCCGCAAATTGCTTCACTGCTGCCTCGTGCCCCGGAAATGTTCTCAGGTTTTGGCAAGAGGCCCGCTATGATGCAAGGATCATGCGAGAGCGAATTGCAAAATCGTTATTGTCGGGGGCCTGCGCGTCATGAATTTCCAGCGTCTGCGCCGCGCTTGTGAGCCCGCGCTGCGCCGGCTGTTTCACCTGTACTGGCGGTTCTCCCGCGGCATGACGCTCGGTGTGCGCGGTGTAGTGCTCGATGGCGACAACAGGGTGTTTCTGGTCCGGCACAGTTATGTTGCGGGCTGGCATCTGCCCGGTGGCGGCGTCGAGGTCGGCGAGGCGTTCCGGACGGCGCTGCAGCGCGAGCTGATGGAGGAAGGGCAAATCGAGATAGCCGGCGAACCCGCGTTGCACGGCATTTTTCTCAACAGCCATGTCTCGCCGCGCGATCACGTCGCGGTCTACGTCGTCAGGGACTTCCGGCAGTATCGCAAGCCCGAACCCAATCATGAGATCATCGACTGCGGCTTTTTCGCCGCCGACGCCCTCCCGGCGGAGACCACGACCGGCACGCGGCTCCGGATCGCGGAAGTCCTCGATCATGCGCCGTCGGTACTCACCTGGCGCCGCTGATCCGGACCGGTCACCATATCGGCGGCAGGCGATGGACCGCGCCCGTGGTAGATGCTATCTCGCGGCTCCCATGTCCGATCTGTCCCTTACCATCCTGACTGAGGCCGCTAACGACGCGCAGGCCATCGAGCGCCTGCACGAACGCACCTTCGGCCCCGGCCGTTTCGTGCTCAGCGCATACCGGCTGCGCGAGCATGTCGATCACCTGCTCGATCTGTCTTTTACCGCCCGCATAGGCACGCTGCTGGTCGGCTCAGTCAGGCAATTGCCGGTCTGCATCGGCGATACGCCGGCGCTGCTGCTCGGGCCGCTGACGGTCGAGCCGCCGTTCCGCGGCCGCGGGATCGGTCGCGCGCTGCTCGATCGTGCGCTCAGTGATGCGAAAGCAAAGGGACATCGTCTGGTGGTGCTGGTTGGCGACGAACCCTATTACGGCCGCGTCGGCTTCAAGATGATTCCGAAACGGCAGGTCGATATGCCGGGTCCGGTCGATCGGGCGCGACTGTTGGTATGCGAACTCGTGCCCGGCGCGTTCGAGGGCGTGTCCGGCATGATTCGGCCGGACTGGACGTTCGCGCGAGAGGCCTGAGGGTCGTCGGCCCAATCCCTCAATATTTGATGTTTGCGAACAGCCGCACGTTTAGTCCGGGCAGCAAAACCTCGTCCTTGTTGTAGGCGACGGCGTTGCGCATCTGCTCATTTAGCAGATTGTCGCCGACGAGACCGACCGTCACCTTCTGCGCTCCCCACCAGTCGTTTTTAGCAAGAGTGGTCGTATAGCTGATCTCGGCCCGCAGCCGATTATAGCCGGGAGTTGGCGTCTCGACGCCGCTGACGTCGTTTTGCGCGAAAGCGTGGAGCAGGTTGACGCGCGCCAGCCAATTGGCGTCGTGATAGTAGACGCCTCCGCCCGCGCGCGGCGGCGGAATTCGCGGCACGTTGGTGCCGTCGGTGAAGGTCGCGCGGACGATGTCGTACTGCCCCTCGATTCCGAACAGGCCGTTCCACACCGGCAGGACATCGTATTGAAACTGGAATTCGCCGCCGCGGAAAATGGCGTCGGTTTGGGAGTAGATGGCCTGGTTCAATTCCAGACCAGGCCCGGCCACGCAGGCCGTTTCGTCGCAAGTGTTGCCGGTCAGGCGCCGGTAGATGAAGCCGTTGAACCGTGTGTAATAGCCGGTCAGTTCGAACCGTAGCGGTCCGGCTGCACGGCGCAATCCCGCCTCGATCGACTTCGCGGTCTCGATGCCGAGGTTCGGATTGCCGATGTCGAAGGTTTCCGTTGCATCATGCGCGCCGCGCGAGAACAGTTCGGCCGGCTTTGGCGCGCGTTCGACATATTGCCCGGTCAGGCTGGCCACGAGATTCCAGGGCAGGTTCTGGATCAGGCCGACGCTAGCGCTTGTCGGCGTGAAGTTCAGGGCTCGCGGCGTTGCGACGCCGATCGCGCCCGGATCGGTGGCGAGGTCGAACAGCGTGGGGACGACACTGGGAGTCGAGCCGTTGAGGCTCACATGGTCGATCCTGCCGGCGACTTGTGCCTTGGTCGTCTCGCTGAACTTGAACTCGTTGAAGACGTAGCCGGCGAGCTTTGCGTTGCTGTTCGGATCCCACAGGCCGTTGAGCGGGCTGAATGGATCGTCCGGGCTCGGCGCGGTCAGTTCCTGGTGCGACGCCTGGACGCCGATCGCGGTCGTCAGGGCGGCGAAGCGCAGGTTGAACGGAGCAAGTTGGACTTCCATCCGGCCTTCCTGCTCCTTGTTGGTGAAGGTCTGGCGAACGCCGTCGCTGGATGGATCGGTCGCGTCGGCAAGGCCGAGTTCGTTGTGCTTGTAGTCGGTTGCACCGACCCAGAACCGGATGGCGTCGACCGCCACCGCATCGGGGCGATATTCGCCCTTTGCCGTGAACTTGGTCTGATGTGCGTCGATCCGGGTGCCGACCTCTTCGCCTTCCTTTCCGGGGATGTGGTAGAGGCTGTTGTTCTGGGTGATCGCCGCGCCGATGAACCCGCCGTCGAACAGGTATGAGCCGCCGACCGAACCCCCGTTTGAGTCGGTCGCGGAGTTTTTCTGGATGCCGCCCGGGATCGCATAGTCCGCGGTCCGCCGCGCGAAGGCGTCGGCATGGATGGCGAAACCGCCGCCGCCGGCATCGAGCAGAACCCCGCCTTCACGGCCGTTGTCCACGCTCGATATCGCTCCCCTGGTCTCTACATTTATGCAGCCAGGGGGCGTCGACAGTTGCGGCGCCTTGACGGCATAGCCGTAGGTCTGCGTTGTCAGCGGCGGCGCGCATGGCGAGGTTTCGGGAATGCGATCGTTGCTGGCGCTGACGACGCCGCCGATTGCCGTCGTGCCGTAGCGCAGCGTGGCCGGGCCGCGAATGACTTCGACCTGGTTCGTGGTCAGTGGATCGATCGGTACGAAATGGTCCTCGCCGAGATCGGACGCGCCATTGCTCCCGACGCCGTTCTCCACGATGCCGACGCGATTGACGTCGAGCCCGCGAATGATGGGGCGACTCGATGCGCCGGGCGCAAACGAGGAGCCGGTGATGCCCGGCTTGTTGTTGAGCAGATCGCCCAGCGTTGCGGCTCCGTTGCGCCGAATCTCTTCGTTGGGGACCACCGTCACGGTCGCAAACTGGTCGGTCACGATGGGCAACGTGCCGGGCAAATCAGCGGGAGGCGACGGCGGTGTCGGCGCACTGGCTACCTCGGGTTGCCGGGGACTGGATGGAGGTGTCGTCGTGCCGCGGCGGGCTGTGTGCGTCGGCTTCGCCCTGGAAGGCCGTGCGCGGTGCTTGATCGGGCTGGGCGCGTTGACCACGATCCCGGGGAGGGTGGTCTGAGCCGAGGTTTGATGGGGGATTGCCATGGCAAGGGCCGGAAGCGACATTGCGCCGAGGCGCGCGATTGCGAGAAGGCGATTGGAAGGAACTGACATCTGGCTGGTCCTGACGTGGCCGACACTGACCCGTAGCGGGTTGGGCGGCCGTCGAAATCGATGGACAAGTGGCGAAACTCATCGGCAACGGCCGCGCATCGCGCGGGCGTGGCCGAGTGATCGACGTCAGGAAGCGGGCGGGGCGCGCGGCTGGGAGACGATGTGCCGCGATTTGAGGTGATTGAATTCGGCGTCGGTGGTCAGATAGAGGAAATGATAGGCCTCGGGCAGCAGCAGAACGGGAGGCTCAGTGAACAGCACCGTGCCTGCTAGCGCCATGACGGCGCAAATCGCGCAAGTATCGCTTTCCTGATCGTGACCTGAGGCCGGTCCGGCGGGGCTCGTGGCCGCCGCCTTGGCGGAATCCCTGACAGTCGCGTCTTCGGTCGCAGGGGTCTTGGCTCCGCCGGTGTCGCTGGCCTGCATCGCGACGGCAGGTGCAGCGAGCGCCGCAGCACCGTGATGATGTCCGAACGATAGTACAAACTGGATCGCGAGCGCGAGCAGCGCGATCCGCGATCCGTGTTTGATGTTTGCCCGGAACCACTTCATTGCAATCGCCCCGCGCGGCGGGCGGAGTTTGTCCGTCCCCTACGCCAAGATGTTATAATATAACATCGATGTTTCGGGGCAATGTCAACGGCGACCTGTTCCGGCGTCACGATGGGACCGCTAAATCCGGAGACTGTGGGTTTTGTGCAACGGGTCGCGGGCCGGTAGGCCTTTCAGCGTCCCTCGCGCAGCCAGGTGGCAGCAAAGGCTCCGAGCAGCAGCAATAGGCCGATCAGCCCGGCGAACATCGGTAGCACGCCGACGCCGCGCACCACGCTGACATCGCGCATCCGTACGCCCATCCAGCCGTCGCCGCGAAACACGCTTGAAGCGTGCACCGGAACGATGCGCGGAACGTCGACGCCCGAGCCGTCCGCGATCCGCCGGGCATCCCCGCCGCTGGCCTGCGCGAGCGGCTTGATCTCGTCGGTGGTCGACGTCACCTCGGAGAATTCCTTCGGATTGACCGGGCCGACATTGACCAGTGCTTTCAGTGTGCCGTCGGTCGCCTGCCACAATCCCAGTTCGTCCGCCGTCAACGCTGTCTTCCACAGGCCGGGTTCGGCGGCGCTCAGCGTCAGTTCGCGGGTCTTGCCGGAGGGCGAGGTCACGACGACAGGCGGGACGCTATCGGCCATGGTCTGGCGCTGCACCACGAGATCCTTGCCGTGGACTTCGAGCCGCAACGCCTCTTCGTCGAGTTCGGGCTGCTTCATCAGCCAGTGCGACATCCGCCGCAGCAGGTCGAGATGCGGGCCACCGCCCTCGTAGCCGCGCGCCCATAGCCAGATGTGATCCGACAAGAGCAGCGCAACGCGGCCTTCGCCATAACGCGACAGCAACAGCAACGGCTTGCCATCGGCGCCGGTCATGACCGGCGGCACGGAAACGTTGCGGGTGTCGACCTCGCGGAAAAACCGGCTCCAGTGCGGCGGGTCGCTCGCGGACCCTTCAAGCCCGCGGGTGACCGGATGGCGCTTGCCGGCCTCGCTGAGGCGCGCGTGGAATGGCTTGTCGGTGACGCCGACCGGCTCGGCGGGCAGCACCGTATCCAGCGGCGTCCGCCAGATGCTGGTGGCCGAGGCGTAATCGGGGCCGGCCGCGACCATAACCGCGCCGCCTGCGCGCACGTAACGCGCGATGTTATCGAAATAGGCGATCGGCAGCACGCCCTGGCGTGCATAGCGATCGAAGATGATGAGCTGGAATTCGTTGATCTTCTGCTGGAACAGTTCGCGCGTCGGAAAGGCGATCAGCGACAGTTCGTTGATCGGTGTGCCGTCCTGCTTCTCGGGCGGACGCAGGATCGTGAAGTGAACCAGATCGACGCTGGGGTCCGACTTCAAGAGGTTACGCCATGTGCGTTCGCCCGAATGCGGCTCGCCCGACACCAGCAGTACGCGCAGCTTGTCGCGGACGCCGTCGATCGGCACCACGGCGCGATTGTTGACCGGCGTCAGTTCGTTCTCGAGCGGCGAGGCCTCGATCTCGACGATGTTCTGTCCGGCATGTTTGATGCCGACATCGGCATTGATGGTCTGCCCGCTCAGAACGGTGCGCTCGCTGATGACCTCGCCGTCGCGGCGCACCGTCACCTTGGCGCGCTCGCCGCTGACACCCTGATCGTCGAGTCTGTATGTGATGGTCTGGGTCTGGCCGACGATGCCGAAACGCGGCGCAGCGACGATCGCAATGCGGCGGTCGCGCTCGTCGTTGTGGCCGGTGATCAGGGCATGGACCGGCGCCTTGAATCCGAGGGCGGCGACGTTGTCCGGAATGTCGTGAACGCGTCCATCGGTAATCAGGAAAGCGCCTGCGACGCGGTCGGTCGGCACGTCGGCCAGCGTAGAGGAAAGCGCGGAGAACAGCCTTGTGCCGTCGGTCTCGCCATCCGCCTGGCCCGCATCGACGACTCGGACTTCAAGCCCCTTGATCTGCTTGAGGCGGTCGACCAGCGCCTCGCGCGCCTTCGCAGTCTGGTCGGTCCGGTCGCCGAAATTCTGGCTCGGGCTTTTGTCGACGATGACGGCGGCCACTGAGGATAGCGGTTCGCGCTCCTCGCGGGTGAAGGAGGGATTGGCAAGCGCCAGCAGGATCAACGCCAGCGCCGCCACGCGCACTGCCGCGCCCCGCGCGCGGCCGAGCAGGAGCAGCACCGCGATCACGGCAATCGCAGCAAGCGCGCTCCATAGTACGACCACGGGAACCAGCGGGGTGAAAGCGATGCCATATTGCATGCGGCGACCCTACTGCCCCAGCCGTTCGATCAGCGCCGGCGCGTGGACCTGGTCCGCCTTGTAGTTGCCGGTCAGCGTGTACATCACGATGTTGACGCCGGCGCGGAACGCGAATTCGCGTTGCCGCGGTTCGCCCGGCGAGAGCGGCAGCATTGGCTGGCCGTCAGTTCGCATCGCCCAGGCACCTGCGAGATCGTTCGAGGTGATGATGATCGGCGAGACGCCGTCGCCGCCACGCGCCGGCCGCGCCGCCGCCTCGTCGTTCTCGTCGCGCGGTAGCGCCTCGACCCAGGTCTGGCCGGTGGTGAAGCGGCCCGGAAAATCGTGCAGCAGATAGAACGTCTTGGCCAGCACGTGCTCGTGGGGCACCGGCTCGAGTTCGGGGACGTCGAGCGATGAAAGAATGACGCGCAGCGCCTGCATCCCCGGTGTCCGGGACTGGCCGTCCGGTCCCGGCAGCGCGTCGATCGCATCGCGGGTATCGAACAGAACGGTGCCGCCCTGTTTCATGTAGGCGTCGATTTTGTTGAGGGCGCTTTGCGATGGTTTCGGCGCGCCCGGCACGACTGGCCAGTAGATCAGCGGGAAGAACGCCAGTTCGTCGCGCGCCGGGTCAATGCCGATCGGATCGCCGGCTTCAAGCGCGGTGCGCTGAGCGAGGAACAATGTGAGCCCGCTCATCCCGGCCTTGACGATGTTGTCGACGTCGGCGTTGCCGGTCACGACATAGGCGAGCCGCGTCTGCGAGGTGGCCTTCATCGCGAACTCATCGCTGGCGCTGTCGGCGCGAGACAATGAGGGCGTCATAGCGACCATCGGCAGCGCAAGCGCAAAAGCCAGCACAGCATGGGCGGCGCGGCGACGCAGCAATGCGGCGAGGCCGCCGCCAAGCAGCGCCACGATGACGGCGTCGATCAGAAACAATGCAAGCGACGAGGACAGCAGGATGCCCCGGAGATCGTGCGGTTCTGCATTGGTGAAACTCGCCCGCCGCGCCTGCAGCGCCGAGGTATCCAGCGGCACGATCCGGTCGGTTGCCGCCAGCGTGTTGACGGCAATCGGCCCGTCGGCGGGCCCGTAGAACCCGGGCGGATGCTCGATAGTGCCGCGGCCACGGTAGTCGACCGGCAGGGGTTTGGCCGTGGCAGGCGGCGGTCCGAAAGCGCCGAAGCCGTCGAGCGTTCGCAGCGGTGCGACGGTTTCCGCCTTGGTGTCAGCGTTGGCGGTCTTGCCGGTGTTCGCGGTGTAGCCGGAGGTATCGACGATCCGTCGCAGCATCTCGACGAAGGTGCCGGACATTGGCAGATCGGACCAGCGCATGTCGGCACTGACGTGGAACAGCGCCAGCAGGCCTTTGCCGCGACGCTCGCCGGTCACGAGCGGCGTTCCGTCCACGAGGGACGCCCAGCTCTTTGCCGCGAGCGCCGCATCCGGTTCGGCCAGCACCTGCCGGCTGACGGTGACGTCCTTAGGGACCGCAAGGCCTGCGAACGGCCCGTCCGCAGCGAACGCTGCAAGATGCTGAGGCTTTTCCCATGTCATGCTGCCGCCAAGACTGCGGCCGCCGTGGCGCAATTTTACCGGCACCAGGTCGTCGTCGGCCTGAGCCAGACGCGGCCCCGCGAAGCGCACCAACACGCCGCCTTGGTTGAGCCATGTGTCAATGCGTTGGCGCAGTTCCGGCGACAGCGCGCCGACGTCGGCCATGACGATCATCGGCAGCTTCTGATCCAGAAACTGGGTGACAACCTGCTGCGGCGCGCCCTCGCCAAGCCGGACGTCGGCGAACGGCGTCAGTGCGCGCGTCAGATAAAACGTCGAGGCGAGCAGCGGCTGCGCCGTATCCGCGCTCGATCCGCTGACCACGCCGATGGCACGGCGGCGCCAGCGCTTGTCCAGCAACTGAACCGCGCCTGCGGAGCGTTCGCCCGCGATTTCCAGCCGGGCGATATCGTTGCGCAACTCCAGCGGTAGCTCGAACGCAGCTTCGGTTTCGCGGTCCTGCGGCGGAAACGCATAGTGCGTCTCACCGATCGGCGCCCCTTTCTGGTCGAGAGCCCGGACGACGCCGGCCGGCGGGCCGTTCGCGGTGGCACGCAAAACCTTCACGGTCATCTTGGCCGCGGCATTTTCCGCTGCGATCAGCGCATGTGCCGGTGGCGCGCCACCCTCGAAGATGGTCAGGGAACGGTCGCCGATCACCTTGCGAAGTCCGTCGACGAATTCCGCTCCACGCCCGCTGTTGATGCCGTCGGACAGCCACACGATGTCGCTATCGCCGGATGCCTTCAGGAAGCGTTCGAGCGCCGGCAGCGTCTCGACGCGTTCGACGGCGAAGGGCTTCGGCGCGAGCTGCCGCAGCGCCACACGCGCAGTTCCGGCCGGCATCAGCGTGATGTCGCGCGCCGGCTCCGACAGAGGCACGATGGCGACGCCGCGCCGATCGCTGTCCGCATCGGCGATCAGTTCATCCGCAGCCCTGATCCGCGTCTCCCAGCTCGATGCGGCGCTCCAGCCGTCGTCGAGCAGGATCGTCAATGGCGCGGTGCTGCGAGCTGCGCCGGCCTTTGGATTCCAGACCGGTCCGGCGGCCGCGAAGATCACCAGCGCTGCTGCCAGAAGCCGCAATGCCGTCAGCCACCACGGGGTGCGCGACGGCGTTTCTTCCTTCGCGGCGATATCGAACAGCAATCGTGTCGGCGGAAAATCGATCCGCCGCGGGCGCGGCGGCATTACCCTCAGCAGCCACCAAAGCAGCGGCAGGCTGAGCAGGCCTAGCAGCATCAGCGGTTGCAGGAACGACAGCGGAAGCGCCGACATCATGCCGTGCGCCCCGCTTTGACAGAGCCCACCCCGCCACCTTTGCTCGCCGTCATGCCGCCATGGAGGAACAACAGCAATTCGGCGGCGGAGCGGTCGGTGGTGTGGGTCGAGAACAGCCAGTCGAGCGTTTTGGTCTCGGCGCGGATCTGGTCGCGATGCAGCGCGACGCGCGCGACGTAGTCGCGGGACCATCGTTCGGCGCGGCCCGCGGTGATCACGCTGCCATTCTCGGGTTCAACGAACTCGACGCGTCCCGAATAAGGGAATGTCTCCTCGGCGGGATCGACCACCTGCAGCAGCGTGCCGTGCGCGCCGGAGGCCGACAGCCCGGCGAGCATGGTCCGGATCTCGCCGATCGGCGACCAGAAGTCCGACAGCACCACGATCTCCGATCGCGCCGGCGGCACGAACGACGGCGGCAGGCTGGCGCGCGCGAGATCATCGTGCAGTATCGCCTGCGCTATCCTGTCGATGACGTTGCGGCTCGCGGTCGGGTTCATCAGCCCGGGAATGCCGACGCGTTCGCCGCCGGCCACCAGTAGCTCCGCGAGTGCAAAGGTCACGATCAGGGCGCGCTCGAGTTTGCTGTCGCGCGCTTCCCGCGACGCGAAGGCCATCGACGCCGAGCGGTCGGGCCAGATCCAAACGGTGTGCGCGGCCTCCCACTCATGCTCGCGGACGTAGAGATGATCGTCGCGCGCGGAGCGACGCCAGTCGACATTCTGCGAGGGCTCGCCGGACACGAAGCGGCGGTATTGCCAGAAGCTTTCACCCGAACCGGCTCGGCGGCGGCCGTGCAGGCCATGAATCACACTGGCAGCGATGCGACGGGCTTCCAGCACAAGACGCGGCAGCGACGCCGCCAGCGTGCGGCTTTCACCATCGGCACGTCTGACTGCTTCGATTTCCTGCCTGACATGCGCGGCCGCTGCGACCATCAACCGATCCGTGTCTTCAGTTGTCCGATCACGTCAGAAATGGTGCGACCTTCGGCACGGGCCGTGAAGGTCAGCGCCATGCGATGTTTGAGCACCGGCTCGGCGAGGTCGAGCACGTCGTCGATCGAGGGCGCAAGACGTCCGTCGAGCAGCGCGCGCGCGCGCACCGCGAGCATCAACGACTGGCTGGCGCGGGGTCCGGGTCCCCATGCGATCAGTTTTCCGGTTTCGCCGCCCTCCGGGCCCGGACGTGCCGAGCGCACCAGCGACAGGATGGCTTCGACCACGCTGTCGCCGACCGGCAGCCGCCGTACCAGCCGCTGCGCGGCGAGAACGACATCGGCGTCCATCGCGGCCTTCGCCAGCGTTTCGTCTGCGCCGGTGGTTTCGAACAGGATGCGGCGTTCCGCGTCGCGATCCGGATAGTCGACATCGATCTCCATCAGGAAGCGGTCGAGCTGCGCTTCAGGTAGCGGATAGGTGCCCTCCTGCTCCAGCGGATTTTGCGTCGCCAGCACATGAAAGGGTTTCGGCAGGTCGTGGCGCGCGCCGGCGACGGTGATGTGCTGCTCCTGCATCGCCTGCAGCAGCGCCGATTGCGTGCGCGGGCTGGCGCGGTTGATTTCGTCCGCCATCAGAAGTTGCGCGAATACCGGCCCGGCGATGAAGCGGAATGCGCGTTTGCCGGTGCTGCTCTCGTCCATCACTTCGGCGCCGAGGATGTCCGACGGCATCAGGTCCGGCGTGAACTGGACGCGCTTGGCGTCTAACCCGAGGGTGACGCCGAGCGTCTCCACGAGCTTGGTTTTGGCAAGGCCGGGGACGCCGATCAGGAGCGCGTGACCGCCGGAGAGGATGGTCACCAGCGTGTTTTCGATCACCCGTTCCTGACCGAAGATCACGGTGGAAATCGCGTCCCGCGCCGCACGAACTTGCCCCGCGACCTGTTCGGCCGAGCGGACGATCACGTCTTCCAGTTTCTCGACGCCCTTGTCAGAGTCCACAGCCATCCGTCACTCCTTGCGCGAGGCCGCGCCATTTGCGTCGTCATGCCTGCTAAACATATGCGAGCGCCATGTATTCATTGAATTAAACTATTGCCACAATACCGGTTTTCCGAGCCATTGCATCACGAAGTGGCGAGTTATCGCGCCAGTTCCGGCCTTGGATCCGCACCCCGTGCCCCGATTCCGAAGTTTCGCATATCCTTGCAGCGACCTTGGATGCGAACTTCTGAACCGCCACACTAGTGGGCTTGTGTCCTTCTTTGTGCCAGAACAGGCGACCAACGTCGGGGTAAACCATGGCGAAGCAAGGGCGGTCCGAGAACCGGACACTGGACGGACTGACGACCGCCGCGCGTGTTGCCGTTGGCTCGCCCGGCAAGGGTCTGCCGCCTGTGCATCTGTGGAATCCGCCGTTTTGCGGCGATCTGGACATGCGAATCGCCAGCGACGGCACATGGTTTTACATGAGAACGCCGATCGGCCGGCCGGCGCTGGTGCGGCTGTTCTCCACGATCCTGAAGCGCGAGGACGGCAAACACTTTCTGGTGACGCCGGTGGAGAAGGTGGGCATCTGCGTCGATGACGCGCCTTTCCTCGCCGTCGAGATGATCGGGGATCGGGCCGAAAACGGCCCAGTGCTGCGGTTCCGCACCAATGTCGGCGACTGGGTGCAGTGCGATTTTGGCCATCGGCTGCGCTTCGAGCCCTCGGAGGGCGGTGGATTGAAGCCCTACCTGCACGTTCGGGCCGGTCTCTGGGCCAAGGTGACGCGGGCGTTGTATTACGATCTTGTTGACATGGGCGAGCAACGAATGATCGATGGACGGATGATGTTTGGGATCGAATCGGGTGGTGAGTTCTTTGTGATGGCGGATGCGGAGCAGGTGAGGGACGTAGGTTGAACGTGCCGATGGGGGAGTCAGGCGGCGCGGCCACCGATGTCGGCGCCGAGAAATTTTTCGATCGCGCGCGGGCGCGGCTGCGCTTCGACATCCCCCCGGGGCTGACCGACGCCGGCGTTGCTCCGTCGACCGGCGATCAGGATCGCGATTTCATGCTCCAGGAGATCGCCCGGGACGAGCCGATGCGGGCGGCGGCGGTCCTGATCCCGGTGGTGGCGCGCGACGAGCCGACCGTGTTGCTGACCCGGCGCGCCGCCCATCTCAGCGATCACGCCAACGAGATCGCATTTCCCGGCGGCAAGATCGATGCGACCGATGCCTCGCCGGTCGACGCGGCGCTGCGCGAGGCATGGGAAGAGGTCGGCCTGCCCCGCGACTTCGTCGAGCCGATCGGCTATCTCGACCTCTACGGCACGAGTGCCGACTTCCGCATTTTGCCCACGGTGGCGCGGGTGAAGCCGGGATTTGACCTTCGCCTCAATGCGGATGAAGTGGTTGAGGCGTTCGAGGTGCCGTTGTCGTTTCTGATGAACCCGGACAATCACAAACAGGGTTGGAAGCTATTCCGCGGCAAAATGCGCTCGTTCTACGAGATGCCGTTCGAGGAACGTTATATCTGGGGCGCGACCGCCGGCATCCTGCGCGTGCTGTACGAGAGAGTTTATCTCAAATGATACGTCCGGTTCTTATGGAGGTCGGAATCTTCCTGATTCCGTTCGCGATCTACGCGGCGTATCTGTTCGCTAACCGTGTGGACTTCATGATCGCCGCCTCGTGGCCGCCGCACATCGTTGTGAGGCTCTCCCTCGCAGCGCTGGTGCTGGTTGTCGTCAGCTTCATCCTGCTGGCGCATTTTTCGGGCGCGCCGCCGGATTCGACTTACGTCCCGGCGCATATCGAGGATGGCAGGCTGGTGCCCGGAGTCGAAAGGTGAACACGGCCCGCTCGCTGCGCGAAGCGAGCTGGCTGAAATCGGGTCCGGCGGCGCGCGTTCTTGCGCTGCTCGATGAAAAGGGCGAGGAGGCGCGCGTCGTCGGCGGCGCGGTTCGCAACGCCTTGATGAACCTGCCGGTCGACGAGATCGACTTCGCAACCACCGCGCTACCCGAGGAAGTGATCCGCCGCGCCGCAGCCGCCCGCATCAAGAGCGTTCCGACCGGCGTCGAGCACGGCACCGTCACGCTGGTCGTTGAGGGGCGGCCGTTCGAGGTCACGACACTCCGTGAGGACGTCGAGACCTTCGGACGCAAGGCCAGGGTCGCGTTCGGCCGCGACTGGGCGCACGATGCAGAGCGCCGCGATTTCACCATCAATGGCTTGTCGGTCGACGGTGATGGCGTGGTGCATGACCATGTCGGCGGCCTCGAGGACATCGCGGCGAGGCGCGTGCGCTTCATCGGCGATCCGGACCGGCGCATTGCCGAGGATTATCTGCGTATTTTGCGGTTTTTTCGCATCCACGCCGCCTACGGTGGAGGCGAGCCCGACCAGGCCGGCTATCTCGCCTGCATCCGCGGCCGCGCCGGCCTTGGCACGTTGTCGGCCGAACGATTGCGGGCGGAGATGCTGAAGCTGCTGGTCGCTGAGGGGGCCGTGGAGGCGCTGATCGCGATGGAGGATGGCGGTCTGCTGCTGGCTATTCTCGGCGGCGTCGCCTATCGCGGGCCGCTTGCGGCGATGATCGCCGCCGAGCGTGCGCTGGAGCTGACGCCGGATCCGGTCCGCCGGCTCGCGGCGCTTGCGGTGTCGGTCACCGAAGACGCGCGGCGGGTCGCCCAGCGATTACGGCTCTCCAATGCCGAGGCGAAGCAACTGGACTCGATGGGTCACCGCTGGTGGCGGCTTGGCGGCATGGACGAGGCGACCGCCCGGCGGCGGCTGTACCGGCTTGGCGCGCCCCGCTTCCGTGACCGGCTGATGCAGGCCTGGGCTCGGGCGGGCTTCGGTGCCGATCCGGGGCCGTGGCTAAACGTCGCAACCCTGCCGCAGCGCTGGCAGCCTCCGGCGTTCCCATTGAAGGCGGAGGACTTCGTCGCTCGCGGAATAGCGGCGGGCCCGGCGCTCGGACATGTTCTGACGATTGCGGAAGATGCCTGGCTTGCCGCGGATTTCCCGCTTGATCCCGCGCAGCTTTCGGCGATCGCGGATCAAACTGTCGCGCGGTTCACCCGCGATCACCGGTTGTGATAACCGTTAGAGCGGGATGAGGAAAAGTGTGCAGCGGTTTTCCGCCCGCATCCCGCTTCTCAAAATATTGGAATCGATCACGTTGATGATTTTGGATCAATTCGATCCAAAATCATCGTGATCTAGCAGGCTGTTGAAAAAGCCAGTCGCGGCCGAGCTGTGAGCATGATTCATTGGCTCCGATGCGATTTGGAGATGATGAGTGCGCGGTGGTGACAATCTGACTGGCGAGTTGTTCAGCTACGTTGATCTGGAGGCGCGGGTTCGACGCGACCACCCGCTTCGCGCCATCCGGGTCATGGTGAACGAATCGCTTGTCGCTTTGGAGCGGGAGTTCGCGGCGCTGTATTCGCCACTCGGGCGGCCGTCGATCCCACCCGAGAAGTTGCTAAGGGCGATGCTCTTGCAGGCGTTCTACTCGATCCGCTCGGAGCGGTTGCTTATGGAGCGGCTGGAATACGACCTTCTGTTCCGCTGGTTCGTGGGCATCGGCGTCGACGATCCGGCCTGGGACCATTCGGTGTTCTCGAAGAACCGCGACCGGCTGCTTGAGGGCGACATCGCGGCAAAGTTCCTGAGTGCGGTGCTGGCCCAGCCCAAGGTGAAGAAGCTGCTGTCGACAGATCACTTCTCGGTCGACGGCACGCTGATCGAGGCCTGGGCTTCGATGAAGAGCGTCAAACCGAAGGACGGCTCTGGCGAGCCGCCGGCCGGCGGCGTCGGGCGCAATGCCGAAGCCGACTTCCACGGCCAGAAGCGGACTAACGACACGCATGCCTCGACCACCGATCCGGACGCAAGGCTCTACAAGAAGGGCAAGGGCAAGGAGGCGAAGCTATGCTTCATGGGTCATGGGCTGATGGAGAACCGCCACGGCCTGTTGGTCGACGCCTGCCTGACGCTGGCCGACGGACATGCCGAGCGGGTGGCGGCGTTGCACATGATCGAACCTCGCGCCGACCGGCCCCTGGCCATCACACTTGGCGCTGATAAGGCCTATGACACGGAGGACTTCGTCAACGAGTTGCGCGCGATGAAGGTGACGCCACACGTGGCGCAGAACACGAGCGGCCGAAGCTCGGCGATCGACGGACGCACGACGCGGCACAGCGGCTATGCCGTCAGCCAGCGTATCCGCAAGCGCATTGAGGAAGCCTTCGGCTGGATCAAGACGGTCGCCAGCCAGGACAAGACCCGCTTCCGCGGCCGCGACCGCGTCGGATGGGCCTTCACCTTCGCAGCCGCCGCTTACAATCTGGTGCGACTGCCGAAGCTCATGGCGGTGCCAGCATGACCCGCCGTCTCACGGCCACGCCAAACTGCTCGACGGCTCGATCCAGATCACATTCGCCTATCACAACGGCGATCAAGCCATCCCGAAAGCCAGACGGGACACTTCTTCAACAGCCTGCTAGGGCCACTTCACCTCGGGCGGCATCGAGGACAGGATCGACTCGACGTTGCCGCCGGTCTTCAGCCCGAAGATGGTGCCGCGGTCGTAGAGCAGATTGAATTCGGCGTAGCGTCCGCGCCGGATCAACTGCTCCTCGCGATCGGCCGCGGTCCACGGCGTGTTGAAGTTACGGCGCACGAGCTCCGGGTAAACCTTCAGGAGCGCCCGTCCCACATCCTGCGTGAAGGCAAGGTCGGCGTCCCAGTCGCCGCTGTCATGCCAGTCATAGAAGATGCCGCCGATTCCGCGCGCTTCCTTGCGATGCGGCAAATGGAAATACTCGTCGCACCAGGTTTTGTATTTGTCATAGTTTGCCACGGAATGGGCATCGCATGCCGCCTTCATCGCCGCGTGAAACGCGACGCTGTCGGCATCCTCCTGCGTGCGTCGTCGCATAAGCACCGGCGTCAGGTCGCCGCCGCCGCCGAACCACGCTTTGGTCGTTACAACAAAGCGCGTGTTCATGTGAACGGCGGGGATATGTGGATTGCGCATGTGGGCGATCAGCGAGATGCCCGACGCCCAGAATTTTGGAGCGGCTTCGGCCCCCGGAATCTGCGCGCGAAACTCCGGCGCGAATTCGCCATGCACGGTCGAGCAGTGCACGCCGACCTTCTCGAACAGCCGCCCGTGCATCATCGACATGACGCCGCCGCCGCCCGGCTGGCCGGTGTGATCGGTGCGCTCCCACGGCGTGCGGACGAAGCGCCCCGCGCTGCCGGGGTAGAGCGAGGCGGGCGCGTCGTCCTCCAGTTTTTCAAATGCCGCGCAGATATCGTTGCGCAGTTGCTCGAACCAGGATCGCGCCCGGGCTTTACGATCGTCGTACTGGGCTGCCTCCATCGAGGTCTCCTTCACGAATAATTATGCCTGCGGGCCGAGATAGCTGCAGCTTTCGCCGCAGCTGTCGCGATGCACGCTGACGCGCGTGACTTGCCCCGCGCGCTGGACATGGTCCCAGATGAAGCGGGCCAGATTCTCCAGCGTCGGCGGGCCTAGTCCTTCGACGTCGTTGAGGAGCTTATGATCGAGCTTGTTGCGAACCTCGCTCATGCCGCGTTCGAGCAGGCCGAGATCAAGCACCATACCGGTCGCGGGATCGGGCGTGCCGCGGACGCTCACCTCGGCGCGAAAAGAATGGCCGTGGATTTCCATGCTCGCGTTCCCAAATGTCGTTCCGGGCAGCGAGTGCGCAGCCTCAAAGCGGAACGATTTCGTCAACTCCCACATTCCTGAATCTGCCTCTATCTCATCCAAGTTCGCGGGTCATTGCCGGGCACAGCCGTTCCAAGAACGGCGTCGCTTCGCTCACCTATGACCCGGCAATTCATCATTCCTTGAAGATGGATGCGCGGGGTCGATCCAGCGCATGACACCTTTACTCGTTGCTGCTTTGCCATCCCTATCTGATCCCCAGCGTCTTGTGCGTCTGCAGGCTAAGCCGCCACTGCGGATGCTGCAGGCAATAGTCGATGGCGCGCGCGGTGTTGTTTGCCACGTCCGGTCCGTCCATGGGCTGCAACGAAAATCGCTCAAAGGCGAGATCCTTGAAGTCCTCGGGCCGGGCATCCGCCTGCGGATAGACCAGCTTGAGTTCGTGACCTTTGGTGACGCGCAAATCGGCGCCGGCCTTCGGACTGACGCACAGCCAGTCGATGCCCTCGGGCGGCAAGATGGTGCCGTTGGTCTCGATGCCGATCGCGAAGCCGCGGGCGTGCAGCGCATCGACGAATGCCTTGTCCACCTGCAGCAGCGGCTCGCCTCCCGTCAACACCGCGTAGCGATGGGCGGCCGGTCCCGTCCATTGCGCGGTGACGGTGTCGGCCAGCGCATCCGCGGTGGCGTAGCGCCCGCCCAGTGTCCCGTCCGTGCCCACGAAATCAGTGTCGCAGAACCGGCAGGTGGCCGAGTCACGGTCTTCCTCGCGGCCGCTCCACAGGTTGCAGCCCGAGAAGCGACAGAATACCGCAGCCCGGCCAGCATGGGCGCCTTCGCCTTGCAGGGTCAGAAAAATTTCTTTGACCGCGTAACTCACGAAATCCTTTCCGGGACAGCCGGTCCTGTTTGCCGCAAAGCCTCGCCTACCGCCATTGCGGCCGCCATGGCGACGTTCAGCGAACGTAATCCGGACCTTACAGGTATCACCAGACGTGCGTCTGCGGCGGCTGCAACGGCGTCCGTGACTCCGGCGCTTTCGCGCCCGAACAACAGGATATCGGTGGCCGCATAGCGATGGTCCAGATAGGGCAGGGCGCCTTTAGTTGTGAACAATATCAGTCGTCCGCCGTCTCCCGTGCGCCATTGCTGGAATTTCGGCCAGGAATCGTGGCGCACGATGGCGATCTGGTCGAGATAGTCCATGCCTGCCCGGCGGAAGTGGCGATCCGAGACGGGGAAGCCCGCCGGCTCGATGATATGGGCCTCGACATCGAGGCAGGCACACAGGCGCAGAATGGTCCCGGTGTTCTGCGGGATATCGGGTTGAAAAAGCGCAATCCGCATTCGCTCAGGGCTCTCATGACTTGGCTTCACTTGGCTTCGTGGCTGCCGGCAGATTTTGTGCACTGCACGAATGAGACCGATAGCGCACTTGCGCTCACTCTGCGACGATGCCAATAGAACGGCCGCTCGCAAGATGCATCCCTGGAGTGGTTACACCAATAGCAACAAGCCCGGCAGCGGATAAGAAGGGGTTGGAATCGTGACGACATCGTCTTCGGCAGGACAAAGCCGCCGTGATTTCCTTTTCGTAGCAACTGGAGCCGTCGCCGCTGTAGGCGCGGCGGCCGTGGCGTGGCCACTGGTGGCCCAACTGAACCCGGATGCCTCCACAGTCGCCGCCGGCGCGCCGATTGAGGTCGATCTCTCTCCGATCGCCACAGGGCAGGACATCAAGGTGTTCTGGCGCGGCAAGCCGATCTTCATCATGCACCGGACTGCCAAGCAGATTAAGGAAGCCCAGGCAGTCAACGTGTCGAGCCTGCCAGATCCGCAGCCGGATTCGGCGCGCGTCAAGGAAGGTCACGACCAGTGGCTCATCGTGATAGGCATCTGCACCCATCTCGGCTGCATTCCGATCGCGCATGAAGGGAGCTACGACGGATTTTTCTGTCCGTGCCACGGTTCGCAGTACGATTCCTCGGGCCGTATCCGTCAGGGGCCGGCGCCGCTCAATCTTGCCATTCCGCCTTACGCCTTCGTTTCAGACAGTAAGATCAAGATCGGATAAGGCCGAAAAGACCCGCCCCGAACGCGTCGTTTCATTCCTCAGGATCGCATCATGAGCGGACCATCCAGCTTCCAGCCGCAAAATCCCGTCCTCAAATGGATCGAGCGGCGCTTGCCGATCTTCGGCCTCGTCCATTCCTCGTTCGTCGCCTATCCGACGCCGCGCAACCTGAACTACTGGTGGACGTTTGGCGGCATCCTCTCGTTCATGCTCGGTGTGCAGATCATAACCGGCGTCATCCTGACGATGCACTACACGCCGCACGCCGACCTCGCTTTCAACTCGGTGGAAGCCATCGTCCGCGACGTCGATTATGGCTGGCTGTTGCGTTATCTCCATTCGAACGGCGCCTCGATGTTCTTCATCGCCGTCTATATCCACATGCTTCGCGGCCTGTATTACGGCTCCTACAAGGAACCGCGCGAGATTCTCTGGATCCTCGGCGTCATCATCTACCTCTTGATGATGGCGACCGGCTTCATGGGCTACGTGCTGCCGTGGGGCCAGATGAGCTTCTGGGGCGCGACCGTCATCACCAACCTGTTCTCGGCCATTCCCTATTTCGGTGAGAGCATCGTGACCCTGCTGTGGGGCGGCTATTCGGTCGGCAACCCGACGCTGAATCGCTTCTTCTCGCTGCACTACCTGTTGCCGTTCGTGATCGCGGGCGTGGTTGTGCTGCACGTCTGGGCGCTGCACGTCGCCGGCCAGAACAATCCGACCGGCGTCGAGCCCAAGACCGCGAAGGACACGGTGCCGTTCACGCCTTACGCGACCGTCAAGGATGCGTTCGGTCTTTCCTGCTTCATCCTGTTCTATTGCTGGTTCGTGTTCTACATCCCGAACTATCTCGGCGATCCCGACAACTACATCCCGGCCAATCCGGGTGTGACGCCTGCGCACATCGTGCCAGAATGGTACTACCTGCCGTTCTACGCGATCCTGCGTTCGATCCCGAACAAGCTCGCGGGAGTGGCGGCGATGTTCAGCGCCATCCTCGTGCTGGCCTTCCTGCCCTGGCTCGATTCCGCCAAGACCCGCTCCGTGCGGTATCGTCCGCTCGCAAAGCAGTTCTTCTGGATCTTCGTCGGTGTTTGTCTCGGCCTTGGTTTTCTCGGCGCGAAGCCGCCGGAAGGCGTCTATGTGATTGCAGGGCGCATCCTGACGGTGTGCTACTTCGCCTATTTCCTGATCGTGCTGCCGATCCTGAGCCGCATCGAGAAGCCGCGTCCCGTCCCCAATTCGATTGCCGATGACGTACTGCGGAAGAAAGGCGTGGTGGCCTCGCTCGCGGCTTTGTTCGCTATCGCGGGGCTATTGGCATGGGATGGCAGCTCGAAGGCTCAGGCGGCAGACCATGCGCCGGTGCCGCCGTCGATGAGCTGGTCGTTCGCGGGCCCGATTGGAAAATTCGATCGGGGCCAGTTGCAGCGCGGTTACAAGGTCTACAAGGAAGTCTGTGCCGCCTGTCATTCGATGAACCTGGTGCACTATCGCAACCTGGCCGATCCGGGTGGGCCCGGCTTCTCCATCGCCCAGGCCGAGACGCTGGCGGCCGAAATCCAGGTGAAGGATGGTCCCAACGACGCCGGCGACATGTTCGAGCGGCCGGGACGTATCGCCGACAAGTTTCCGGCGCCATTCCCGAACGAGAACGCCGCCCGCGCGGCAAATGGCGGCGCGGCACCGCCAGACCTCTCTCTGATGGCCAAGGCACGCGGCTACGAGCGCGGCTTTCCGCAATTCATCTTCGATGCCTTCACGCAGTTCCAGGAAAAAGGCCCGAACTACATCCATGGACTCCTGACCGGTTTCGAGGACACGCCGCCGCACGGCTTCACGCTGCCGGAGGGCTCGTTCTACAATAAGTACTTCCCTGGGCATGCGATGAAGATGCCGAACCCGCTGTCGGACGACCAGGTGTCCTATGGAGACGGGACGCCACAGAAGGTCGATCAATATGCGACGGACGTGGCCGCCTTCCTGATGTGGGCCGCCGAGCCGAAACTCGAGGAGCGCAAGCGGATCGGTCTGCAGGTCATGATTTTCATGATTATCTTTGCCGGGCTGCTCTACTTCACCAAGAGAGCTGTCTGGGCCGCGGCGCATTGAACTGGGCGCGGCTCTTCGCATCAAAAAGGCTCCCTCGCGGGAACCTTTTTTGTTTGAGGCGAGGCCAGTGGCGACGGCGAAAACTCTGTCATTGCGAGGAGGGTAAGCTCCGAAGCAAATTGCCGGAACGAACTGGATTGCTTCGTTGGCTGCGTCTCCTCGCAATGACGGATGTCTTGTATCGTCTCAGCGCTTGAACAGGCCCATCACCGCCGATTTCGCCAGCGTGTTGAAATGAAGCTGGAATCCGATCACCGCCGCCGAGGTGTCGGCGTTGGCGTTGATGTCGCCGCCGACGGCGTGCACGGTGAAAAAATAACGGTGCGGGAGATCTCCTTCGGGCGGGCAGGAGCCGCCATAGCGGGCAGAACCGAAATCGGTGCGGGTCTGAAGCGCACCCTTCGGAAGCTTGCCGCTCTCGGGATTGCCGGCGTCGAGTTCGAGTTCCGTCACCGAGGCTGGAATATTGATGACGACCCAATGCCAGAAGCCGCTGCCGGTCGGCGCGTCCGGATCAAAGCAGGTCACGGCGAAGCTCTTCGTGCCCTCCGGCGCGCCGCTCCAGCGCAGGTGCGGTGACTGGTTGCCGCCCGCGCAGCCGTGACCGAAATCCGCCGACAGGATATGATCCTTGGCGAGATAGTCGCCGTCCTTGAAACTGTCGCTCACGACTTTGAACGTCATGATGTTCTCCCGGTGTCGAGTGAGGCCAATCTAGCGCGCGCTGTTCGGGGCGCAACCGGTATGGCAGCGGGTCGGATCCCGGGCGAAGGCGGCCCCCGCCCGGGCGGGAACGCTCTTGACATCGCACGGTCGGAATGATGATTTCGCGGCCATGATTAGCGCCGTCCGCCCGTTCCGTCTCTGGTGGCCCACCTTCTAAAAGGTGGCCGGTACGATTTTGTTTCAATTCTGATCGTCAAAGGCCGTCATGCAGAACGACGGCCTTTTTCGTTTGTCCTGTGTGGCGCTTCCTCCGCAAGTCTCGTAAGAGGATTCCATGAACAGGACCGTCTTTTCCCTTCCCGCGCAAAGTGAGTATGCGACCGCCGGTGGTCTCGCCATCAGCCGGTCGATCGAGCATTTTGCCGGCGGCCGCCGGCTCGACGACCTGATCGGCCTGCTCGACCGCCGCCGCGGCCTGGTCCTGTCGTCGGGAACGACGGTGCCGGGACGCTATGAAAGTTTCGACCTCGGCTTTGCCGATCCGCCGCTCAAGATCGAAACCACGGGACTCAATTTTTCGATCGAAGCCACCAATGCCCGGGGCGAGGTGCTGATCGCCTTTCTGGGCGAGGCCGTCAGCGAGCCCTGTGCGGTCGTCACCGAAAAGACCGCTCGCCGGATCGCCGGCCACATCGTGCGCGGCGAGGCACCAGTAGAGGAGGATCAGCGCACCCGGCGCGCCAGCGTGATGTCGCTGGTGCGTGCGCTCGTGGCGGCGTTTGCCTCAGATGCCGATCCCATGCTCGGTCTTTACGGCGCTTTCGCCTACGACCTCGTGTTCCAGATGGAAGATCTGGTGCAGAAGCGAGCGCGCGAGGCCGATCAGCGCGACATCGTGCTGTTCGTCCCGGATCGCCTGCTTGCCTACGACCGCGCCACCGGACGGGGCGTCGTGCTGTCCTACGATTTCGCACGGAAAGGCCGCTCCACTGCAGGCCTGCCGCACGACACGCCCGAAAGCGTCTACGCCAGGACGGGGCGGCAGGGTTTTGCCGATCACGCCCCCGGCGAATATCAGGCCACGGTAGAGACGGCGCGCGCCGCGTTCGCCCGTGGCGACCTGTTCGAGGCGGTGCCCGGGCAGTTATTCGCAGAGCGCTGCGAGCGATCGCCGGCCGAAGTGTTCCAGCGTCTATGCCGGATCAATCCGTCGCCGTATGGCGGGCTGGTCAATCTCGGTGATGGCGAATTCCTCGTGTCCGCCTCGCCGGAAATGTTCGTGCGCAGCGACGGCCGCCGGATCGAGACCTGCCCGATCTCCGGCACCATCGCGCGCGGCGCCGACGCCATCGGCGATGCCGAGCAGATCCGCGAGCTGCTCAACTCGGAGAAAGACGAGTTCGAACTCAACATGTGCACCGACGTTGATCGTAACGACAAGGCGCGCATCTGCATGCCCGGAACGATTAAGGTGCTCGCCCGTCGCCAGATCGAGACCTACTCAAAGCTGTTTCATACCGTCGATCACGTCGAGGGCATCCTGCGGCCCGGCTTCGACGCGCTCGATGCGTTTCTCACCCACGCATGGGCGGTGACGGTGACCGGTGCGCCGAAAAAGTGGGCGATGCAGTTCGTCGAGGACAATGAACGCTCGGCGCGGCGCTGGTACGCCGGCGCGTTCGGCTTCGTCGGCTTCGATAGCTCGATCAACACCGGCCTTACCATTCGCACCATCCGCATGAAGGACGGGCTGGCGGAGGTGCGCGTGGGCGCCACCTGCCTGTTCGACAGCAAAGCCGAGCTTGAGGACCGCGAGTGCCAGACCAAGGCGGCGGCGCTGTTCCAGGCGCTGCGCGGCGACGCGCCGAAGCCGCTCTCGGCGGTGGCGCCGGACGCGACCGGCTCCGGCAAGCGCGTGCTTTTGATCGACCACGACGACAGTTTCGTGCACATGCTGGCGGATTATTTTCGCCAGGTTGGCGCCCTCGTCACCGTGGTGCGCTACATCCACGCGCAGGACATGCTCAACAAGCAGAGCTACGACCTGCTGGTGCTGTCGCCCGGTCCCGGCCGGCCTGAGGATTTCGGCATCGCCAAAACCATCGGCACCGCGCTGGAAAAGAAACTGCCGGTGTTTGGCGTCTGCCTCGGCGTGCAGGCGATCGGCGAGTATTTCGGCGGTCGTCTCGGTCAGCTTGCGCAGCCGGCGCATGGCCGGCCGTCGCGCGTGCAGAGTCGCGGCGGACGGCTGATGCACAATCTGCCCAACGAGATCGTGATCGGCCGCTATCATTCGCTATATGTCGAGCGCGATGGCATGCCCGACGTGCTGGAGGTGACGGCGACGACCGACGACGGCGTGCCAATGGCAATCGAGCACAAAACGCTGCCGGTCGGCGGCGTGCAGTTTCATCCGGAGTCGCTGATGTCGCTCGGCGGCGAGGTCGGCTTGCGGATCGTGGAGAATGCGTTCCGGCTGGCGGAGGGGGTATCGTCATTGCGAGGAGCGTAGCGACGAAGTAATCCACGCTCGCCTCTGTCTTACTGGACTGCTTCGCTTCGCTCGCAATGACGATCAGGCGCGGCGATGACCTCAATTTGAAAGAAATTCGATGACCTTCGAAGACGATCTGCAGGCCTCTGTCCGCACCATTCCGGATTATCCGAAGCCGGGGGTCATGTTCCGCGACATCACCACGCTGCTCGGGGACGCTCGCGCGTTCCGTCGCGCGGTCGATCAACTGGTGCATCCCTGGGCCGGCTCGAAGATCGACAAGGTCGCCGGCATCGAGGCACGCGGCTTCATCCTCGGCGGCGCGGTGGCCCACCAGGTTTCAGCGGGCTTCGTGCCAATCCGCAAGAAGGGCAAGCTGCCGCATCAGACCGTGCGGATGGCCTATGCGCTCGAATACGGCACTGACGAAATGGAAATGCATGTCGACGCCATTCATCCTGGCGAGCGTGTCATTCTGGTCGACGACTTGATCGCCACCGGCGGCACGGCCGAGGGCGCGGTGAAGCTGCTGCGCCAGATCGGCGCCAATGTGGTGGCGGCCTGCTTCATCATCGACCTGCCGGACCTCGGCGGCGCCGCCAAGCTGCGTGCGATGGATGTCCCGGTGCGAACGCTGATGGCGTTCGGCGGGCATTGAATTTCTTTGGCTTTCGCCTGGAGCCGAGAGTGAAGGCGATTGTTCACCCCGCTACCGCGTTAGTTGCTGTTCGATCTCGCGGAAATTGAAATAGTTGTTGCGGATCCACTGATGAAGCTCGGTGGATGTATCCTTCTCCGTTCGCAGATAGTTGGTGAAGGAGAAGCCCACCCGGTCGATGTAGCTCTTTAGGAACGCCGGGAGTGCTGCGATGCGTATCACCTCACTGTGAACGAAGATCTCGGGCAGGTGTCCGCGCAGGACGGATTCGTTGTCGACAGTGATGAGCGCGTGGGACGGCATCGTTGCCCGCAACGTTTCGTAGCCGCGCGCGGAAACGCGGTCGCTGTCGGCCATGAACAGGACGACCGGCGCGACGTCGCTTCGGACGGTCTCCTTGACGAAACCGATTTGCTCGATCATCCCGAAGAATTCATCGAACGCGTGGTAACCGAGGTCGATCACCTTGGCGAGGCCGTCATTGATGATCAGCCGGTCCATCAGCGCCATCTTGCCGAAGGTGTCGTCGATCGCCGCGGTCTCGGTGAGGCGCGGCAGGTAGTCGACCAGTGACGGCTCCTTCTGATTGACGTCGAACGCAAGGACATCGCCCCGCTGCAGGCGCAGAAACTCGCTCAGCTGCCGCGCAATCAGCGTCTTGCCGACCTGCGGGCGTGGCGAGCAAATGATATAGACAGGCGTGCGGGGCATGACTGACGTACCGGAGAGAGATCCCGATCTAGCAGGATGTCGAAAAACTCTCCACCGTCATTCTTTGACATGCAATTGCATGTCCGAGTTTGCGCTATCGGCGCGAACGCAAGGCCTTCGTCGCCTGGCTCGCCTCAAACGACCAGCTACTTGCTCGCGGCGCGGGAGTTGCCCTTTTCCTTCGAGGCGACGATGTCGGTGAGCTTGATGCGGTCGAATTCGCTCCAGACATTCGCGAGCCAGTGGCGAACATAGCCGCGCAGTACGAACGAGTAGTTTGCGGACTCGTTCTTTTGTCCCTTGTTGGCCACGAATTTGAGGAACGGCACCGAGGATACCTCGACCTGCTCGTAGGCCATCTCGTTGAGCTTGGGAATGGTGATCTCGGTCGCGTCCTTGATCTTGCGGAAGTAGGAGTTGTAGGTCGCCTGGTCCCACTCGAAGAAGCTCGTGTTGTTGATGAAATTCTTCACCAGGAAATATTTCGCGCCGGACATGAAGTTCGCGGTCTCCGCGATCTCGTCGAGCGAGGCGATCGAGGACCCGAGTATGTGGAACACCGCGAAGGTGATCTGCCCGCTCTTCGCCGCATCGAGGAAACCGATATCGCGGAGCGAGGCCAGCGCCGGGGACATCAGTCCGGCGCGGACGTCGATCACGGTGACGCTGGCCTTGGCCGTGTTCAGCGTGTCGAAGATCTTCATCTGGTCCGCGGTCGCCGTCATATCGACGATTTCGGTGATATCCGGGTGAAAGCGCCGCAGCGTGCCGCGCGGCGATTCGGTGTCGAACGCGCGGGTGGGCACGTTGTTGGCGCTGAAATAGTCGAGCACGGTGCGCGAAACCGTTGTCTTGCCGACCCCGCCCTTGTCCGCGCCGACCACAATCACTGCTGGCTTCGCCATGAGACCCCTTTGAGAGCAAGCTGAAAACCGCAACCGCGCATGGTCCCGCGGACGATAGTCCCCAATGTTTGCTTGGGGCGCGACCATGGCAGAAACGAGGGAGAATTCAATTCGATATGTTAAATCTGGCAAAATTCGTTATGGAGCCAAGAAACCGCGTCCGCTTGCACGCTGCGCAAGCAGGAATCGGCTTCGAAACGACAAGATCAGGAGTGATTGCCCCACGGGCCGGGAGCGAGCGGCGTCGCGCCGGTCGGTTTCGTGGGATCGCTCCAGGGTCCCGGGGGCAAATTCTGCTCGCCAGTCGGTTCCGGATCGGCCGCTTCATGCTGCAGATGCCGCATCGGGCCGGGATCGTGGCCGCCGGCATATGTCACCAGCGCGCGGACCCGTGCCTCGATCGAGGGATGGGTGGCGAACAGGTCGGCGAAACCTTGGCGCGGGTTGTCGACGCACATTTCCATCACGGCCGAGGTCGCGCCCGGCAACTCGCCGCGGTTCTCGATCTTGCGCAGCGCCGAGATCATGGCATCGGCGTCCTTGGTCAATTCGACCGAGCCGGCGTCTGCCATCAGTTCGCGGGAGCGCGACAGCGCGAGACGCACAACCTGCGATATGAACCAGGCCAGCGCGATCAGGGCCACAGCGAGAATCATGGCGACGACGGCGCCACCGCCCTTGCTGTCGCGGTCGCTGGAGGAGGATGAGCGGGACGAGCCCCAGCTTCCGCCGCCGATCCGCGTGCCGCTGTTGAAAAAGATGCGGAAGAACAATTCAGCGACGAAGCTGACCACGCCCGCGATGATGACGGCGACCACCATCAACTGCACGTCGCCGTTGCGGATGTGGGTCAGCTCGTGCCCCAGCACCGCTTCCATCTCCCTGTCATTGAGCTCCTTCATCAGGCCGGTGGTGACGGTGATGGCGTATTGGCGGCGATTCAGTCCGGTGGCGAAGGCGTTGACCGCGTCGGTGTCCATCACCTTCAGCTTCGGCATCGGGATGCCGCGCGAGATACAGAGGTTTTCCAGCAGGTTGTAGAGCCGCGGCTGTTCCTTGCGGCTGACGTCGTGGCCGCCGGTGATCGCGTCGATCATCGACTGATGGAAGAAATAGGCGATGATGATCCACAGCGCGGAACCCGCCGTAGCCCAGGGGAAGGCGACGATCAGGTCATGCCAGGCCTGTGTGAGATAGAACGCCGCCGTGTGGCCCGTGCCGCGCTGAAAGACTTCGGCGATCAGCGCGCCGGCAAACACCATCACGTAGATCAGGACGAACAGCCCGGCGAGCAAAAACATCGAACGGATCTTGTTCGATGCTATGTGGGTGTAGAGACCGTAGGCTGCCATCGCTATGCCGGTTGAATGCTAGAGGCACAAAATCCAGGTCGTCCTCATCGCGAGCTCGCGTCAAAATTGGCTCTTGCCAATTTTGCTCTGAGCGAAGCAAATCCAGTTGTCCTCAGTGAGACTGGATTGCTTCCTTACTGTCGTTCCTCGAAAGACGAGGAACTCAGCTCCTCGCAATGACGGTCATTGTATTCGTTCAACTCAGAACTTCACCTGCGGCGTCTGCTCCACCGTGGTGCGGCTGGCGCCGAGGTCGAAGAACTCCTTGCGGGTGAAACCGAAGGCGCCGGCGAACAGCGCTGCGGGCATCTGCTGGATGCCGGTGTTGTATTCCTGAACCGCGTTATTGAAGAAGCGGCGGCTGGCGGCAATCTTGTTCTCGAGGTCGGACAGTTCGCCGGCGAGCTGCTGGAAGTTGGCGCTGGCCTTGAGGTCCGGGTAGGCCTCCGACAGTGCGATCAGGCGGCCAAGCGCGCCGCTCAACTGGTTCTCGGCGGCGCCGACCTGCGCCGGTCCCTGCGCCGACATCGCGGTGTTGCGCGCCTTGATGACATCGTCCAGCGTGCCGCGCTCGTGTGCGGCATAGCCTTTCACGGTTTCGACAAGGTTCGGGATCAGGTCGTGACGCTGCTTGAGCTGCACGTCGATGTCGGCAAAGGCCTGGCCGACGCGCTGGCTGAGTGCGACCAGCCGGTTATAGGCGACAAGGGCGAACACAGCGAGGGCGACGATGACGCCGAGAATAATCCAGCCGGTCGACATGAGAGAGGCTCCTGATAAGACGACGCGAAGGCGGTTACCGTAGACGATTTTCTGCGAAAAACGGCAGGTTCCGCCGGGAGGGCGCCTTTTGGTGTCGAAAACCCTTAGAAAAGTTCAAGTTGTCCGGTACTTTGTTCTGTGGAAAGCATGAGCGTGCAGGATTTGGATGTGACGGATCAGGACGGCGAGCGCATGATCGCGGAAGAACAGTCTTTCGGCGCAGGGGCGGCCAGCGCCGTCGACTCGTGCGCCGCCACGCCACGCCTGATGCGCGCTGTCTTTCTGGTGCTCGGTATCGGCTTCGTCGCACTCGGTTTTATTGGCGCGTTCCTGCCGGTGCTGCCAACGACGCCGTTCCTGATCCTGGCCGCCGCCTGTTTCACGCGCTCCTCCCCCCGGCTGGAAAACTGGCTGTTGCAGCATCCGCGTTTCGGCTCGCTGCTGCGCGGCTGGCGCGAGCGCGGCGCTATCCCCGTAAAGGCCAAGCTGATGGCGCTGGGCGGCATGGCGATCGGTTTTGCGGGTTTCTGGTTTGGCAGCCATCCGGGGCCGTGGCTCACAGCGGCGGTGGCGCTCCTGATGCTGACCGGGCTGACTTACGTCTTTACGCGGCCGTCATAGCTGGAACTACGTTTCGGTCAGGTTGACGGCGTCGCCCCAACTGATCCGGCGCATACGGGCATAAGCGGCCTTGTCGCGACGGGGAAATGTTGTGACGCCGGCGTGCCCATCCGGCAGGCATAGTTTGATCCGCATCTCGGCCTTGGTGACCAGCGGTGGCGCAAGCACCCGCGGTGGACGTTGCCGGGCGGGCGTTCGGGCCAGCGCGACGTAGCTGAATTTTTCGTCCTCGAAAGGAAGCTCTACGCCTTTGATGCGCTTGTGTGCGCGCGATCGCGGCAACCGCTGCACGAAGTGGCACCAGTCCGGCGCTGCTTTTTCTTTTGATGCGTTTTCTTCACGCGAAAACGCTATGAGCGGGCATTCGCCGTCGTGCGGGCAGGGCGCGACGACATGGGCGCCTTGCGCGATCAGCCGCCGACGCAGGTCGAGGATACGTTGATAGCCGGCGGGAGTACCGGGTTCGACGACCAGTAGCGTGTCGCGGGTGGCCGCCCACATGAGATCGACGAGTGCAGCCTGCCGGTCGGCATTCATTTCGCCGATGACATAGCTCGCGACGGCAAGATCCGCGCTCGCGGTCTCGTTGCGCAGCCCGGCCGAGGCTTCGCTTTGCACATAGCGGAGACTGCGCAGCCGCGCCTGATCGGTTGCGAGGTCGAGCGCGAGCGTCCGCAATGCCGGATTGGCATCGATCGCGGTGAATTCGTCGAGGCAATCGAACGCCTGCGCCGCCGCCCATGTCGCGGTGCCTGGTCCGGCGCCGATATCGAGCAGGGTGTGTGGCGCGAATTCCGGACGAATCTCGCGGAGCGCATTGAGGCTGGCGACGACGGCCGCATAGGTCGCAGGCATCCGCGTCAGTGCATAGGCGAGTGCGTCGGACTCGTTCCGGATCGTACCTGAGCCGCCACCGCCGCGATAGGTTTGCGAGATCGCTACCGCGCGAACTGCGGCATCGCTGCGGGAGAGGCCTTCAGCCTTGCGATCGAGCGCGACCTTCAATTCGGCTGGGAGATCGGGAGCGATCATCGTGATCTTCTTTCACCCGACCTCAATGCTTCGCATCTCGGACATTTTCTCCCGCAAGGGAAGGGGAATAGAAAATCACGCCACGTTCTGGTCGAGAATCTTCACCGCATCTTCGAGATCGACCGACACCAGTTGCGAGACGCCGCGCTCGGCCATGGTGACGCCGAACAGCCGGTTCATCCGCGCCATGGTGATCGGATTGTGGGTGATGATGATGAAGCGCGTCTCGGTGGACGATGTCATCTCGTGCAGGAGGTTGCAGAACCGTTCGACGTTGTGGTCGTCGAGCGGCGCGTCGACTTCGTCCAGCACGCAGATCGGAGACGGATTGGTGAGGAACACCGCGAAGATCAGCGCCAGCGCCGTCAGCGCCTGCTCGCCGCCCGAAAGCAGCGACAGCGTCTGCGGCTTCTTGCCCGGCGGCTTGGCGATGATCTCGAGGCCCGCTTCCAGCGGATCGTCGCTCTCGATCAGATGCAGAGCGGCCTCGCCGCCGCCGAACAACTCGGTGAACAGCCGCTTGAAGTGGGCGTTGACCGTCTCGAACGAGGTCAAAAGCCGCTCGCGCGCCTCGCGGTTGAGGCTCTGGATTCCGGTGCGCAGCTTCTTGATGGCTTCGACGAGGTCGTCGCGCTCGGTGGCGAGCGAGCCGTGCTGGGTCTCGACCTCGCGGAGTTCCTCCTCGGCGCGCAGGTTAACGGCGCCGAGGCGATCACGATCACGGCGCAGCTTTTCGAGATCCGCCTCGATTTCCGGCAGCGGAGGCAGTTCGACACCGTCCTGAACCTCGGCCAGAGAGGCCACCGCGCCGGGCTCGACCTCGAGCATGTCGCGGATTTCCCGTTCGGTATCCTCGAGACGGCGCTTGCTGCCGTCCATGCGTTCCTCGGCGCGTGCGGCGGCTTCGCGCGCGTTCGACAGCGCCTCCAGCGAGATTTTCGCGGCACGATCGGTTTCCGCCATCACGGCTTCGGCAGCGGCGAGCGCGTCGGCCGCGTCGCGCCGATCCTTCTCGGCGTGCTCGATCTCGCTGATGACGGCGCTGCGCTTCTCGGCGAACAGCGCCGGTGCGTTGTCGAGGTCGGCGCGTTCGGCCCTTACCTCGGTGACGCGCGCCTCGATGGTCGAGATCTGCGAGGCCGCGCTCTGCCTGCGGGCCTGCCATTCATTGCGCTCCGCCGTGATCGCCTGCAAGCGGCGATCGGCGAGTTCGGCTTCGCGCGCCAGCGCCTGAGCTTCAGCGCGCACCTGCGCGGCGAGCCGGCGATGACCGTCGATCTCGGTCCGCACCTCGCCGAGTTTCGTTTCGGTATCGAGGCTCGGTGGCAGCTCTCCAAGCGCGGCCGTCGCGGCCTCGTAGGCGGCGGCGGCCTCAAGGCGATCGTTGGTCAGGCGGTTGTGCGCCTCGGTCAGTGCCGAGCGGCGCGCCGCATGGCGGTTGATCTCTCGCTCAGCGCTCGCATGACGTTCGCGCGCGGCATCGACCTCGCGTTGCGCCGCGCGCCATGCATTGCGCGCCTCGCCTTCGGCCGAAGCGGCGGCGGTGACGGCCTGACCGGCGGCGGTGACTACCTGCTGGGCCGTTTCCAGCGCCTGCCGCCGCTCGACGACTTCGGTGCGCGCGCGCTCGATCTCGCTCTCGATATCGGCCAGCCGCGCGCGCTCGGCGAGACGGCGCGCCGCGCCGGTCGGCGCGTGGGCCGCGGTCACAAAGCCGTCCCAGCGCCAGACGTCGCCTTCGAGCGACACCAGCCGCTGGCCGGTCTTCAAATGTGCAACCAACTCTGCGCCGCGATCCCTGGCGACGACGCCGATCTGGGCAAGGCGGCGCGCCAGTTCCGGCGGCGCCTGCACATGGGTTGCAAGAGTTTCCACGCCTTCGGGCAGCGCCGGATCGTCAGCGGTGACGGTCGTGCCGGTCCAGCGCATCGGCGCGGACTGGTCCACCGGTGCGTCGAGGTCGTCGCCGAGCACGGCGCCGATCGCCTTCTCGTAACCTTTGTCGACGCTGATGCCGTCGATAATCGGCGGCCACAGGTTTTTGCTTTCGCCGTTGAGAATCTTGGCGATGGTCTTGGCTTCGGTCTCGAGCCGCTGCGCGCGCTTGTCGGCTTCCTGCAGCGGTCCGCGCGCCGCTTCGACGCCGGAGCGGGCGGTGTCGAGCTGCCCTCGCGCGGCGGCATGCTCGGCCTCGCGTTCGCGGCTCAGGCTTTCCGAGTTCGCCAGTGCCTGCTGCGCCCCGTCGATCGCCGCGGTCAGTGCATCGAGATCGCCGAAACCGCTGGTCTGCTGCGTCAACGCTTCGGTTTCACGCTGGACGCCGGCGATGTCCTGATCGATGCGCGCGAGACGGTCGCGATGGGTCCGCACATTCGATTCAAGCTGGTTACGCTTGGCGGTGAGGTCGGCCAGCGCCCGCGTCAACTCGGCAAAGGTAGCTTCGGTCGCGGCGAGCGTCGCTTCCGCCTCCGCCGCCCGTTCGTCGACGCCGCTGCGCGTCTCGACGCGCGACTTGATCTCGTCCTTCAGCTCGACGTCCTCGGCATCGAGACGCCGCAAGGCGTCGTCGGCATCGGAGGATTGCCGCTGCTCACGCTCGATGTCGGATGCAAGCTGCGTCAGCCTGCGATCGAGCTCGGCGGCGCGCTCCTTTGCGCGCTCCTCCTCGCGGTCGAGCGTTTCCCGCGCGCTGGTGAGGCGCTGTAATCCCGCCGCGGCGCGGGCTTCCGCCTCGCGCAGCGCGGGCAGTTCGGAGGCGCGCTCCGCCTGGAGGCGGGCGTGTTCCGCCTGTTCGCGGGTGCGTTCGGCCAGTTCGCGGATATTGAGGTCGTGGGTTCTGGCGGCTTCCGTCACCTCGGCCTGCGCTTCCAGCCAGCGCAGGTGGAATAGCATGGCCTCGGCCTTGCGCACTTTCGCAGCGACGTCGCGATAGCGGATCGCTTGCCGCGCCTGTTTCTTGAGGCCTTCCATCTGGCCGGCGAGCTGGCCGATCACATCCTCGACGCGGGTGAGATTGGTTTCGGCGGCCTTCAACCGTAACTCGGCCTCGTGACGGCGCGCATGTAGGCCGGCGACGCCCGCGGCGTCTTCCAGCACGCGGCGGCGCTGTTCGGGTTTGGCCTGAATGATTTCGCCGATCTTGCCCTGGTGCACCAGCGCCGGCGAGCGTGCGCCGGTTGCGGCGTCGGCGAACAGGATCTGCACGTCCCGCGCACGAACGTCACGGCCGTTGATGCGATACACCGATCCCGCCTCGCGCTCGATCCGGCGCGAAATCTCCAGCGTCTCGGAATCGTTGACAGCCGACGGCGCGGAGCGATCGGTGTTGTCGATCGACATCACCACTTCGGCGTGGTTGCGCGCCGGACGGTTGCCTGAGCCTGCGAAGATCACCGCGTCCATGTCGGAGGCACGCAGCGACTTGTGCGAGGTTTCGCCCATCGCCCAGCGCAGCGCCTCGACCAGATTGGACTTGCCGCAGCCGTTCGGCCCGACCACGCCGGTGAGACCCGGCTCGATCACGAAATCGGTGGGTTCGACGAACGACTTGAAACCGTGAAGGCGAAGGCGCGTGAGTTTCATGGGCACTCTGCTCTGCTAGCAAGACGCGATCAGCCCGCAGTTACAATACCATACGCAGTATTGCGGCAGCCCTGAGTCGCGCACCTCGAGGTTCGACAATGGCGAGAGCGGTGCATCAGGGCAACCGCGCGGGCGGGCTTTTCCAGAGGCTTTTGCGGGAGTTATGCAGAACATCGGGTCGATCACGCGGGATATTGTGGAAAGTTCCCGCGTCCTGTGCGCTGGTCATGAAGAGGCCGAGTCATCAGGCTTTCAATAGGGGATCGATCTTCTTTTTGAATTCCTCGAACGAGGTTTCGCCCTTCACCATGTCGCCGTTGATGAAGAATGTCGGTGTCGAATTCACCTTCAAAACCTCGTTGGCGTACTTCTGGTCCGCCGCGATCTTGTCGAGCAGGGCCTGATCCTTCAGGCAGGTTTCGACCTCCTGTCCGCTGAGGCCCGCCTGTTTGCCGATCAATTTCAGCGATTCGGTGGTCTTCTGTCCGGTCCAGACATCCTGCGACTTGAACAGCGTGTCGATGACGGCGAAGTATTTTCCCGCATCGTCCTTGGCGATGCAGCGCGCCAGCATCGAGCCCGCGGCGGCTTTGATGTCGAGCGGGAATTCCCGGAACACATAGCGGACCTTGTTGGTGTCGATATAGGCCGCCTTGATTTTCGGGAACACGTCTTCCGCAAAGCGCGCGCAATGCGGGCAGGTCATCGAGGCGTATTCGGTGATGGTGACGGTAGCGTCCTTGGGGCCGAGCGCCATGTCCGGCAGCGAGACCGGTTTGGCAACCTCTGCGGCAGTAGCGCTCTGGGCCATGGCCTCGCCGATCAGGCGCCAGGGCGAAAGGCCTGCAAAGGCGGCGAGCCCGCTCAGCGAGAGGGCGGCATTGAAGGCGCGGCGCGTGATGATCAAGGGTCTGCTCCCGAAACGGCGCGAGCGCGCCTGAAAACACATTTGTTCGCTAGCTCGAACCAGATGTTCGCTAGCTTGAAACCAGAATTGTGGCAATGGCGCGCTCTCGGCGGCCGGCGCAACAGTCGCGTCAATTTCGCTTGATTGAGGCGCCGAGCCGCGCCAGGGCGTCGCGCAGATCGTCGTCCCCGATCGATGACAGCGTTTCGGCGACCCTGGCGACATCCGCCTCGTCCGGCTGCTGGGTGGCCTTTCGCAAGGTCTTGCGCGACAGGGGTGCTTGCCGCAATGCCAGCCGGCCGACCGCGTTCCAGCCGAAGAAGCGGTTGACCCGCTGCAGAATGACATCGGAGGAATGCTGGATTTCGAGCGCCACCGGGCCTTCGACCCGCAGCACCAGCGTCGCCGGTTCCTGCGGCTGCCCTTCGACGGGGCGAGGCCACTGGATTTTCATCGGTTCGGAATGCTTGGCGATCTCGGCCCCGGCGATCTCCGCCCACCGCGTCACCAGTTCGCGCGTCGCGAATCCTTGCCGCGCATAAGCGTCTGAGAAGACATCGCCGAGCAGGGCGGAGAGCGGCTTGGCCGAGATCGGACCGGGCTTGGACATGCACTGACGCTTTGCAATAGATAAGGGCATGACTCTAGCAGGTGCGGCCAACAAGCGAAAGAAACCGCCGACCACCGCCGCCACGCCGCGGTCGCTGGATAGGTCCGGACTCCTGCTCGCCTGGTACGACCGGAACCGTCGCCGCCTGCCGTGGCGCGCGCTGCCCGGCGAGGCCGCGGATCCCTATCGGGTCTGGCTGTCCGAGATCATGCTGCAGCAGACCACCGTGAAGGCGGTCGGTCCTTATTTCGAAAAGTTCCTGGCGCGCTGGCCGGACGTTGACGCGATGGCGCGCGCGTCGCTCGACGATATCTTACGGATGTGGGCCGGGCTCGGCTACTATTCGCGCGCGCGCAATCTCCACGCCTGCGCGGTGGTGGTGCTGCGCGATCACGGCGGCACGTTTCCCGATACGGAAGAGGGCTTGCGCGCACTACCGGGGATCGGTGCTTACACAGCGGCGGCGATCGCGGCGATCGCGTTCGGCCGCCGCACCATGCCGGTGGACGGCAATATCGAGCGCGTGGTGTCTCGGCTGTTCGCGGTAGACGAACCGCTACCGAAAGCGAAGCCGCACATTCAGACGCTTGCCGCGACGCTGCTCGGCGAGAGCCGCGCTGGCGACGTGAAGACACGCGCCGGTCGCGACGGCAAGTGCCGCGCCGGAGATTCCGCGCAGGCGCTGATGGATCTTGGCGCCACCATTTGCACGCCGAAGAAGCCGGCCTGCGCGCTGTGTCCGTTCAACGAAGAGTGTGCTGCGCGGCTACGTAGCGATCAGGAGACGTTTCCGCGCAAGGCGAAGAAGAAGGCCGGCGAATTGCGGCGCGGCGCGGCCTTCGTGGTGACGCGCGGCGATGAACTGCTGGTTCGCACGCGGCCGGCAAAAGGCCTTCTCGGCGGCATGACGGAAGTGCCAACGTCGGACTGGCTCGCCGCTCAGGATGACGCGACCGCCCTGCAGCAGGCGCCCTACCTCGGGAGCGCCTTGCGCTGGCGGCGCCAGGCCGGCACGGTCATGCATGTTTTCACGCATTTTCCGCTGGAACTTGCGGTCTACACTGCGACCGCTGCTGCGCGCACGCGCGCGCCCAAGGGTATGCGCTGGGTGCCGATCGCAACGCTGATGGATGAAGCGTTGCCCAATCTGATGCGCAAGGTCATCGCGCATGGGTTAGAGCATGATCCCGACCCGAAGGGCCGCGCCAGCGCAAAGGGGAAACCGGTTTTCGGACAAGATCTTGCTCAATCAAAAACAGGCGGAAAAATCTGACGTCGTGACGGCTACATTGCCCGCGCGCAAGCAAAAGACCCTCCGACGTGAGCCGAAGGGCCTCGCTCTCGAAGATGAAAGGCGATCAGGCGACTTGCGTCGTCATGTGACGGTAGAGGAAGCCCTTGGCTTCGTCGTCGTTCTCGGTCTTGAAGGTGAACTTGTCCTTCAAAACGCTCGCTCTGGCCGCGGCCGGGCGCGCCGAGACCTCGTCGAGCAGCCGCTTGAAGTTCGGGTATTTGGCGATGCCGCTCTCGCCGATGATGCGCGGCGCCATGCGCGCCCAGCCCCAGAACGCCATGTCGACGATCGTGTAGGTGTCGCCGACCATGTAGCGGTTGTTGGCGAGGTGATCGTCGAGCACCTTGTAGTGACGGTGTGCTTCGTACTGGTAGCGGTTAACCGCGTAGTCCATGCCTTTCGGCGCGTAATCCTTGAAATGCACAGCCTGGCCGGAATAGGGCCCGAGACCACTTGCGATGAACATCATCCACGATAGCAGCTGCGCGCGATTGGCGGGCTTGTTCTCCGGTATGAATTTGCCGGTCTTTTCACCGAGGTAAAGAAGGATGGCATTGCTGTCGAACACGAACACGCCATCGTCGTCGATCGCCGGTACCTTGCCGTTCGGATTCACCTTCAAAAATTCGGGCTTGAACTGGTCGCCCTTGCGGGTATCGACCGGCACGAGTTCGAAGGGCAGGCCGGCTTCTTCCAGAAACAGCGCGACCTTGTTCGGGTTCGGCGCGCCATTGAAATAGAACTTGATCATCAAAAACTCCACTGTTCGTTCTTGGATGGGATGCGGCTTGAATTGGGACGCGGGCGGATGTCCGCGGACGCCCTGCCATGCTTGGATTTTCTGATCAATGCAACCGGCGAGTTTGGTGATCCGCCGTGCGTTGGTTGCACAGCCGTCCGCCGTTACGTCGGAAGTCGATGGAACGTCTCAGCCGGCCGCCATCTGGCTGCGGATTTCGGCCCGCAGTTCATCGATCAGCCTGAGACCTTTGCTGGTTTCGATGTGCCAATAGGTCCAGCCGTTGCAGGCGCCCGCGCCTTGCGCCACCGCGCCGATGCGGTGAATCGATCCGACCTTGTCGCCGAGCATGATGGCGCCGTCGGCCCGCACCAGCGCACCATGACGCTTCTTCGCATCGACGAGTTTTGCGCCGGGCGAGATCATGCCGCGCTCGATCAGCTCAGAGAACGCCACGCGGGGCGCGTCGCGCGCGGTCATGAATGGGGCCAACGTCGCTTCCGGCAGCGGTTCGATGGCTGCGATGCGTTTCTCGGCGGCGGCGGCGTAAGTCCGGTCGCGCTCGAAGCCGATGTAACTGCGGCCGAGCCGCTTGGCGACCGCGCCGGTGGTGCCGGTGCCGTTGAAGGGATCGATCACGAGATCGCCCGGTCGTGACGACGACAGCAGCACCCGTGCCAGCAGGCCTTCGGGCTTCTGGGTCGGGTGAACCTTCTTGCCGTCCGCGCCCTTCAGTCGTTCGTCGCCGGTGCACAGCGGAATCAGCCAGTCCGAGCGCGCCTGCACATCCTCGTTAGCGGCCTTCAGCGCCTCGTAGTTGAAGGTGTAGCCCTTTGCGTTCTCGTCGCGTGCGGCCCAGATCATGGTCTCGTGCGCGTTGGTGAAGCGGCGGCCGCGGAAGTTCGGCATCGGATTGGTCTTGCGCCACACGATGTCGTTGAGGACCCAGAAGCCGAGATCCTGCATGATCGCGCCGACGCGGAAGATGTTGTGATAGGAGCCGATCACCCAGATGGTGGCTGATGGCTTCATGGCGCGGCGGCATGCGAGCAGCCAGGCGCGGGTGAAATCGTCGTAAGCAGCGAAAGACGAGAACTTGTCCCAGTCATTGTTCACCGCATCGACGTGCGATTCGTCGGGACGCTTGAGTTCGCCCTTGAGCTGCAGATTGTAGGGCGGATCCGCAAATACCAGATCGACCGATCCGGATGGAAGCTTCGACATCTCGGCGACGCAGTCGCCAATGATGATACGCGAGCTCGAGGACTCAAATTTAGTGCGGGGCGCCCTTGCAGACGCCCCGCGACGCGACACGACCATGACTCACATACTCTGACTCAGGCGACGCTGTCGGCGACGCGGGACCTAACAACCGACTGGCGTCACAGTGACCCGTCAAAGTAAAAATCGACTTAACAGGGCGCTGAAAAACGGTCTCGCGTTTGGATCGATTTGATGATTCCGTTGTTGCGGGCGAGACGACGGGGGTGATTTGCGATGCGAGGCGGGGAAGAGCGATCGGACGGGATGTTCAGCTATGTTCGGCTGGAGAATCGCGTTGCGAAGGATCATCCGCTGCGGCCGATCCGTGCACTGGTCGATGAGGTTCTGGCCGGGATGAGTACCCGGTTCGCCGCGCTTTATTCGCATACCGGTCGTCCCTCGATCCCGCCGGAGCAATTGCTGAAGGCGCTGCTGCTGCAGGCGTTCTTTTCGGTGCGGTCGGAGCGGCAACTGATGGAGCAGCTCGACTATAATCTGCTGTTCCGCTGGTTCGTCGGATTGTCGATGGATGCGTCGGTTTGGGACGCCACGACGTTTACGAAGAATCGTGACCGGCTGCTTCAAGGCGACGTGGCGCGCGAGTTCCTGGCGGCGGTTCTGTCGCAGCCGCGGGTGAAGCGGCTTCTGTCGAACGACCACTTCAGCGTCGACGGCACGTTGATTGAGGCCTGGGCGTCGATGAAGAGCGTGCGGCCGAAAGACGATGGCGCGCCACCCCCATCCGGTGATGGCGGCCGCAACGTCGAGGTAAACTTCAGGGGCGAGAGGCGCACCAACGATACGCACGCCTCGACGACGGACCCTTCGGCGAAGCTCTACAAGAAAAGCCCCGGCGTCGGGGCCGCGCTGTGCTTCATGGGACATGCCCTGATGGAGAACCGCAACGGGCTGATCGTCGACGCCGTGCTGACGCCGGTCGATGGCCATGCCGAGCGCGCCGCTGCGCTGATCATGGTCGAACCGTTGGCGGACCGCCCGACGCGCATCACGCTCGGCGCGGACAAGGGCTACGACGCCGGCGACTTCGTCAACGAACTGCGCTCCATGAATGTGACGCCACACGTCGCGGCGAAGGAGAAGCATTCCACCATCGACAGCCGCACCACCTGTCATGCCGGGTACAGGACGAGTTTGCGGATCAGAAAGCGGATCGAGGAGGCGTTCGGCTGGATCAAGACCGTCGCTGGTCAGCGCAAGACAAAATTCCGCGGCGTGGATCGCGTCGGATGGGCCTTCACGCTGGCTGTCGCCGCCTACAACCTCATCCGCATCCCGAAACTGATCTTCTCATGATGACCAACGCATCGTCCCCGACGCGTGCGGAAAACCAGACGGTGCCAATGGTCGGACGTCGATGCGATTGGCGACAGCAAGAGCCCTATGCAAGTTGTTCAGCAGCCTGTTAACTGTGGGGTTCTTTATTGCAGATGTCTTTTGTTTGATCGCAGCCGCGTTTTCGCGGTGTAGCGCACAGAGTTTTGCAACATGGCGTGCAGAATCGATATCATTTCTGATTCATGTTCGCGGTTGCGGTTGAGGGATTGCCTCTCTCGATATTCTGGCTACAGCAGCCGGAACAGGAGCGGTAAAGGGCTTCGTCACCGTAGTTTCCAGCACGCGCTGGCGCGATCTCGCTAGGCAATTATTGCCGGGCAGGCTATTGATTAACGAGGTGGAAATTTTACGTTGGTGTCGCCGGGTTGCGGCGATGTCACGATCGATTTGGACACAAGGACGGACGCCATGCGTGATGATGATTTTCGCCGCAGCGACAACATCGACGACCGTCGTGATAGTGACGGTGGCGGAATGGGCGGAGGCGGAGGCGGATTTGGCATGGGGCGTGGCGGCCTCGGCATCGGCACCATTCTCGTCCTCGGACTGGTCGGCTATGCATTCGGCATTGATCCGCGCATCCTGATCGGCGGCGCGGAAATCCTGACCGGCGGTGGCTCGGCGCCGACCCACCAGACCGACAGCCGTCCCTCGCCGGGCAAGGCCGGTGCGCCGTCCGACGAAATGGGCAAAATGATTTCCGGCGTGCTCGGCGAAATCGACGACCGCTGGAACGAGATCTTCAAGGCCAGCGGGCAGAGCTATTCGGGCCCCCGTATCGTGCTGTTCCGCAATGCCACAAATGGCGGCCGCTGCGGCATGGCGCAGTCCGCGATGGGTCCGTTCTATTGTCCGCCGGACAAGCAGATCTTCCTCGACACCAATTTCTTCAAACAGGTGGAAACGCGCTTCCATGGTTGCTCTGGTAGCGCCTGCAGGTTCACCGCGGCCTACATCATTGCGCACGAGGCCGGGCACCACATTCAGAATCTGCTCGGCATTCTCCCGAAGGTGACGCGATTGCAGCAGCAGGCCGACAGCAAGGCCGAGGCGAACGCGCTGCAGGTCAGGGTCGAACTACAGGCGGATTGCCTTTCCGGCGTCTGGGTCAATCGCGAGGAGAAGAAGCGTCCGAACTTCCTCGAAGCGGGCGATATCGACGCTGCGCTGACCACGGCGTCGGCGATCGGCGATGATACGTTGCAGCGGCAGGCGACCGGCCATGTTGTGCCGGACTCGTTCACGCATGGCTCGGCGGCACAGCGCAAGCGCTGGTTCATGACCGGTTACCAGGAGGGCAGCGTGCAGGCCTGCAATACCTTTGCCGCGGGCACGTTGTAATTTGGCGTTGGTGCTTGGACGCGACGCAATACGAAATATTGCGTTGCAGAGCCGGGAGACGGGGAATTAGGTGCCATGCCATCCATCGACGAATCCAAACCCTTCATACCGCTCAACATCGCTGTGCTGACTGTTTCCGATACGCGCTCGCCCGCTGATGACAAGTCCGGCACGACACTGGCGGACCGGTTGACCGGCGCCGGTCACAAGCTCGGCGCGCGCGAGATTGTCACCGACGACGTCGATGCGATCCGCGCCGTGTTAAAAAAGTGGATCGCGGACGCAGGCATCGATGTCGTTATCACGACGGGAGGCACTGGCTTTACCGGGCGCGACGTTACGCCGGAGGCGGTCGAGCCGCTGTTCGAGAAGCGGATGGACGGCTTCTCGATCGCGTTCCATATGCTGAGCCACGCCAAGATCGGCACCTCGGCGATCCAGAGCCGCGCCACCGCCGGCACCGCGGGCTCAACCTTTATCTTCTGCCTGCCGGGCTCGCCGGGCGCCTGCCGCGACGGCTGGGACGGTATCCTCGCGCACCAGCTCGATTACCGTACGCGTCCCTGCAACTTCGTCGAGATCATGCCGCGGCTCGATGAACACCTGCGCCGCCCGAAGGCGAAAGGGGCGTCGGCCTAACGGCGGGTAACTGTTGGAGCGCGAGACTTTGTTCTTGATTTGTTCTGATCTGGCGCTATAGTCCCGCCATGAGCAGAGCGTCCTCTCTTGCCCGCAGGCACCTCCCGGTCACGCCGCCCCCCGAACCGGCGGTTGCTGCCACTCCCTTCGCCGAGCTTGAGGTTGCAATCGATCGCGAGCGGCGGAGGGGGCGTGGCGCGCAATCCAATGTCAGCGGGCGATACGAGTCTGAGGCGCGGACGGCCTTCGACGACGGCTGGCAGAGTCTCGATGATCTGCCGCCGTTCAAGACCACGGTCGCCGTCGATGCCTCGCGAAAAGTCATCACCCGCAACGATTCGCCCGACATCGGCTTCGACCGCTCGATCAATCCCTATCGAGGCTGCGAGCACGGCTGCGTTTACTGTTTCGCGCGGCCGACCCACGCCTATCTTGGCCTGTCGCCGGGGCTGGATTTTGAATCCAAGCTGTTTGTGAAGCCGGACGCCCCGGCATTGCTGGAGAAGGAACTGGCGGCGGACGGTTACGAACCGAAGATGATCGCGATCGGGACCAACACCGATCCCTATCAGCCGATCGAGCGCGACGGCAGGATCATGCGCGGCATTCTCGAAGTGCTGGAGCGCGCCTCACATCCGGTCGGCATCGTGACGAAATCGGCATTGGTAACGCGCGACATCGACATCCTGTCGCGCATGGCGAAGCGCAACCTCGCCAAAGTGGCGATTTCGGTGACTTCGCTCGATCCCAGGCTGGCGCGGTCCATGGAGCCGCGGGCATCGACGCCAATGAGGCGGCTGGAGGCGCTGCGGCAATTGTCGGAGGCCGACATTCCGACCACCGTGATGGTGGCGCCTGTGATCCCGGCGCTGAACGATTGCGAGATCGAGCGGATTCTGGATGCCGCGGCCCATGCCGGAGTCAGGGAAGCGAATTATGTGCTGCTGCGCCTGCCGCTCGAGGTGCGCGACCTGTTCCGCGAATGGCTGATGGCGAACTACCCCGACCGCTACCGCCATGTCTTCACGCTGATCCGGGATATGCGCAACGGCCGCGACTACGACTCGCAGTGGGGCACGCGAATGAAGGGCGCCGGGCCGATGGCCTGGATGATCGGTCGCCGCTTCGAGATCGCCTGCGAAAAGCTTGGCCTCAACAAACGGCGTTTGAGGCTGACGACAGACCATTTTGTGAAGCCGAAACGCAGCGGGCAGCAGTTGAGCCTGTTCTGACCCGGTCGGTCCGCACGCGATAGTCGCGAACGGTGGAACCGCGGTACAGGACAGCGAGCATAAATGCATTTCGGGATTGTGTTGCGGGCGTCCCGTCCGCACCATCGCCGAATGATTCGGGCACTATCTAGGGACAAGGCGAGAAAATCGCCGGCCGCCGCGCAGCCGAGCTTCCGGCGCGAGCGCGCACTCATCAAGTGTGGCGTCTGGCCGGTCGCGGGGTGCGACGAGGTCGGGCGGGGGCCGCTGGCGGGACCGGTTGTCGCCGCCGCGGTCGTGCTCGATCCGAAGTGTATTCCGAAAGGTATCGACGATTCCAAGCGCCTCTCAGCGGCGCGGCGGGAGGAACTGTTCGAGGAGATCACAGCAACCGCGTCTTTCGCGGTGGCCTTCGCTTCGACCGCGCGGATCGACCGCGACAATATCCTGCGCGCGTCGCTGTGGGCCCTGGCGCGCGCGGTCCATGCGCTGCCGGACATGCCGAAACACGTCTTCGTCGACGGCCGCGACCGGATCGAGATTGCTTGCGCTTGCGAGCCGGTGATCGGCGGCGACGGCCTCGTGCTGTCGATCGCCGCCGCCTCGATCGTCGCCAAGGTCACGCGCGACCGGTTGATGTGCAAGCTGGCGCAGGACTGCCCCGGCTACGGCTTTGAGACTCACAAGGGCTACGCGGTGCCCGAGCATCTCGATGCGCTCGGCCGTCTCGGGCCGAGTCCGCATCATCGCTCCTTCTTTGCGCCGGTCGTTGCGGCGCGCGAACGTCATCGCGCGTCACCGGTCGGGGAGAGCGTCTCCGCAAGCGAAACATCGGCCGGGATATCTGTCGAGGCGGCGATCTGACGTGTCGGGCCGGTTGCCTAGCCGGCTCACGCGCCTTATCACTCGCAGGCATCTGGAATTTTGCAAGACCCGCCGCCATCAGGCCCTTCATGCGCTTCACCTCGCTGGTTGTCGAACTGATCCGCGCCCGGCCGCTGCTGGTGTTCTGGATCGTGGTGCTGTTTCAGGCGGCGCTCTGGCTCGCGGTGCCGCTGCTGCTGTATCGAGGTCCCCCGGGTGATCTCGTGACCGCGCTGGCGTTCGGCCGCGAATATCAGGTAGGCACGGATCTCGGGCCGCCGCTGGCGTTCTGGCTCGCCGACATTGCCTATCGCGCCGCCGGCAACCACGTGTTCGGCGTTTACATGTTGTCGCAGCTTTGCTTCATCGTCGCATTCCGGGCTCTGTACGAACTCGCCCGGACCGTCGTCGGTAGCCAGCACGCGGTTCTTGCCGTCCTGCTGACCATGACAGTCACCGCGTTTGGGGCGTCCGGCCTGACATTCGGCCCGCTGGTGCTCGCCTTTCCGCTGTGGGCGCTGTTGTTGCTGCATTCGTGGCAGATCGTCGGGCAGGGTCGCCGCAATGCGTGGTTCGCGCTGTCGATCGAAGCCGGTCTGCTTTTGCTGACCACGCCGGCGGCGGTCGGGTTGTTGCTGGCGCTCATCGTGTTCGCCCTCGCGACGGAGCGCGGCCGAAACGCCCTGGGGTCGGTCGAGCCGCTGTTCGCGCTGCTGGTAATCGCGGTGCTCGTGTTGCCTTACCTGATCTGGCTGGTGCGCGCCGATGCGCTCGGCGAGCCGCCTTGGCCTGACTTTTTTGAGCTGCACCTGAGGTTGTTGCGCTGGGGTGAACTGCTCTTCTCTCTCGTAGTCGCGATGGCGGGCCTTGTCCTGCTGGCCGTCCTCAATTCCGAGGTCGTCAATTGGAAGCCTGAAGACGCGCCGGTGATCGTCCGACCGCCGACCGATCCGTTGGCACAGACATTCGTATACGTCTTCGCCCTCGCGCCAGCGCTCGGCGGGAGTCTGGTTGCGGCGCTGTTCGGTGTCGATCACGTCGTCGGAGGCGCGGCCATCGCGCTGTTGATGTCGGGTCTTGCGGTCGTCCTGCTCGCCGGCGATCTGATTCACCTGCGCCGCCTGCGTGTGCTGCGCGTAGCGTGGCTCACCGCCGTCGTGGCTCCGGCGCTTGCGGTGATCGCGACGATCGTTGTTCAGCCGTGGTTCGCAAGCACCGAGGTTGCGACGTCCATTCCTGCGTCGGCGATCGGTCGTTTCTTCGGCGATAATTTCCAGCGCCGCACCAACCGCCCGCTGCAGGCCGTCGCGGGCGATCCGCAACTCGCGGCCCTCGTCGCGCTCGGTCCGTCGCGGCCGCATCTCCTGCTCGATGCGAGCCCCGAGCGCACGCCATGGATGACCTCTGCGAGGTTCAACGAACTCGGCGGCGTCGTGGTCTGGCGCGCGTCCGATACCGCGGGCACGCCTCCCGACGCCATCGCACAGCGGTTTCCGGGCATCGTTCCGGAGATTCCGCGCACGTTCGACCGTCTCGTCACCGGCCAGTTGCCCTCGTTGCGGATTGGTTGGGCCATCGTTCGGCCCAAAGCGCCTTAGAACGCATCATCGCGATGACGAGCTTGAGTCCAGCTTCTTGGTTAGCGGGCCGCTTCCAGCGCCTTAACTTCCAGTGTTCTGGCGATCGCGCGCAAGTCGAGCCACGCCATCCGCTTGTAGGACGGAGAGCGCAGAAGATATGCCGGATGGAACGTCGCCATCGCGCGGATCGTTCGGGTGCCGGTGTCGTAGTCGAACCATTTGCCGCGGGTCTTCATGATTCCCTCGCGGGTCGGCAGCAGCGTCTGCGTCGAGGGGTTTCCGAGCGTGACCAGAACGTCGGGGTTCACCAGTTCGATCTGGCGCTGGATGAACGGCAGGCAAATCTGGGTTTCCTGCGGCGTCGGCGTCCGGTTGCCGGGCGGCCGCCACGGGATGACGTTGGCGATGTAGACGTCGCTGCGCTTGAGGCCGATCGCCGCGATCATCCGGTTGAGAAGCTGACCTGAGCGGCCGACGAACGGCAGGCCCTCGATGTCCTCGTCGCGTCCCGGCGCTTCGCCTACGAACATCAACCGCGCCTGCGGATTGCCGTCGGCGAACACCAGTCGCGACGCGGTGAATTTCAGCGCGCAGCCTTCGAAGCTGTCGAGCAATGCCCGCAACGCTTCGAGCGAGGGTGCGGTGCGGGCGGCCTCGCGTGCGGATTCGATGGCGATCTCCGGTGGCGGCGCGATCCCGGCACGGGGCGCTGCTGCAACCGCGGGGTTCGGCGGCTTTCGCAAAGGAGCAGGGGCGATTTCGCCTGGCGGGGCGATCGGCTGCTCGGGCGCGGACAGGCGATCGACCGGTTCGGTCTCAAGCGCACAATCCACCCCGGCCTCAAGATAAAAGGCCATGAGGTCTCGGACGGTGGGTGCGTGATCGGAGGTCATGTTGGCAGCCACGGTTCGTGGAACGCCGGAGCGCGCTTTCCATGGTTGTTCTCAGGCAAAAAATCGGAAACAACAAGCCTTGAAAGCATTACAGAAGATCGCCGGTTGCGGAAGCAGATCATGAGCAGCGACGAATTGCCGCCCCGTGAATCCATGGATTTCGATGTCGTTATCGTCGGCGCGGGACCGTCGGGCCTGTCTGCTGCGATCCGGCTCAAGCAGCTCAATGCCGATCTCAGCATCGTCGTCGTCGAAAAGGGGTCCGAAGTCGGCGCGCATATTCTGTCCGGCGCAGTGATCGATCCGGGCGGACTTGACAGGCTGGTGCCGGACTGGCGCGACGACGCCGACTGTCCGCTGAAGACGCGGGTCAAGGACGACCGGTTCTTCTGGATGACGCCGCGCCGCGCGTTCCGGCTGCCCAACTTCCTCATGCCGCCGCTGATGGACAATCATCACTGCTACGTCGGCTCGCTCGGTAGCGTCTGCCGTTGGCTTGCGCAGAAGGCGAAAACGCTCGGCGTCGAAATCTATCCCGGCTTCGCCGCCGCTGAGGTGCTTTATGACGACAGTGGCGCGGTCCGCGGCATCGCGACCGGCGACATGGGCGTCGCCCGCGACGGTTCGCGCAAGAGTTCCTACGTGCGCGGCATGGAACTGTGCGGCAAGTACACGCTGTTCGCGGAAGGCGCCCGCGGCAGCCTGTCCAAGCAGTTGATCGCCAGGTTTGGACTCGACAAGGTAAGCCAGCCGCCGAAATTCGGCATCGGCCTCAAGGAAGTATGGCAGGTCGATCCGGCAAGGCACAGAAACGGGCTGATCCAGCACTCCTTCGGCTGGCCGCTCGACAATTCCACTGGCGGCGGCTCGTTCCTCTATCACTATGACGATGATCGCGTCGCAGTCGGCTTCGTCGTGCACCTGAATTATGACGATCCATACCTGTCGCCGTTCGAGGAATTCCAGCGATTCAAGACGCATCCCGCGATCCGCGGCGTGTTCGAGGGCGGCAAGCGGCTTGCCTACGGAGCGCGCGCCATCACCGAGGGTGGCTACCAGTCGGTGCCGCGCCTGATTTTTCCGGGTGGCGCGCTGATCGGCTGCGCGGCCGGGTTCGTCAATGTTCCGCGCATCAAGGGTGTTCACAACGCCATGGGCAGCGGGATGCTGGCCGCGGAGTACGTCGCGGCGGCGCTCGACGCCGGGCGCGCCAACGACGAGATCGCCGAATATGAAAGTGCATGGCGTGATTCCGCGATCGGCAAGGACCTGTTCAAGGTCCGCAACGTCAAGCCGCTGTGGTCGAAGTTCGGCACCATTGCCGGCGTGGCGCTGGGCGGCCTCGACATGTGGACCAACACCCTGTTCGGGTTTTCGCTCTTCGGCACCTGGTCGCACGCCAGACCGGACCGCAAAGCGCTCGACCCGGCCAGGGCGCACGCGCCGGTCGCCTATCCGAAGCCGGACGGTAAGCTGACCTTCGACAAGCTGTCCTCGGTGTTCCTGTCCAACACCAATCATGAGGAGGACCAGCCGGTTCATCTGAAGGTCACCGACATGGCCCTGCAAAAGACCTCGGAGTATGACGTCTTTGCCGGGCCCTCGACCCGTTACTGTCCTGCGGGCGTCTACGAATGGGTCGAGGAAGGAGCCAGCCCGCGCTTCCAGATCAACGCCCAGAATTGCGTCCACTGCAAAACCTGCGACGTGAAGGACCCCAACGGCAACATCACCTGGGTTCCGCCGGAGGGCGGCGGTGGTCCCAACTACGAGGCGATGTAACCACGATTCCGTGAAGGCGTGGCTGCGTGGCTTTTCGTGACGGCCACGATGCCGCCATACATTCGCAAAGGCACTCGCGCAAACCTGATGCGAATGTTAGAAGCGAACGTTGCGATGCAGCCGCTTGCATCCGAGACTGCCAAAGGTCTGCCGTGAAACCTGGAGCTGAGCGAATCCCGATGTTGTTCATTCGTTTCAATCGCTTGGCGATGGCCATTGCCGCCGCGACGTCGTTCGTGCTGTCCGGCCCGGGGGCGGCGCAGACGCCCGAGCATCCGACCGATACTGCGCAGTTTCCCAGCGCCCGCGATTTGCGCGCCATGACGAAGGCCGGCAGCTATCTCGCCGCGCGCCATGCCAGCGTGGAGCGCGACGCCAAGTCCGCGGCGGCGTTCTATCGTTCGGCGCTGCGTGCCGATCCAAAAAACAACGAGCTTCTTGATCGGGCGTTCATCTCGTCACTGGCGGAAGGCGACATCGACGCCGCCGTGAATCTCGCCGACCGCATTCTGACCATCGACAAAACCAATCGCGTCGCGCGGCTGGTTGTCGGCGTTCATAATCTCAAGTTGAAGAAGTACGCCGCCGCCCGGAAAAATATCAATCAGTCCATCCGCGGGCCGATCACCGATCTGGTGGCGACGTTGCTGTCGGGCTGGGCCGACTATGGCGCCGGCGACACCAGGCAGGCCGTCGCCAACATCGACGGGCTGACCGGTCCGGAATGGTATCCGATCTTCAAGGACCTGCATTCGGGGATGTTGCTCGATCTTGCCGGTCGGGAAAAGGAAGCCGGCGTTCGCCTCGAGCGCGCCTACAAGCTCGACGATTCCGCGCTCCGCGTTGCCGATGCCTATGCGCGGTGGCTGTCGCGCAACAAGGACGATGCGGCGGCGCTGGCCGTGTATGAGTCGTTCGACAAGAAACTGGCGCGGCATCCGCTGATTCTGGAAGGCATCAAGGAGACCAAGGCCGGCAAGAAACTGCCGCAGCTCGTCAGCTCGCCGCAAACAGGCGCCGCTGAAGCCCTTTACGGCATCGGCGCATCTCTGACCCGGCGCGGCGGTGAGGATCTGGCGCTGGTCTATCTGCAGCTCGCGCTTTATCTCGCGCCCAGTCATCCAATGGCGCTGTTGTCGCTCGCCGATCTCTATGAATCGGTGAAGAAGCCGGAGATGGCAATCGGCGTCTATCAGCGTGTGCCTGCCGATTCGCCGCTGAAGCGCAATGCGCAGGTTCAACTCGCGACCGACCTCGATGCCGTCGATCGCAGCGACGAGGCGATCAAAATTCTCAAGGATGTTACGGAGCAGGATCCGAAGGATCTGGAAGCCATCATGGCGCTCGGCAACCTTGAGCGGGGCCGCAAGAAGTTTGCCGATTGCGCAAAGACCTACACCAAAGGCGTCGATGTAATCGCCGAGGCGAAGGACAAGCCGAACTGGGTCTACTACTATTTCCGCGGTATCTGCGAGGAGCGGTCGAAGAATTGGGACAAGGCGGAAGTCGACATGAAGAAGGCGCTCGAGATTCAGCCCGAGCAGCCGCATGTGCTGAATTATCTCGGCTACTCCTGGATCGACCGCGGCCTCAATCTCGACGAAGCCATGAAGATGATCAAACGCGCGGTCGATCAGCGGCCGGACGACGGTTATATCGTCGACAGCCTCGGCTGGGCCTATTACCGCATCGGCAACTACGAGGAGGCGGTCAAGACGCTCGAGCGCGCCATCAATCTCAAGCCTGAGGATCCGACGGTGAACGATCACCTCGGCGACGCTTACTGGCGCGTCGGCCGGACACTGGAGGCGAAATTCCAGTGGGCGCACGCGCGCGACCTGAAGCCGGAGCCGGATGAACTGCCGAAGATCGAAGCCAAGATCGCGAACGGCATGCCGGCGGACGACACTCCGTCGGCGGCGTCGGCGGACAAGAAGAAGGAAGACGGCAAGGGCGGCTGAGCGCAAGCGAACCGGCCCGCCCTTCGGTCCGATCAAACATTTCTCCGCTGCCTCCAGTCCCTTGCGGGTCGCGGAGCCGAACACCATCGCAAAAATCATTTGATTCACGCGCGGTTTTGGATTTGACATCCGCCATGATCATAACCAGCGCCACCAATATGAAATCGACCGCACCGGTGCTGAGCGAGACCGCGCGCGCCAAGGTCAACCTGACCCTGCGGGTCGTGGGTCGGCGCGCCGACGGTTTTCACGAGCTTGAAAGCGTGGTCGCATTTGCCGATTGCGTTGATCACCTGACCTTGACGCCAGGCACGGACCTGTCGCTCGTTGCCGATGGTCCGCGCGCACAGGAGTGCGGTCATACAGCCGACAATCTCGTTCTCAAGGCGGCACGGCTGTTCAGTGAGCGGGCCGCAAATCTGAAGACGGGCGTTTTCGCGTTGGACAAGCATTTGCCGGTTGCGGCCGGCATCGGCGGCGGCTCGGCGGATGCGGCCGCGGCGTTGCGGCTGCTGGCGGAGGCCAACGGCATTGCGATCGGCGATCCTCGATTGCTCGAGGTGGCGCGGTTGACCGGTGCCGATGTGCCGGTCTGCGTCCGCTCCGAGGCTTGCGTGATGACCGGCGTCGGCGAGTTCTACAGCCGCTAGGCCTGCCCGTCATGCCGGCCGTGCTGGTCAATCCGCGCGTTTCCGTTGCGACGAAAGATGTCTTCGCTGCTCTCGGCCTCCGCAACGGCGAATTGCACGGCGCCTCCGATGCCATCGAAGCGATCGTGTGGCCGAGGGCCGGTGCGCCGATCGACGATTGGCTCGCCATGCTTGCGGGTGGCACCAACGATCTCGAAGCGCCCGCGATCCGCATTCAGCCGGTGATCGGCGAGGTGCTCGAGAGGCTGCGGGCAACCGGCGCGCGACTCTCGCGGATGTCGGGCTCGGGCGCGACCTGCTTTGCGATCTTCGACGACGACGCGGATGCGCATCGCGCCGCGCAGACGATCCGGCTCGATCGCCCGCAATGGTGGGTGCATGCAGGGACGCTGAGCTAGCCCGTTGGAAAATTCTCTGTTGTCATTCCGGATCGCCGCTGCCGGAGCGAACGCTACGCGTTATCCGCTTTGCGGCGTTCGGAATGACGACCGCGAGAGTTGCCGTGCTTTTTTCAGTGCGACCGCGCTAGGCAGAACGCTACGACCTGCTCCAGCGCGCTCTTCATCGGCGATGGCGGAAACAGCGCCAGGGCATCGACCGCCATCGCGCCGTAGTGCTGGGCGCGGTTGAGGGTATCCTCCAGCGCGCGATGCTTGGTCATCAACCCGATGGCGTGATTGAGGTCGTTGTCCCCGATCTCGCCTTCCTCAAGCGCTCGCACCCAGAATTCGCGTTCGACGTCGTTGCCGCGGCGGAATGCCAGCACCACCGGCAAGGTGATCTTGCCCTCGCGGAAATCGTCGCCGACGTTCTTGCCGAGCTTTGCCGACTTGCCGCCATAATCGAGCACGTCGTCGACGAGCTGGAACGCGATCCCGAGGTTCATGCCGAAGCTGGCCGCCGCGGTTTCCTCGGCCTTCGGTCGATTGCCGAGCACCGGACCGACCTCGCAGGCGGCGGCGAACAGCTCTGCGGTCTTGCGGCGGATGACCGCGAGGTATTCGTCCTCGGTGGTGGCGGTGTTCTTGGCGGCGGCAAGCTGCATTACCTCGCCCTCGGCGATGGTGGCCGCCGCCGCCGACAGGATATCGAGCGCGCGCAGCGAGCCGACTTCGACCATCATCCGAAACGCCTGTCCGAGCAGAAAGTCGCCGACGAGAACGCTGGCCTCGTTGCCCCACACCATGCGCGCCGACAGCTTGCCACGGCGCAGCTCGCTCTCATCGACGACGTCGTCGTGCAGCAGCGTCGCGGTGTGCATGAATTCCACGGAGGCCGCGAGCTTGATGTGACCTTCGCCGGAATAGTCGGCGAGATGAGCCATCGCCAGCGTCAGCATCGGGCGCAGCCGCTTGCCGCCGGACGAGATCAGGTGATTGGCGACTTCCGGGATCATCGTGACTTCCGACCCGGTCCGCGACAGGATGGTGGCGTTGACGCGTTCCATGTCGGCGGCGACAAGCGCCACCAGCTGATCGATGGAGCCTGTTGAATGGCTTTCGAATGGGACGATGATCGCCAAGCAAAATTCTCCGATTTTGCGCTATCCGCGCCGTTTCCGACGATTACAATAGAAAGTGGCGGTTGGCGCGGCAAGCGCAGGTAGTTGTTGACATGCCGCGGTTGACATGGGCCACAGGGCCGTGAAGCTGTTACAGCTAGGGAGAACGCGACGTTGCGCGAATTGGTCCGAACCAACGACGTGGTGCTGGTATCGGCGATCGGCGCGCTGCTGGACGGCGCCGATATTTATCACGTGGTGCTGGATCAGAACATGAGTGTGATCGAGGGATCGCTCGGCATCCTGCCCCGCCGCATTCTGGTGCATGACGACGACAATCGCGAGGCACGCCAGCTTCTCACCGAGGCCGGGCTGGGCCACGAATTGCGGCCCGACGACGCCGGACGATGACCGGGGCGCGATCGGAAGTGGGCGAGGATGCATTTCTCGGCGGGCGGCTGCGGCTATGTCAGCCCCGGTCCGGCCATCGCGCCGGCCACGACGCGATGATGCTCGCCGCCGCGACGCCGTGCAAGCCCGGCGATCGCATCGTTGATTTCGGGGCGGGTGTCGGCGCAGCGGGGCTCGCGGTGGCGACGCGGATCGCCGGCATCGAGCTGATGCTGGTCGAGCGCGATGAAACCCTCGCCGATCTGGCGCGCCGCAACGCGGTTCTCAACGGAATCGCGGCGCAGGTCTGCACCTTCGACGTCACAGGTCGGGCGGAGGCGTTTGTAAACGCCGGTCTCGGCCCCGACAGCGCCGACGTGGTCCTGATGAATCCTCCGTTTAACGATTCAGAACGGCACCGGCCGTCGCCGGACGAGAGCCGGCGCGCGGCGCATGTCGCGGAGCCTGCCACGCTCGAGGCATGGGTACACGCGGCGCGGCGCGTGCTGAAATCCGGCGGCGTGCTCAGCCTGATCTGGCGTAGTGACGGTCTGGCCGAGGTGCTGGCTGTGCTTGGCCGAGGCTTCGGCGGCGTCGCGATCCGGCCTGTACATCCGGACGCGGGTAAACCCGCGATCCGCATTCTGGTCCGCGCGCTCAAAGGGAGCCGCGCGCCGCTCAGGCTTTGTCCGGGTTTGGTGCTCGCCGACGAAACGGGACAGCCCACGAAAGAGGCCAAGGACGTTCTGGCAGGCGGCCAGGCTCTTGCGTTGTGACAGCAGATGAGGTTGCGCGCGGTGGTCGCGGAAGTCTGCCTTTCCGTGCGCTTTGGAGCAGATGTGAAGTAAAAGGCCTTGAGAAGGCTACCGATAATCCTCCCCAGGGCATACATCGTTGTGTAATACCGGCAGTTGCATAATGCGAAACTGCCGAAGCGCAGGGAAACGGCATGAGAGCAGCGCTGATGAAACTGGTCCCCAAGCGATGGCAGCGCGGGGTGGCGGTGGTGCCGGTGGTGCGGCTGTCCGGCGTGATCGGCGCGGTGACGCCGCTCAGATCAGGCATGACGCTCGCGGGCGTCGCCAAAACGCTGGAGCGGGCGTTTGCGGTGAACAACGCCAAGGCGGTGGCGCTGGTAATCAATTCGCCGGGCGGTTCGCCGGTGCAGTCGCGCCAGATTTATCTGCGCATCCGGCACCTCGCGGAGGAGAACAAGCTTCCGGTGCTTGTGTTCGTCGAGGATGTCGCAGCCTCCGGCGGCTACATGATCGCCTGCGCGGGCGACGAGATCTTCTGCGATCCGTCTTCGATCCTGGGTTCGATCGGTGTGGTCGGCGGCGGCTTCGGTTTCACCGAGCTGATCAGGAAGATCGGCGTCGAGCGCAGGGTGTATACGGCGGGCGAACACAAGGCGACGCTCGATCCGTTCCTCCCCGAAGACCCCGACGATGTGGCGCGGCTGAAAGCGATCCAGCGCGAGATCCACGCCACCTTCATCGAATTGGTCAAGACAAGCCGCGGGGCACGGCTGAAGGAGACGGACGACCTTTTGTTCACCGGCGAATACTGGGCGGGCGAGCGGTCGGTTGCGCTTGGCCTTGCGGACGCCATCGGCGATCTCCGCTCAATCCTGCGGGCGCGGTTCGGCGACAAGGTCGTGACGCCGCTGATCGCGCCTTCGACTGGTCTGTTGGCGGGGCTCCTTGGCCGCAAAGCGGGAGCCGGAACCCTGACCTCCTTCGATGGTATCGGGCGCTTGCCGGACGACCTGATCTCTGCGCTCGAGACTCGGGCGATTTGGGCCAAATTCGGGTTTTAGAGCTCAATCCGCCGAAATTCTGCGCTGTTTGGTCTCGAAACAGCGATTGCAGGAACGATTGGGTTGGGTGAGAATAAGCTGAATGGGGGTTCGATAACGAAGGAAGAGGATCGACCGATGCCGCCGCTGATTGCACTTGCAGCTACCCTCGGTGGACTAGTCGCGGTTCGCTGGCTCTACAACACCGCCAGGCGAATCAATCAGGAATTAGAGGAAGTGCGGACGGCCCGCGTTGCAGAGGCCCGCACCCGCGATATTCCGACCCTGCGGCGCGATTCCCGCACCGGCGCCTACCGCCCTGACTAACGCGGATTGGAGGTGCGCGAACGGCTCGCAGCCTTCGCGCCCATCCCCGATAGCGGGCGAACCCTGACAATCTCCGAGTCCGGCGACGCTGCTGCGGTTGGCGCTTCCGCCGCAAATCGCTTAATTGCCGGCAATTCCGGTAACCGTTGTTCCGCCATCGCCTTGATTTGGCAGAGACGCGCCGATACGGTCCGCGCGCCGACGAACTTCCGCGAATCCCTTAAAACCGATCCGATGGACTCCTTGCCCCCGCATATGCGCCCGGAACGCTCGTTCCAGGGCCTGATCCTGACCCTGCAACGCTACTGGGCGGACTATGGCTGCGTCATTTTGCAGCCCTATGACATGGAGGTGGGGGCGGGCACCTTTCATCCCGCGACCACGCTTCGTGCGCTGGGTCCGAAGCGCTGGAACGCGGCCTATGTGCAGCCGTCGCGCCGGCCCAAGGACGGTCGCTACGGTGAGAACCCCAACCGCCTGCAGCACTACTATCAGTTCCAGACGATCCTCAAACCGTCGCCGCCGGACATTCAGGATCTCTATCTGAAATCTCTGGCCGCCATTGGCGTCGACAGCGCGCTGCACGACATCCGCTTCGTCGAGGACGACTGGGAAAGCCCAACGTTAGGGGCGTGGGGGCTCGGCTGGGAGTGCTGGTGCGACGGCATGGAGGTCAGTCAGTTCACCTATTTCCAGCAGGTGGCAGGCGTCGAATGTGCGCCGGTGGCGGGCGAACTCACTTACGGGCTGGAGCGCCTCGCGATGTTCGTGCAGGGCGTCGACCGCGTCTACGATCTCAATTTCAACGGCCGCGAGGGCGCCGACAAAGTGACCTACGGCGATGTATTCCTGCAGGCCGAGCAGGAATATTCGCGGCATAACTTCGAGCATTCCGATGCCGACATGCTGTTCAAGCAATTCGCGATGGCAGAAGAGGCCTGTAAAAAATATCTCGACGCAGGCTGGCAGAGCAATCCGCAAGGGCTCGGCAAGCGCGAGGCGCATCTGATGGCGCTGCCGGCCTATGACCAGTGCATCAAGGCGAGCCACGTCTTCAATCTGCTCGATGCGCGCGGCGTGATCTCCGTGACCGAGCGGCAAAGCTACATTCTGCGTGTGCGCGACCTGGCGAAAGCCTGCGGCGAGGCATGGCTCTATACCGAAGCGGGCGGCGTCTAGGCGATGCCCGATCTTCTGCTCGAACTGTTCTCCGAGGAAATCCCCGCGCGCATGCAGGCGAAGGCGGCGGACGATCTGCGCAGGATGGTCACCGACAAGCTTGTCGCCGAGGGCCTCGTCTATGAGGGCGCGAAAGCCTTCGCCACGCCGCGCCGCCTCGCGCTCACCGTGCATGGCATTCCCGCGCGCCAGCCCGATCTCAAGGACGAACGCAAGGGGCCGAAGGTCGGCGCGCCCGATGCCGCCGTGCAGGGCTTTCTGAAAGCCACCGGGCTGAAATCGCTGGACGAAGCCAAGATCCAGCGCGATCCGAAGAAGGGCGATTTCTACGTCGCGCTGATCGAGAAGCCGGGCCGTCCTGCGATCGATGTGCTGGCAGAAATCCTGCCCGTGATCGTGCGCACCTTCCCGTGGCCGAAGCAGATGCGCTGGGGCGAGCGCTCGGCGAAGCCGGGCGCGCTGACCTGGGTGCGACCGCTGCATTCAATCATCGCAACCTTCGGCCCCGAGACCGAGGAGCCGGATGTGGTGGCGTTCGACGTCGCCGGCATCAAGGCCGGGCAGGTGACGCGCGGCCACAGGTTCATGGCGCCGGACGAATTCAGCGTGCGCCGCTTCGAGGATTATGAAGCGAAACTGCGTGCGGCGAAGGTCGTGCTCGATCCGCAGCGCCGCAAGGACATCATTCTGGCCGACGCGAAAGAGCTTGCGTTCGCGCAGGGGTTTGAACTGGTCGAGGATCAGGTGCTGCTCGATGAGGTCGCGGGCCTCGTCGAATGGCCGGTGGTGCTGATGGGCTCGTTCGACGAATCCTTTTTGTCGATCCCGAGCGAGGTGATCCGCGCCACCATCCGCAACAACCAGAAGTGTTTTGTCGTCAACGATCCCAAATCTGGCGCAGCGATGCGGACTTCGCTCGGCGACGCGGCGCAAACGTCTAGCAAGCTCGCCAACCGCTTCATCCTCACAGCCAACATCGAAGCCTCCGACGGCGGCAAGGCGATCGTCGCGGGCAACGAGCGCGTGATCCGTGCGCGGCTGTCGGACGCGAAATTCTTCTATGAGACCGATCTCAAGACCAAGCTCGAAGACCGGCTGCCGAAGTTCGAGAAGATCGTATTTCACGAAAAGCTTGGAACGCAGGCGGAGCGCATCGCGCGCATCGAGCGGCTCGCGGCCGAGATCGCGCCATTGGTCGGCGCGGATGTTGCGAAGGCGAAGCGCGCGGCGCGCCTGTGCAAGGCCGATTTGTTGACCGAAGTCGTCGGCGAATTCCCCGAGCTGCAGGGCCTGATGGGGAAATATTATGCACTGGCGCAGGGTGAGGATGCGTCCGTCGCAGCGGCCTGCGAAGAGCATTACAAGCCGCAGGGTCCGGCCGATCGGGTGCCGTGCGATCCTGTGTCGATTGCCGTTGCGCTAGCCGACAAGATCGACACGCTGGTCGGCTTCTGGGCGATCGACGAGAAGCCAACGGGAAGCAAGGATCCCTACGCGTTGCGACGAGCGGCGTTGGGAATGATTCGGATAGTTATATCTAATGACATCCGACTTAGTCTGAATCGGCCAGTAGACGAAGGCGTGGACTATTTGGTAGCTCAAATCTCTTCCAGAGACTTGGAGCAGAACAGTCAGAGCATACGAAAGATATTCGGCGATAGCCTTGGCTTTGCTGATCTCGCCAAGCTAGTGAAAAATAAAGCTGAGTTCGAAAGCCGTCGTGATACGCGCATAAAACTTGCATTTTATGATCGCTTTAATGACCTCATCTCCTTCTTCGCCGACCGCCTGAAAGTGCAACTGCGCGAACAGGGCGCGCGGCATGATCTTGTTGATGCGGTGTTTGCTCTGGAAGGACAGGACGATCTTCTGATGATTGTCCGCCGCGTCGAGGCGCTCGGAAAATTCCTCGACACCGACGACGGCAAGAACCTGCTGGCCGGTACCAAGCGCGCGTCGAACATCCTCGCCATCGAGGAAAAGAAGGACAAGCGCACGTTCGACGGCGCGCCGGATGCCTCGCTTTACAGCCTGGGCGAAGAGAAAACGCTTGCGATAGCCATCGACGAAGCGAAGCGAGAGGCGAGCACAGCGGTGGCGAAAGAAGACTTCGCCGCCGCCATGGCCGCGATGGCCAAGCTACGGCCCGCGGTCGACGCCTTCTTCGACAAGGTGAAGGTCAACGACGACGATCCCAAGATTCGTGAAAACCGCCTGAAGCTGCTCAACGAAATTCGTGCCGCCACGCGTACGGTCGCGGATTTCTCGCGGATTCAGGATTGACATAGCGTTTTCGAGCGAAGTGGCTACCGGTTCGCCTGAAGAAAACGCGTCAGAAGCGGAATGGCTCTAGCCGCAGCAGCGCGCTCGTCGCGATAAACCGGAAACCCCGTCCCTGGAGGTACGGGACGGGGCTCCGGCCGCCCGCGTGGCGGCGGCTCCGATCGTGCCGTTATCGTCACGCGCGACCCGACACCAAGTGGTTCGATTCATTCGCGTCCTGCGAGCCGTCTTGCTCGCGAATGTTGGAATCGAAGCCACTGGCAAACGTTTGACCTGGCGCAGGCTAGTCGATCACCTGCATGATGCGCCGCGTGCGTGGCTCGATCAGTACGGTTTCACCATTCACAACGGTGTAACGAAACGGCGTCGCGCCAAAACGCTGCGGCACGTCGTAAAATGTCACGCCTTCGTCGGCCAGGGTCGCGCCGACGACGACGCGTTGCGAAACGGTATAAGAGGGAACGCGCTCGGTCACGACGTATTCGCGAAACGCCGGGCGCTGCTCGTAAGCAATTCCGCCGTCGGGTGCGACCTCGACCGGCTGGGTGACGACCATCCCGGTCGATGGCGCGACTCCGACCGTGACGCCTTGCGCGTGAGCGGTGATCGCTGTGCCGAGTGCAGTCACAAGTACGGTAATCGCCAGGGCGGTATTCCGCATGGTGGCCTCCTTTGCGATGTCAGACGCGCATCTCGGAAGGCGCGTCCTTCGATTGGGTGTCATGCCAATTCATCCGGCCTGCCAACGTTCCCCGTGCAAGTTGGCATTTCCGGGGCGATTTGCGGCCAAGCCACAACTACGGTGGAACCCGCCAAAATTGCAGGGTTCGCTATCATGAAGCCGGCGCGGCGGATAAAGTTTCTGCGATTCGCAAATCGCATCAGCAGAGGTTTTCTCAATGCACATCACCGCAGCGCATATCCAGCCCATCGTGGCGCTGATCGCAGGCGTTCTCATCCTGATCATGCCGCGTTTTCTGAATCTGGTCGTCGCCATCTATCTGATCTTCATCGGCCTCTCCGGCCTTGGCGTATTCAAGATGTTGCATTTCTAATTTCTAATACTGTCCGGATCGTGATGCTGTGCGGCGGATGACGGCGCAAGTGACGGCATGAATCTCATCGTCAAGGAGGCCGCTTTTCAGAAAACAGATTCGGGTCATCATGCTCGGCGGCAGAAGCCTCGCCAGTCCGCGGTCACTGCGACGCATAATATCGCGAAGCCGCTTGCCTTCCGGTCTGAATAGGTGTTCAGTTTTTCAAGAGCTTTTGCGCGAACGTCACGCAACGCTTTGAAGACACGTACGTTCCGGCCAACGCCGCGGCGGTCGAGGACACGAAACGCGCATGGTGTATCGGCGGACCCATCAGGTCATGAAGCGCCTCGCCGCGCGTCGCAGCGCCATCCTGGCGGCGGCGCGGGATACGGCCAGCGATGGCGGCATGGTGGCGGTACAGATCGCGCCGGTCGCGGTTCGCGCCAATGTCGCGGCCGGAACGGTCTATCGTTATTTTCCCTCGAAAGCGGATCTGATTTCCGAGCTGATCGCGGAAGTTGCGCGCGACGAACTGACTGCGATACGCGCCGCCGCTGAGGCCGCGCCGGGTCCGTCGTCAGCGCTGGCTGCAGCCGTCACCACCGTTGCCGTGCATATGGTGTCGCACCGGAAACTGGCGTGGGGCATTCTGGCCGAGCCGATTGATGTTGATGTCTCTGCAACGCGGTTGGCAAGCCGCCGCGAAATCGCGGGCGAGATTGAAGCGCGCATCATCGCCGCGGTGCGTGCCGGACATCTGCCGGCGCAAGATACGTCGCTGGCTGCGACCGCGCTGCTTGGCGCGCTGCATGAGTCACTTGTTGGTCCGCTGGCGCCCGACAACCTCGATGATCCGGTGAGGCTTCGCGAGGTCGTGCAGACCGCCACCTTGCTGGCGTTGCGCGCGGTCGGAGTGACGGACGCGCGCGCCCGCGGCCTTGTGGTGCAGGCTGCCCTGCCGGCCAGGATGCCGGCAGGGGAACACATGGGGTGAAGCGCGTTACTTCGCCTTGCCGTCTTTGTCGAACCCCGAGACGTAAGTCCAGAGATTGTCGAGTTCGCTCTCCTTGGTGATGCCGGCAAACACCATCTTGATGCCCGGTATCTTGGCCTTCGGGTTCTTGATGTATTCCTTGAATTCCGCCTCGTTCCAGGTAAGACCGGAATTCTTCATGGCGTCCGAATAGGCGTAGCCCGCCACGGAGCCGGCCTTGCGTCCGTCAAGGCCATTGAGCTCTGGTCCGACCTTGTTGGTGGCGCCTTCGCCGATGGTATGACATGCCATGCACTTGTTGAAGGATGCCTTTCCGGCGGCCGCGTCCCCCGCGAGTGAGGTGCCCGCGCCTGCAAGCGTGATGCCGAGGACGGTCAATGCGGAAATGGCGAACGTTTTCATGAAGACCTCTATGTTCTTGTGATGATGGCTTCAGGCTGAAGCGGGTGGAATCGTTCCTCCCTTGAAAGAGGGAGGAAGAGGTGGTGTCTGACTCTGAAGCCCGCATGCAATCTTTGATGCGAACCTCAGAATCGAACGATACCACCGATTTTAGAATGATTCGAGGGTGGTTTGGTTCCAAAAGTTGCTTGACGGGCTAGGCGAAGTTCCCGATCGGGCAACTTTTAACCCGGCCGCTCGAGCAATACGATGCTACCGTTCGATTGAAAACCAATCAACCGGGTTTTAGAAGCAGGCCTCAGGACATACAACTACACAAGACATGCAGAATGTGTTTGATCCGCAATGTCTTGTAGCGATCGCACAATCGGTCGCGATGCCGGAGCGCCCGTCCATGACGATCATGATGCCCGCATCGGATCAGATGGTCCTTGATCGCCGCGATGCCATTGTCGCGGACTTGCGCGCGATCGTGCCGGGCGAGGGCGTTATCTCCAGCGCCGCGGAAATGCTGCCGTATGAATCGGACGCCCTGACCGCCTATCGCCAGCCGCCGATGGTCGTGGTGTTGCCGGAAACCACGGAGCAGGTGTCGCGGGTTCTCAAATACTGCTTCGACAACGGCATCAAGGTGGTGCCGCGCGGCTCCGGCACCTCGCTATCCGGCGGAGCGTTGCCGCTGGAGGACGCGGTGCTCCTGGGCTTAAGCAAGTTCAAGCGGATCCGCGAGATCGATTTCGACAATCGCGCCGTCGTCACCGAGCCCGGCGTCACCAACCTCGCCATCAGTCAGGCGGTGGCCCACGCCGGGTTCTATTACGCGCCCGATCCCTCGTCGCAGATCGCCTGCTCGATCGGCGGCAACATCGCGGAAAATTCCGGCGGCGTTCACTGCCTGAAATATGGCATGACCACCAACAACGTGCTCGGCTGCGAGCTTGTGCTGATGTCGGGCGAAATCCTGCGGATCGGCGGCAAGGCGCCGGAGAGCGCGGGTTATGACCTGATGGGCATCATCACCGGCTCTGAAGGTTTGCTCGGCGTTGTCACCGAGGTCACTGTCCGCATTCTGCGGAAGCCGGAAACCGCGCGGGCGCTGTTGGTCGGTTTTGCCGAGGTCGAGGCGGCTGGCGAATGCGTGGCGCGGATCATCGGCGCCGGCATCATTCCGGGCGGCATGGAAATGATGGACAAGCCGGCGATCCACGCCGCGGAAGCCTTCGTTCATGCCGGCTATCCGCTCGACGTGGAGGCGCTGCTGATTATTGAACTCGACGGTCCCGGCATCGAGGTCGACGAACTCATCAAGCGGGTCGAGGCCATTGCGCTCGGCTGCGGTTCGACCACCTGCCGGATTTCCGGTTCGGAGGCTGAGCGCGACCTGTTCTGGGCTGGCCGCAAGGCTGCGTTTCCGGCGGTCGGCCGCATCTCGCCGGATTATCTCTGCATGGACGGCACCATTCCGCGCGGCGCGCTGCCGCGCGCACTGGCGCGCATTCGTGATCTCAGCGGAAAATACGGCCTCGGCGTCGCCAACGTATTCCATGCCGGTGACGGCAATCTTCATCCGCTCATCCTCTACGACGCCAACAAGCCCGGCGAGATGGACAAGGCGGAAGCGTTCGGTGCGGATATTTTGCGCTGCTGTGTCGAACTCGGCGGCGTTCTGACCGGCGAGCACGGCGTCGGGATCGAGAAGCGCGACCTGATGCCTCACATGTTCAGCGAGGTCGATCTCAGCCAGCAGCAGCGGCTGAAATGTGCGTTCGACGCGCGCGGGCTACTTAATCCGGGCAAGGTGTTCCCGACACTGCACCGCTGCGCCGAACTCGGCCGCGTGCATGTACACGGGGGCAAACTGGCGTTTCCGGATTTGCCGAGATTTTGATGATAAGGCGACGTCCCATCCGCATGCTCCGTCATGCCCAGCCTTGTGCCGGGTATCCACGCCTTCCTGCGGACCAGGACGTGGATGGCCGAGACATAGGCGAGCGGAGCGACGCCGTTCTTCGAACGGCTATGCCCCGCCATGACGCCTGTGAAGGCTTCGCCGCATTGAGGCAGCTGTGAACATCCTGCAAATACGCGATGCCGCCGACGTGGAGGCTGCGGTGCGCGCCGCCATCGCGAGCGAACAGCCGCTCGAGATCGTTGGTCACGGCAGCAAGCGGTCGATCGGCCATGCGATGGCGACCAACGCGGTGCTCGATGTCTCGGCGCTGAACGCCGTGACCTGCTACGAGCCGAACGAACTCATCATCACGGTGCAGGCCGGCGCGCCGCTTGCCGACGTGTTGTCGCTGATCGATTCCAAGAATCAGGAATTTGCATTCGAGCCGATGGACCCCGCCGCATTGCTCGGTGCTCGGTCCGGTCGCGGCACCGTCGGCGGCATGATCGGGGCGGGGCTTGCCGGCCCACGCCGCATCAAGGCTGGCGGCGTGCGGGACCATCTGCTCGGCGTCCACGCGGTCTCCGGCTTCGGCGACAGTTTCAAGGCTGGCGGCAGGGTGGTGAAGAACGTCACCGGTTATGATCTCTGCAAGCTGCTGGCCGGATCGTGGGGCACGCTCGCGGTCATGACTGAAGTGACGCTCAAGGTGATGCCGAAGGCCGAGGCCGAGCGCACTTTGGTGTTGCGTGGGCTCGATGACGGCGCCGCCAATCGCGCGATGACCGCTGCCCTGGGTTCGCCTTACGACGTCTCAGGGGCGGCGCATGTCCCGCATTCCGCGGTCAAGGCGGGGCAGGGCGCGCTGCCTGGTCTCGCATCGACAGGGCATGGCGCGACGCTGTTGCGGCTGGAAGGAATCTCCGCCTCAGTTGCTCACCGTGCCTCGGCGCTCGCAGCCGATCTTGCATCATTCGGAACAGTTGAACTCATCAAGAACGCGGAGTCGGCTGCGCTGTGGCGCGATATTCGCGACGTCACGCCGTTCGCGGCTGACGGCGCGCGTGGCGCGTGGCCGGTCTGGCGGATCGTCTGTCCCCCCGCATCCGGTGGAGCCTTCGGGCAGGCGCTGGCGCGCGAGACCGGCGGCGAGGTGATCTATGACTGGGGCGGCGGATTGATCTGGGCGGCGCTGCCGCCCTCAGTCGATGCCCGTGCCGCGCTGCTGCGTCAGCAGCTCGCCGCGATCGGCGGCCACGCAACCTTGCTGCGGGCCGAGGAGGGGTTGCAGCGAACGGTGGATGTGTTTCATCCACAGGCGAAAGGCGTCGCAGCCCTGGCCGAGCGGGTGCGGCAGAGCTTCGATCCGAAAAGCATTTTCAATCGCGGCAGGCTGACGCGGACGCCGATCTCATGAAAACCGAATTCACGCCCGCTCAACTGGCCGATCCGGATATCGTCGAGGCCAACAAGATCCTCCGCAAGTGCGTGCATTGCGGGTTCTGCACTGCGACGTGCCCGACCTATGTGCTGCTCGGCGACGAGCTCGATAGCCCGCGCGGTCGGATTTATCTGATCAAGCAGATGCTCGAAAAGAACGAGCCGCCGACGGCCGAGGTCGTGAAACACATCGACCGCTGCCTGTCGTGTCTCGCCTGCATGACGACCTGTCCCTCCGGCGTGAACTACATGCATCTGGTCGATCAGGCGCGGGTCAAGATCGAGAAGGAGTATGCGCGACCGCTGTCCGAACGACTGCTCCGGGCTGTTCTCGCCTATGTGCTGCCGCGGCCGAAAGTCTTTCGGGCCAGCATGGTTCTGGCGCGCCTTGGGCGGCCTTTCGCGGCGCTGCTGCCGGGTTCAAAGCCCGGCGCGGCGATACCGACGTTCTTGCGCAGAATCAAGGCGATGCTGGCGCTCGCGCCGGCATCTCTGCCAGCTCCCGGAGCGGGCGCCGGCAGCGTATTCCCGGCGAAAGGTGCGAGGCGCGGCCGTGTCGCGCTGCTGCAGGGCTGCGCCCAACAGGTGCTGGCGCCGCGTATCAACCAGGCCGCCATCAGCCTGCTGACCCGTCACGGCGTCGAGGTGGTGCTGGTGGCGGACGAGCAGTGTTGCGGCGCGCTGACGCATCACATGGGCGACGACCGGGATGCGCTGGCGCGGGCGCGGGCAAACATCACGGCCTGGCTCACTGAGGCGGAGCGCGGCGGCCTCGATGCCATCGTGGTGACAGCGTCCGGCTGCGGCACCGTCATCAAGGACTACGGTTACCTGTTGCGGAACGACAGCGATTACGCCGGACCGGCCGCGAGCGTGTCGGCGCTCGCCAAGGACATCACCGAGTATGTAGCGAGCCTCGATCTGCCTCCGCCGCAGACCCGCAGTGATCTCGTCATCGCCTATCATTCCGCTTGCTCGCTTCAGCACGGGCAGAAAATCACGCAGCTTCCGAAAGATTTGCTTTCCAAGAATGGATTCGTGGTGAAAGATATACCCGAGAGTCATTTGTGTTGCGGTTCGGCGGGGACATACAACATTCTCCAGCCTGACATTGCGAACAGCTTGCGCGACCGGAAGGTCGCCAATATCGCAAGCGTCAAGCCGGACATGATCGCTACAGGCAATATCGGGTGCATGGTCCAGATTGCCGGTGGAACGTCGGTCCCTGTTGTTCACACGATTGAACTTCTCGATTGGGCTACAGGCGGCCCCCGGCCAGGATTGAATTGATCGCCGGCAACAGGAGGACCACGATGGCTAAGAAATCCCGGAAGGCGAAGAGCGTTAAGGCCAAGAAGAGCAAGAAGAAGGCTGTAGCGGCGAAGAAGAAATCGGTGAAGAAATCCGCGAAGAAGGCGGTGAAAACGGCTTCGAGAAAGAAGGCGGCGAAGAAGAAATCTGCGAAGAAATCCGCCAAAAAAACCGCCAAAAAATCGGCAAAGAAATCTCCGAGGAAAACTGCAAAGAAAGCCGCTAAGAAAGCCAAGAAAGCCGCAAGCAAGCCGGCGGCCAAACGCAGGGCTTCGACGAAAAAGACCGCAGCCAAGCGTGCCGCACGAAAGCCCGCGGTCAGCGCTACGCCGTCCACGAGTTGGGCCCTGCCCGAGCCCGTCGTTTCGTCATCGTCCGTTGGCCGCACCGATTTTGCGCTGGATCACGGATCGGGTTCAGGCGAGAACAACAACTAGCATTCCGATTCCGAAGTTCGCATCTCTGTGCGGCAAATGTTCCGTGCGAACTTCGGAATTAATGGAACGCAAATCTGACTTGAATCCGGGTCGTAGCGTCTCCGCTGCGGCCCTTTTCATTGAAGGGGTTCGACGGCTGTCGGGCGCGCCGTCGTTGTCGGCGTGATGTGCGGTAGGCGCGGGCCCCGCCCGATCGCCGAGCCGCTCAAATCTGGTGATTGATATTGGCAACACCGGCGAACAGCCTGTTGCAAACCGGCCGGAACGCCCAAATAGGCAGCAAATGCTCGCTATTTCGGCTTCCCGGTTTTTGCCGTTGGCCTCAGTATGGTTAACGAAATGGGAATCATTTGCGCTCAAATCATTTTCGGCCAAGCGTCGGTTGCCTTCCGTGGCCTTCGAGACTTGAGCTGTTTTTCGGCGGATGGGGGTTCGTCATGAAGAAAATGGTCCTGGCGGCAACGGCGCTGGCGATGACGGCAAGTTCGGCGCTGGCGGCGGATATGGCGGTGAAGGCCTATAGAGCGCCGCCTCCGGTTGCGTTCGATCCGTGGGACATTGCCTTCGGCGCCGGCGTCATGAGCGACTACGTGTTCCGCGGCGTGACGCAGTCGAACCACAAGCCGTCCGTGACCGCTTACTTCGAGCCCCGTTACAACGTTACCAAGGATCTGCAGCTTTACGTCGGCTCGTCGGTCGAGAGCATCTCCTTCGCCAACCGTGCCGCGGCCGAAGTCGATATCTACGGCGGTATCCGTCCGACCTTCGGCGCCTTTGCCTTCGACTTTGGGGTCTGGGGCTACCTGTATCCGGGTGGCACCTGCGTTGATACCGCGCCCGCCGGTCTCGGCGCGCTCTGTCCGGGTGATACCGGTGCAATCGCTCTGTTCAACGGCAACGTCATGAAGAAGGACGTGAGCTTCTTCGAAGGCTTCGCCAAGGGGAACTACACCATCAACGACAACTGGGCGGTCGGCCTGAACGAGTACTATTCCCCGAACTTCCTGAACACCGGTGCCTGGGGCAATTATTCATCGATCACCGCCAAGTACACCGCGCCCGCCACCGTATTCGGCAGCAGCGGCGTAGGCATTTACGTGTCAGGTGAGTTCGGCCGCCAGTGGCTCGGAACGTCGGACTCGTTCTACGGCACCGGCGTTGCCGCGGCTGGCTTTGCAGGTCCGTTTCCCAATGGCATCAAGTATGCCGATTACAACACCTGGAACATCGGCCTTGGCTTCACCTACAAGGTGTTCACGCTGGATTTGCGCTATTCCGACAGCGACCTGTCGAAGGGTGATTGCAACGCCTTCACGTCGGATTTCAGGGCTCCGCTCAACGGCAGCTTCACCGACATCAATCCGAGCGGTGCCGGGTCCAACTGGTGCGGCGCGACTTTCATCGCCAAGCTGTCGGCTGACCTGACGGCGATGACCAGCCTGAAATAGTCAGCTCTCTTTTCGCCGCGCTGTGAAGTCAGGGGTGGGGAGGCGATCGTTGCCCCGCGAATGGACCTCGGGCACGAAGCGGGCTTCACGTCGGCGAATCCTCGCTGTAGAAGGGCGCGCAGGTTCGATCGGTGTTGCGATCATCATTCGACGAGGGCAGATGGCTGCAAGGTTTGGCTTCCGGTGCGGCGCGGTTGCGGTCGTGATCGCGGTCGGAAGCATGGGTGCATGGCCGGCATCGGCGGAGGATGGATTTCCTTTCGGCCTCGAGATGACGCTGGATGCGCCGCCCCAGCCTGGTTCGAGGCGGCTGCCGTCGCTGGAAATAGGCAACAGCGGCGAGGCCAAGCTCGAATTGTGGTGCAAGGCCGGCAAGGGGCAGTTCTCGGTTGCCGGCAGCACGGTCATCTTCGTAGCGGGCTCGCTGGAGAACCGCTCCTGTCCGCCTGAGAAGGCGCAGGCCGACGACAGTCTGGTTGCGGCGCTCTCTGCTGCGGGCACCTGGGAGCGGCAGGGCGACGAGGTCTCGTTCGTTGGACCGACCACGCTGCGCTTTCATCTCAATACAAACTAGATCCGGATCACGCGCGCACGGATCGCAATGTGCTGCGAAGAGCCGGCGCGCTGTTATTTCCAGGCCGATTTGTCGGCGTCCCAGCGTTGGGCCTTGAACTGCTTCGCCAGCGCATCGACCGCGCCGCTGTTGTCGGTCTCGCCACCCTCGTCGTCGCCTGCGGACGAGTCGTCGGCCAAGTTGAGTTTCGGCCCCTCGGTTTCGTCCGTGGTGGTCGTCGATGGGACGCCGACCCAGAGCATGATGTGATCGGACCCGCCGGGCTTGTCGGGGCCAGGCAACGCGGTCACCTCGACGGTGTCGGTAAGCCCGAGTGCCGGAACCACCTCGCTCGGTCGTTTGAAGGTCAGTGTCAGCTTGCCGATGTCGTCACTCCATTTTGTTGACACCGGCTTTGCGTCCAGGGCTTTTTCCAGCACGCTGGAGATGGCTGTCGCAAGCTTGTCACGATTGAGCTTGCCGTTGGTGCGCCATTCCGCTGCCGGAAACCGGATGGTGCGTTCCATGTCGAACATGCCGGTGCTCCAGCCGGCGGCGATCACGCCGGGCGATGCCTTTAATCGGGCGATGACCGAGGGCGCGCGCTCCGGATCGACGTTGATGTCGATGACCTGCGCGCCGGCCCGCAGCGCCTCACACGTCACCTCGAGGCTGTTCAGCGCCACCTCGACATTTTGTCCCCTCAGCCCCTTGAGCAAATCGGCCGCCGCGTCGAGTTTGACTTTCACGGCGATTGCTTCGGGCGACACTTCGGTGAAATCCTTCGGCGTTGCGGTGACGCCGTCGTCGGTTGTCCGGGCGTCGTTGAACTCGGCCTCGCTTAGGTCGGCGTTGTCCGTCGACGTCACCTTGGTGACGGTCTGGCCAACGCTGACCCGGCCGTCGAACTCGAACGTATCGCCGGTGGGCTTGCGGGTGAGCGTCACCGCGACCGGCAACTTGCCGCCGATGCTTTGGGTCGTGCCGGTCAGGGTCGAGCCGTTCACCGAGAGGTTGACGACGAAGCGGTCCTTGCGATCGGAGCCTTTTTCTGCGGGGTAACACACGTCGAGAACGGCGCCTGTGACGGTCTTGCCCTGGCGCGTTTCCTTGAGGATGACGTCGGCATTGCCTTCCATCAGCCCGTCGATGGAGGTGAAGTATCGCACCTCGGCGCTGCCAGGCATCGCTTTGGGGAGCGGCCTGTCCTGCGCGAACAGCAAGTTGGGTGAAACCACCACCAGCCCGCCCAGGCACCACAGCAGCGCGCGCATCGTCCAACTCCCCGACTATCCGAATCTCGTTTCAGCCTAGCAGGCCGCTGAAAAACTTTCGCTGTCATTCCGGACACCACGATAGCGGCGATCGCAGATGCGCAATTGCGAATCGGGGAATGACCTGCTGAGACTTTTCAACTGTCTGCTAAGTCTGCTTATCCAGAAAAGAAGGCCGCCCGGAGGCGGCCTTCGATACTGACATCCGCAGCGGCGGACTCGGTTAGTAGTCCATTCCACCGCCGCCCGGCATAGCCGGCGCCGAATCTTCCTTCGGCAGTTCGGCGACCATGGCTTCGGTGGTCACGAGCAGACCCGCGACCGACGAGGCATCCTGCAAAGCGGTGCGCACCACCTTGGCCGGATCGATGATGCCCTTGGCGACCATGTCGACATACTCTTCTTTTTGGGCATCGAAGCCGAAGGTCTCGGTCTTGTTCTCGAGAACCTTGCCGACAACGATGGAGCCCTCGAAGCCGGCGTTTTCCGCGATCTGGCGGATCGGAGCTTCCAGCGCCTTCAGCACGATGTTGATGCCAGCCTGCACGTCCGGGTTATCGTTGGTGATGCGGCCGACCGCCTTCTTGGCGCGCAGCAGCGCGGTGCCGCCGCCGGGCACGATGCCTTCCTGCACCGCCGCGCGGGTGGCGTTGAGCGCGTCCTCGACGCGATCCTTCTTTTCCTTAACTTCGATCTCGGTCGCACCGCCGACGCGGATCACCGCGACGCCGCCGGCGAGCTTGGCCAGACGCTCCTGGAGCTTCTCGCGGTCGTAGTCCGAGGTGGTCTCCTCAATCTGCGCCTTGATCTGTCCGACCCGTGCCTCGATGTCCTTCTTCTTGCCGGCGCCGTTGACGATGGTGGTGTTTTCCTTGTCGATCAGCACTTTCTTGGCGCGACCGAGCATGTTCACGGTGACGTTCTCGAGCTTCATGCCGAGATCGTCGGAGATGAGCTGGCCGTTGGTCAGGATGGCGATGTCTTCCACCATGGCCTTGCGGCGATCGCCGAAGCCGGGCGCCTTCACGGCGGCTACTTTCAGGCCGCCACGAAGCCGGTTGACAACTAGCGCGGCCAGCGCCTCGCCTTCGACGTCTTCCGCGATGATCAGCAACGGCTTGCCCGATTTCACCACCGCCTCGAGCACCGGCAGCATGGCCTGAAGACCGGACAGTTTCTTCTCGTGCAGCAGGATATAGGCGTCATCGAGTTCGACGGTCATCTTCTCGGCATTGGTGACGAAGTAGGGGCTGAGGTAGCCACGGTCGAACTTCATGCCCTCAACGATGTCGACGTCGGTTTCTAGCGACTTGTTCTCTTCAACGGTGATGACGCCTTCGTTGCCGACCTTCTGCATCGCCTGCGCGATCATCTTGCCGATCGCCGTGTCGCCGTTGGACGAGATGGTACCGACCTGCGCGACTTCGGCCGAGGACGCGACCGGCTTGGCGCGCTTCTGGATGTCCTTCACCACGGCTGCGACCGCGATGTCGATGCCGCGCTTGAGGTCCATCGGGTTCATGCCGGCGGCAACGGCCTTGGCGCCTTCGCGGACGATGGCCTGGGCCAGCACGGTGGCGGTGGTAGTGCCATCGCCTGCGAGATCGTTGGTTTTGGATGCGACCTCGCGCACCATCTGCGCGCCCATGTTCTCGAACTTGTCTTCGAGTTCGATCTCCTTGGCGACGGTGACGCCGTCCTTGGTGATACGCGGCGCACCGAAGCTCTTCGCGATCACGACGTTGCGGCCCTTGGGGCCGAGGGTCACCTTTACGGCGTTGGCGAGAATATCGACGCCGCGCAGCATGCGCTCGCGCGCGTCGCCGGAAAACCTGACTTCTTTGGCGGCCATTTGATGGTTCCTTGATTGAGCAAAAATGTTTTCCGCAGAGCTTTACAAACGCCGTGCTGTGTCATCTGCGAAAGCAGATGATCCAGTATCCCGCGACGGCCATGTTCAATCGCAGCGCGTCGGAATACTGGGTCACCCAGGCTTTAGCCGGTCACGCCCATGATGTCGGACTCCTTCATGATCAGGAGATCCTGGCCGTCGAGCTTGATCTCGGTGCCCGACCATTTGCCGAACAGCACCTTGTCGCCGACCTTGACGTCGATGGGAACCAGCTTGCCGGCTTCGTCCCGTCCCCCGGGGCCGATGGCCACGACCTCGCCCTGAGACGGCTTTTCTCTGACGGTGTCAGGAATGATGATGCCGCCTTTGGTCTTTTCCTCGGCATCGATGCGTTTGACCACAACACGGTCATGCAGCGGACGAAATTTGGTTTTAGCCATGGCGGCTCCTTCGGGGGTTCGCAGGACTTTGAATTGCCATCGACGGAATGCATGCGTCGGATCGAAGCGCTCAAGCGATTCGCATCTTTGGCAATCATGTTCCGAGAGTGCTAATCGTTGGCGGGAATATGGCCTGACAGCCATGCTGTCAAGCAAGCCCCTTAAGCCGTTGGTGAGGGGCGTGTAGGATAGTGCAAATCATGTCGTGGCGTCCCTGCGATCACGGGGTAAGGTTGCTGCAGCCACATTCTTAAGCCCGGCTGCTAGGTGCGCGGCGGTCGGGAATTCGGTCGGGGAAATATTACAATGGTCAGATCAGACGGCGGACGCGCGGCTTTGAACCTTGGGGCGGCTGCGGCCATTGCGGTGTTTCTCGGTGGGTGCGGGTCGATCGGGTCGATCGGACTATCGCCCCAGCCGGCCCAGCCTCCCCAGTCGGCAGTTGAGCCCGAAATTCCGGCTACAGTCCGCGCCGAGGAACTCGTCGGACGCTGGGGCCTCGCATCCTATCAAAATCCGGGCGACCGGCCGCGGACCGAAGCTGCAGCCAAGGCGCAATGCCGGAATCCCTATGTGATCGGCGCAGGTGCCAATGGTGGTGTGATTATGCATCTCGCCGACGAGGCGACGCCGCAGGAATTGCGGTTGAAGGGTAGCCAGAGCGGCAAGAACTATATCGGACCGGAAGGCCCCGCCGGTGGCGCGAAAGATCGCGAGATTGTTTCCTTCGACGGCCGTGTTCTGGTCACGCGCTTTATCGACCCTGATGCGGCGACCCGCTACGGCAACATGGTCTATGTCCGCTGCTCGGCCGCGGCGGCTGCGTCGCCCCCCCGCCACACGGCGGCAAAGCCACAGGCGCATTAGCCGGGCTGCGCGACTTGAAGCCGATCGATTCAAAACAAATGCCCGGCGCGACGGCCGGGCATTCTCAATGAAGGATGTGGAGCTTCCTGGAGGCTAACCGAACAGCGCGTCGATATCGTCCTGTGAGGCGTGCCCCTCGTCGCCGTCGAGCTTCGGACCGTTCAGAAGCTTGGCGTCGCCCACGCGATCGTCCATGATCGGCGGAGCATGAGCCCGGATTGCGTCGACGCCACCCCAGATGTCCATCATGACATTGATATGATGCTCGATGAACTTCATGGTGCCCATCACCTTGGCGATGCGCTGTCCGGTGAGATCCTGGAAGTTGCAGGCCTCGAAAATCGAGATCACGCGTTCCTGGATTTCCTCGCTCAGCAACCGTGCCTGTTCCGGTGACGCTGCCTTGGACAAGGCGCCGGCCGACTGATCGATAGCCTCGGCGGCCTCCAGAATGTGTTGCGTCGCTTGCTCGGTGCCGCCTACCACGGCGCCAAGCTCGTCGGTAACCTTAGCCATCTCGTCGCCGCTGAAACTCTTGCCATGCAGAACCGCGATTTCCTGCTTGGTGCGGTTGATGGCGTCGTAGATCAGATCGAGTTCGGTCTTGAGCTTTTCGCACTGTTCGATCTGTGCACGGTAGGTCTGCAGCAGCGCCTGCGCATCGGCAACCTCGCGGTTGATGGCTTCACGGTCGGCCGCGACCGGCTCGGTCGCGTCAATGCGGCGCGGAGCTCCCATCTGTTGGCGGATCGCCTGCAGCTCCGCCATGATCTCGCGATGCACCGGCATTGGCGCGTCGTCTTCGACGGCTGCTGCGATAACCGGCGTGCCGCCAGTCAGGATTTCCTCGACGCGGAAGGGCTTGCGTTGAACAGCCATCAGACTCCCCAGCTCTACTCAATTCCATGCGGTTATATTATGAGTTTTATACCGGCTTGTTTTAACATGAGGTTCACGCGGGGAACCGCGCGTCAATCTGCCGCCCTATACGGGTGATTAACCATGGTCGGTTCCGGTTCATCAAAAATAAACGCTACCGGAAAAAACCGCGTCGCATTGACGACGTGGTGAATCGAAACGTCGGTTTCGTTTACCAAACCGATGCGGTTTTGATTTTAATTTCGCTGGCAGCGATGCGCCATTGCGCGCGCCCATGGCGACCACCCACGGCGAAACAGTACAGAGTACGTCGATGTTCAAAAAATTATCCCTCGCGCTCCTCGCGGGCGTGTCGCTTGCTGGCCTTCAGCAAGCCTTTGCGAGAGAACCGCAAGCCAGGTTTGTCACCGAGCCGACCGTCGTCTATGCCGATCAGTACGCGCCGCAGCCGTCGGCCGAGCAGCGCCTTGCATATGCGGAGCGGTCTAATATGGGCGGCGGATTCATCGAGCTCCTGTTCGGCGACAACCAGCAGCAGGGGTCGCGTTACCAGCAGCAGCCCTATGATCAGCGCCCGCTCTATGCGCCGCAGCCGCAGGCGGCGGAGCCGCAGCAGATCATGCCTGAGCAGGATGCCAGCGAGGCCGCGCATCCCGCGTTCGATCCGAAGTTCGAGAGGCAGCTTGTCGATTATCAAGGCAAGGAAGCTGCAGGAACCATCGTTATCGATACGTCGAGCAAGTTTCTCTATCTCGTGCAGGGCGAGGGCAAGGCAATGCGCTACGGCGTCGGCGTCGGCAAACCCGGCTTCCTGTGGGCCGGCGTCAAGACGATCACGGCCAAGAAGGAATGGCCGGACTGGACGCCGCCGGCAGAAATGCTGAGGCGTCGTCCCGATCTGCCGCGCCACATGGAAGGCGGACCGCAGAATCCGCTCGGCGCCCGCGCCATGTATCTCGGTTCCTCACTCTACCGCATCCACGGCTCCAACGAGCCCTGGACGATCGGCACCAACGTATCGTCCGGGTGCATCCGGATGCGCAACCAGGACGTGATCGATCTTTATGGTCGTGTTCACGTTGGCGCCAGGGTGGTCGTGATCTGACACCTCGTCCGAGACGGAAACGGCCGCCTGATTGGCGGCCGCTTTGCTGTCGCAGAATTCGAAAGACGTCAGGAATCGTCGCCGTCGTCGAAGTCGTCGGAGTCCATATCCATCTCGTCGTTATCGTCGTCGTCCTGATCTTGATCCTGGTCCTGATCGGCATCTGCCTGGGCCTGGTCGAACGAGCTGTTTTGCGACGTGTTACCGTGCTGTGACCCGACATCCGTCACACCGGCATCGCGCGCCAGGTTGCTTCCGGACTGATCGCCGCCGCCCCATGGGCTGTGCGAGCCGCCGAGGCCGCCGGAATCGCCGAAGCTGCTGGCATGGGCCTGGCCGCCCATCATGGAGCGGATGCTATTCAGAAGCAGGCCGCCACCCACGGCACCCGCGGCGGCGGCGGCCGCTGTTCCGAGAAACGAGCCTCCACCCGTCTGCGGCTGCGGCGTACCGTACGGTTGACCGGCAGGTGGCTGACCGGCAGGTCCCTGATTGTAGCGTCCAGGCTGTTCGGCCTGCTGCAACGCCTCTCCGGTGTTCCAGGCCGGCCGGCTCGACGGCATCGGGGGAGGCTGAACGTTCGGGACTGAGCCGCGCTGCGGGGTTTTGCCGAATAGGCTATCGCGCATCTGGTCGAGAAATCCGCCTGAAGCGGCCTGATTGTCGGCTCCGCCGCCCTCCAGCTGCTGGATGCGGTCGTTGGCGCGCTTCAGCGCTTCGTCCTGCACCAGAACCGTCTGGACCAGCGTGTAAAGTGCATTGGGCGCCCGCCGCTGGCCGTCGGCGATGACCGCCGCGGCGGCAGGATCGCGCGGCGTGTTCTCGACGCTGGCGAGGCGGGTGAAGAGGTCGTCAACCAACTGGCGTTCTTGCGGCGTCATGGCGCTCTCCCGATAACATGGCGGATGGGATGTAGGCGCGCTTTGTGTCGCAAACAGTATCGTGGCCGATTAAATTTTAGTGTGCGGCAAAACGGCAGGACTTGTTTTTGGGTGAGTCAGCCCAACGTCACCCGATTCGCCGCCAGCATGTCCCGAAAGCCGTCCCCGGACAGGAATGCGTATTCCCGCTCGCGCTGGTCTGTGAGGGGATCGAGCGCGATCAGGGTGTCGTCGACAAAGCCGGGATGGCACATGATCAGGCCACCGTCCGGCAAACCATCCAGAAATTCCTGCATCAGCGCGGTGAAGTCTGCCTTCGTGAAATCATAGGCGCCGGCGAATGCCGGATTGAAGCGGATGCCGGCCCGCGCGGCATGGCGGCGAAACCCGGCGCTCAGAATATCCAAAAGCAGCGCCTTCGGCGAGCCGAGCCGCCGCGCCAGCGGTTGGCGACGGCCGCACTGGCGTACCCATGCACCGGGCGCGGCGTTCCTGACCGCCGACAGAAAGGCTCCGCGCACTTGCGGGAAAATCTGCACGTGCTGGTGGCCGTCGACATAATCGGGCGCGCGGCCGAACCGTTCGGCAAACGCCGCGATCTGCGCCGTCACCTCGTCGTGAATCATCTCAGGCTCAAGCCGGCGCAACAGGCTCGCGCGCAGCATCTTCGAAAGCGGCGGAAACAGCCCGCCATCGCGCGGCCGGTAGTGCAGGGTAAGCGGATGAAACGGCGCGGTCAGAGTGGCGTGCAGGCCGATAACGCAATGCGGATTGCGCGCGGTCGCGGCTTCCAGTGTCTCGACCTCATCGTGTCCGGCTGCGGGGCCGACCACCATCACCGATGTTGCGTTGATGCGCTCCCGCTCGATCAGATCACGGATCGCGCGGTTGACACCGGGGCTGATGCCGTAATCGTCAGCGCACAGCCGAATGCGGCGTTGCGGTTCATTGCCGCTCATTCGGCAGCGGTCCGGTGCGGGTCGGCGGCGGATGGCTCGCTTTCGGCCTGCTTCACGCTATGCTCGGCGACGAAGTAAATCGGCCGTGCCTTCAGTTCGGAGAGAATCTTGCCGATGTATTCGCCGACTATGCCGATCATCAGGAGTTGCACGCCGCCGAGGGTCATCAGACCGACGACCAGCGACGGATAGCCGGGAACCGACTCGCCATCGACCCAGGTTTCCCACAGGATCGACAGGCCGAACAGGAAGGCGGCGAATGCAAGCAGCAACCCGAGCAGGCTGGCAAGCCGCAGCGGCGCCACCGAGAACGACGTCAGCCCCTCGATCGACAGACCGAGCAGCCGCGCCGCATTGAACGTAGTCATGCCGTGGGCGCGGGGTTCTGGCTCATAGTCGACGCGGATCTGGCGGAAGCCGATCCAGCTTGCGAGGCCCTTGAAGAAGCGGTTGCGCTCGGGCAACTGGCGCAGCGCGGCGGTGGCGCGAGGCGACAACAGGCGGAAGTCGCCGGCGTCCTCGGGAATCCGCTGACGCGCGCCCCAGTTGATCATCGCATAGAAGCTGTGCACGCCGATCCGCCGCAGCACCGACTCGTTCGCCCGGTGCGCCTTCGCCGTGTAGATGACGTCGTAGCCGCCGTTGATCCAGTGATCCACCAGCCGCTCCACGAGGTCGGGCGAATGCTGACCATCGCCGTCCATGAACAGCAGCGCGCCGCGCCGCGCGTGATCCAGGCCCGCCATCAGGGCGGCTTCCTTGCCGAAGTTGCGTGAGAGCGACAACACCTGCACGTCCAGGGCGGTGGCGGGGAGCGCGCGTGCGAGGCTCAGCGTATTGTCGGCGCTCCCGTCGTCGACATAGACGACCTCGCAGGCGAGGCCAAAACGTTGCCTCAGCTTTGCCGCAAGCTCGCCGAGGCGTTCGTGCAGCTGCTGGAGCCCGGCGGCTTCATTGTAAACGGGAACAATGATCGACAGACCCTGCGCGGCCGCAGCGGCCACGTCAGCAGGCAGACCGGGAAGACTGGCGGCTGGCGTCATCGATCGGTTCCGGCGTGATCAATTCGATCTGGTTGGTATGGTAGTGAGTGCGGCCGCGCGCTTCAACGGGCGGCACACGGTTCTACGTCTGGAGAAACGTTTCCAGTCTTGCGAAAAGCGGGTTCTCGCGATCGAACACATAATCCAGCGAAGCGATCGACACCGTTTCGGCGCCGTGCTGACGCAGAAAACTGCCGAGCGCGTAAAGCCGGTCGGGCGGGCAGTGCAGCGTGACCATGCCCGAAGACGTCGGTCCGCCGAAGGGTGAAACCACGCCGAAGCGATCATGCGTTTCAGTGAGCAGCGCCGTATCGCAGCCAGCAAAGCGGGTCCGCACCTCGCGATACTGGCTGGCACGTGCGCGCGCCGCGATGTGATCGAGGATGATCCGCGCTGTCTCGCGCGCAGCGTTCGACCAGTCCGCGTCGCGCGACGCGACCAGGTTGGCCTGGCTGCGCAGGATGACGCCGTCGTCCAGCACCTTGAGGCCGTTGGCGGCGAGCGTTGCCCCGGTCGTCGTGATATCGACGATCATCTCGGCGGTGCCGACCGCGGGAGCACCCTCGGTAGCACCCGCGCTCTCGACGATACGGTAATCGACCACGCCATGCGACGCGAAGAAGCCGCGGGTCAGGTTGATGTATTTGGTCGCGATCCTCATCCGCCGGTTGTGCTGCGCACGAAACCCGATGGTCACGTCATCGAGGTCGGCCATGGTGCGGACGTCGATCCAGGACTGTGGTACGGCGACCACCACATTGGCGCTGCCGAAGCCGAGACCCTCGATCAGTGCCACGCGCCTGTCGGCGTCGACGATGCTTTCGCGGATCAGGTCTTCGCCGGTGACGCCGAGGTGCACCATTCCGCGGGCGAGCTGCGAGGCGATCTCGCTCGCCGAAAGATAGGCGATCTCGACGTTATCGAGCTCGGCGATGGTGCCGCGATAGTCGCGGACGCCGCGTGGCTTCGCAAGCGTCAGCCCAGCGCGCGCGAAAAAGGCCTCGGCGTTTTCCTGCAAACGGCCCTTCGACGGCACGGCCAGAACAAAGGGAGCGGTCATGACGAACTCTCCGAGATGCCGCTCGCGGATGCATTGCCTCCGACCTGCGTCAATGCCTCGATCCAGATCGAGAAGCCGACCGCCGGGATCGGCGCGGCTGCACCCAGTTGCGTCATCAGACCGTCGTAGCGGCCGCCCGCGACCAGCGGCTCGTCGCCATTGCCCTTGCGCTGCAGCTCGAACTCAAAACCCGTGTAGTAGTCGACGCCGCGGCCGAACGAGGTGGCGAAGCTGATCCTGCGGGTTTCGATGCCGCGCGCGGCCATGAAGCCGGTGCGGCTTTCGACCTGATCGATCGCGGCGTGGATGTCGAGGCCGGCGTCGGAGGCCAGCGCGCGCAACTGGCCGAGCGCATTATCGGGATCACCCGCTATCGCGAGAAACCGCTTGATGATGGTCAGCGCGTCGCGCGGCAACGCGCCGCTCTTCAGCGTGGATTGTTCGAGAAACCGGTCGGCGATCTCGTCGATGGTACGGCCGCCGACATTGGTTGCACCCGCGATCGACATCATGTCCGTCACCAGTGCCAGCGCCGCTTTGCGATCGGATCCCGCGAGCGCTGCAAGCACGCCTTCGTATTCGTTGTGTCCGGGCCCGGTGGCGAGTGTCAGCCGCTCGATATCCTGCGCAAGGCTGGTCTTGCGATTGAAATCCTTCATCAGCCGGCGCCGCCAGACCGGGTAAAGGTCGAGCGCATCGATCAGCGCGGTGAACAGCGCGACGTCACCGGTACGGATGTCCACATCGGTGATGCCGAAAGCCGCGGTGGCTTCCAGACCGAGCGCGAGCATTTCGGCATCGGCAGCGGCGCGATCCTGCCGGCCGAACGATTCGATGCCGGCCTGGAGGAATTCGCTCGAGCGGCCGCCACGATAGCGGAACACGGGCCCGAGATAGCAGAATCCGGCCGGCTGGCCGGCTTGGCTGGAGGCGAGGTAGTCCCGCGCTACAGGGATGGTCAGGTCGGGACGCAGGCAGAGTTCCTCGCCGCCCGCGTCCGACGTCAGGTAGAGGCTCTTGCGGATGTCCTCGCCGGACAGGTCCAGAAAAGGCTCGGCCGGTTGCAGGATCGCGGGCTCCGCCTTGACGTAGCCGGCCTGGGCGAACGACGACAGCAGTCCATCCGCCCAGGAGGGCGATCGGGTTGCGGGATTTTCCGTGCTACGGCTCATAATCGAAGTTCATGGATTCCAAGGTGTTTTCAGGGGCAGCCCTTAGCACGGCCGTTTGACGGTTTCGACCACGATTGGGGAAGTGGCTTAATGAGTTGCGTGTTTTTCCGCCGCCGTCCAGTCGCCCAGCACGGTCTGGACAAGGGCGAGGACGGCGACCGCGGCGGTGTCGGCGCGCAGGATGCGCGGCCCCAGCGACAGCCGCAGGGTATTGGGCTGGTTGAGCAGGTTCGTCCGTTCGTCTTCGGCGAAGCCGCCTTCCGGGCCGACCAGCACATCGACGCCGCGCGCGGCGCAGCACATCGGTTCCAGCGTAGCCGCCGGATTAGCGACCGGCGCGGCCTCGTCGCAAAAGACCAGCAGGCGCTCAGGAGCGCGGCGGCCGAGCCAGCGGTCCAGCGTTACCGCCTCCTCGACCGCGGCCAGGCTGAGGATGCCGCATTGCTCGGCGGCCTCGATCACATTGGCGCGCATCCGTTCGCCGTTGACACGAGCGACCTGGGTAAAACGGGTCAGGACCGGCTCTAGTGCGGAGACCCCCATTTCCACCGCCTTCTGGACCATGTAGTCGAGCCGGGCGTGTTTCAGCGGAGCGAACACATAATGCAGGTCAGGCAGGTGGTCCTGCGGCCGTGTCGCGGCGACGATATCGAGATGGTCGAGACGCTTGCGGCCCGAGATCGTGGCCTGCCACTCGCCGTCGCGGCCGTTGAAGACCAGTACCTTCGCTCCTGATCCGAGGCGCAGGACATTGCCGAGATAATTGCCCTGATCGCGGTCGAGCGGAATCCGGCCACCGGCGGCGAGCGGCGCATCGACATAGAGCCGGGGACTGCGAAAGTCCGTGTCTGGCATGATTGAAATCCTGCGGGGAGCCGCTTTTAGACCAACACAGTCGGGGTCTCAAACGACGACGCGAAATCAGTCCTGAACTTTTGCGTCTTGTGGCATCACTAACCTGTCGCTGGCTGAAAATGTGCGTGATTCGGGACGTCGGCCTGTTCCGGCGCGGCCATGCGTCGCGCTCTTGCCCAATTCGTCGGGTTGTTAGGAATCGGCGGCGATCGTAAAAAGCGGAAATCACGGAAGGTCGTTCGTTGCGAAAGACTTTGCGGATATTTGGTCCTGCCGGAGGAATGCTGTGATCGCCCCACGCCTGATTGTTCCATTGACGCTTGCGGTGCTCGCCATCGGCGCCACGGGCGCGCTGGGCCAGACCCCGTTTCCAGCACCGTTGCCCAATAGCGCGGCTGGGACGGCTAATGATCCGGCGTTTCCACCCGTGCGGGGTTCGGTCGGCACACCCAACGATCCGGCCTTTCCGCCGGTCAATGGGACGCCTGCGCAACGGACCGCTGCGCCTCAGAATTCTCCGTTTCCCCCCGTTAACGGGGCGTCGGCGACGACCGGCGCGCCTGCGGCGTTTCCCTCTGGCGGCTCGGCTCCCGTGGGCGGTTTCGGGGGGGCTCCGCAGCAGCAGGCGGGCCCGCCCGGTGGCGCAGAGTGCATGAAGAATTTCGTTCCATTGCGTGAAGAGGCTGAGAAGCGCGGCAAGCTGATCCAGGCCGCCGGTGCCCGTCATGCGCCGCCCGACGAAGCTTGCAAACTAATCGCGCAATATTCGCAGGCGGAAGCCAAAATGGTCAAATTCGTCGATACAAATTCCCAGAAGTGCGGAATTCCCGACAATGTCGGGACGCAGATGCACGCCAACCACAAAGCGACGGAGGCCATGCATCAGAAGGTTTGCGACGTGGCCAAGCAGGCAAAGATGCGCGGCCCCGCGGGCCCGAGCCTGAGCGAGGCCCTGGGGTCGGCCGGCGGATTGCCGGAGGCTACCACACCGAAGAAGGGCGGCAGCACCTTCGATACCTTGAACGGCAACGTTCTTACCCGATGACGAGCGTCTGATGAGCGCGGCGGCGGGGCGCGTCGCCGATTCGGCGGGCAACTGGGTCGACAGTCGCGCGCCGCTGTGGGCGAGGCCCTATCTCAGGCTGTCGCGGCTCGACCGACCCATCGGATCCTGGCTGCTGCTGATGCCATGCTGGTGGTCGACGGCGCTGGCCGCGGGTGTAGCCCATGACCTGAGCCGGCTGCCCCTGACCATCGTGCTGTTTTTTATCGGCGCGTTCGCGATGCGGGGTGCCGGCTGCACCTGGAACGATATCAACGACCGCGATCTCGATGCGCGTGTGGAGCGTACGCGGTCGCGTCCGATTCCGGCGGGACAGGTGACAGTAGCGCATGCCGCAATGTTCCTCGTGGCGCAGGCGCTGGTGGGGCTTGTCGTGCTGCTCCAATTCAACCGTTTTGCCATCGCGACCGGAATCGCCTCGCTCGCCATCGTTGCGGTCTATCCCTTCATGAAGCGCATTACCTACTGGCCGCAGGTCGTGCTTGGCCTCGCCTTTTCGTGGGGCGCGCTGATGGGGTTTGCGGTGATGCTTGGCCGCATCGATGCGGCCGCGCTGGCGCTCTATGCGGGTTCGATCGCATGGGTGATCGGCTATGACACGATCTACGCTCATCAGGATGCGGAAGACGATGCGCTGATCGGCGTCAAGTCGACTGCATTGCTGTTCGGCGAGCGCACGCGCTCCGCGCTTGCGATTTTCTACGGGCTGGCCGTTGTTCTTGTCGGCATTGCGTTGCAGTTGGCTGGTGCGCGATGGCCGGCATGGATCGGCCTTGCGGCTTTTGCCGCGCATCTCGCCTGGCAGATCGCTCGAATCGAGATCGGCGATCCCGCGCTCTGCTTGAAGATTTTTAAGTCCAACCGCGATGCAGGATTGTTACTGTTCGCGGGGCTGTTGGCCAGCGCGCTGCTCGGGGCAGCCACCTAGAGCGCTCTCGAGCGGTATCAACCGTGGATAGTCGAGATGTTTCCCTCCAGGCGGAAAACGTCTCAATTCCGCGCGATGATCTCGTGTTCGCCACGATAGATGGCCGCGGGGTTGAGCAAATCGCCGCTGCGCCGTCGCACCAGGAAGCTCGGACGCCGCTCACGGATCGCATTGCTCCGCCGCCGTCGCGGCGCCGGATCGCGCTTGTCGTCGGCGAGTTGCGGAAGCGCGAGGATCTCGCTCCAGATTTGGCGCGCGGCGGCACGCTCACCGGCATCCTCGGTCACGAGAAGAGGAATGGCGAGCGATGGATCGCGGTGAAGCAGAACAAGCGCTCGCCCCTCGGCGGTGTCGCGCACTGCAACGCCGATGAATTCGCTGACACGCACGTTGATCGCCATCCGCATGCCGTGTACGGCGCGGCGCAGGATCACCCGTTCGCGATGGAGTTCGATCTGCCGGACGCCGCCGTCTGCACGACTGTCTCGTGCGGCGAAACTGACGGGCAGTGAGAGAGGGTCGAGCCGCAAATCGCGGCTCGACCCGGCGGGATTGACCCCGCTTGTTGTTGTTTGACGCCTCACGGCTTCGATCTCCCCGCCGGAATTATGTTTCCGGTCGATGGGTGGAGCATGCCAGAGCGCGGCCCGGATTCACTTAAAAAGGCTGGTTAATCGAAGGTACCTCGCCCTTGATCCGCGCGCATGATTGACAGACCCTTGGCCGACATGATTGACGAGATCTTGTAAGGGTGCCGAGAATCTTCTGTTCCGGCATCATTGAATGCTTGAAGTCCGCGTAAAATAAGCACATTTGATGATGTGGCCGTCGGCGTGCAGCCCTTGCTCGAATCCCCAGGATTTTGTTCGTGATCTCTTCACCAAACACATCATTACCGAAATCCACCGAATCCGAACTCTTCGATCAATCCGCGCTCAGTCAACTCGCCGAGCGGCTGGTTGAAGCTGCGAAGCGTGCGGGTGCAGATGCCGCGGACGCGGTCGCGGTGCGTGGCGTCTCGCAAGGTGTCGAGGTTCGCGACGGCCGCGTCGAGGAATCGGAACGCTCGGAAAGCGATGACGTCGGGCTGCGTGTGCTGGTCGGACGGCGGCAAGCCACGGTCTCGACCAACGATGTCGGCGGCGACAATGTCGCAAAACTCGCCGAACGCGCGGTCGCGATGGCGCGCGTTGCTCCCGATGATCAATATGTCGGGCTGGCCGACGCCGCATTGCTGGCGCAGAATTTTCCAGATCTGGATCTGCTCGACCGCGTGACGCCGTCGACGGCGGAACTCGAGCAGCGCGCAATCGAAGCCGAGGCATCGGCACTTGCGGTCAAGGGCGTTACGAAATCCGGCGGTGCGTCGGCATCCGCCGGCATCGGCGGGATGGTGCTGGCGACGAGCACGGGCTTCCGGGGATCATATCTTCGTTCGAGTCAAAGCATCTCGATGATGGCGATTGTCGGCGATGGCACCGGCATGGAACGCGACTACGATTTCAGCTCCGCGCTTCATGGCTCCGATCTCATATCTCCGGCCAGCATTGGCCGCAGCGCCGGCGAACGTACCGTAGCGCGCGCCAATCCGCGCAAGGTCGCCACCTGCAAGGTGCCGGTGGTGTTCGACCCTCGCGTTGCGGGATCGCTGGTCGGTCATGTCGTCAGCGCGGCCAACGGCGCTGCGATCGCGCGCAAGACCAGTTTCCTGAAAGACCGGCTCGGTCAGCAGCTGTTCGCGAAGGGTATCCGGATCGTCGATGATCCGCTGCGGGTGCGCGGACTGCGCTCGCAATCCTTCGATGCCGAAGGTGTCGCGACGAAGAAGCTCGCGGTGATCGATGACGGCGTCCTGACGTCGTGGCTGCTGGATTCGGCGACCGCGCGCGAACTCGGTCTGACGACGACCGGTCACGCTCACCGCGGTGTCTCGTCCTCACCGTCGCCGGGGCCGTACAATCTGCATCTCGAAGCGGGACAGATGACGCCGGCTGAACTGATCGCCGACATCAAGCAGGGCTTCTACGTCACCGACCTCATCGGATCCGGCGTCAACGGCGTGACCGGCGACTACAGTCGCGGCGCCTCCGGATTCTGGATCGAGAATGGCGAGATTACCTATCCGGTCAGCGAGATCACAATCGCCGGACATCTGATCGAGATGTTCAAGTCGCTGACGCCCGCCAGCGATCTCACGTTCCGTTACGCCACGAACGCCCCGACCGTGCGTATCGAAGGACTGACGGTTGGCGGACGCTAACGCCGACAGCCGAGACGACCTTTTGGCGCGAGATCGCGCTTTATTGATCGAGACGGTGCGCGAGGCGGGCGGACTGGCACGCGCGATGTTTCGGACCGAGCTGCGAACCTGGACCAAGGGGACGTCATCGCCGGTGTCGGAGGCGGACATCGCTGTCAACGACCTCATCGAAAGCAAGTTGCGCGCGGCGACGCCGGATTACGGCTGGCTGTCCGAGGAAAGCGCGGACGATTCCTCGCGGCTCGGTAAGCAGCGGGTCTGGATCGTCGATCCCATCGACGGCACGCGTGGCTATCTGGCCGGACATAATGACTGGTGCGTCAGCGTCGCGCTGATCGAGGGTGCCTCGCCGATGCTCGCGGCAGTGTTCGCGCCGGCCACGGACGAGTTCTTCCTTGCCGCGCGCGGGCAGGGTGCGTCGCTTAACGGCGTGCCGGTGCGGACGACGCCCGGCGATACCCTGGTTTTTTCCCGAATCGCGGGGCCTAAACCGCTTGTGGAAAAGCTGGACACCTCGCGGAAGGATGTCGTCCTTCATCCCAGGATCGGTTCGCTGGCGTTGCGGTTATGCCGCGTCGCAGAGGGTCGCATCGACGCGGCCTTCGCCGCCGGCCAGAGCCGCGATTGGGATCTCGCCGCAGCCGATTTGATCGTGCATGAGGCGAATGGTAGAATGACGGAGCTCGGGGGCGAGCCGATCCTCTATAACCGTGCCGAGGTGACGCACGGCGTGCTGGTCGCGGCGGGCCAACTTCGCCACGCGCGTATACTCGCGCATTTTCGAGGACATCCGTTGCCGTAAGTGCCGGTGTGGTGGACTTTTGTGGTATTTGCCTGATGGCCGGCGACATAGTAGGACAACGCGCAATGCCGCCAGACAGTTCGCCCCAGCAATTACTCCATCTGGTGATCGGGGGCGAGCTGACCGATCTCGCGCATACGACCTTCAAGGACCTCGACGAGGTTGAGATCGTCGGTTTGTATCCGAACTACGCGTCGGCCTTTGCCGCCTGGAAGGCGAAGGCGCAGCAGACAGTTGATAACGCCCACATGCGGTATTTCATCGTGCACCTCCATCGGCTGCTCGATCCTGGTCAAGATACGAAGCCCGCCCGTTGAGAAAGCTGCTTCGCAATCTGCTACGTGCCCGCTGGTTTCAGCAGTTCGCAGGCCTTCTGGCCGCGGGCTTTCTGCGGTTGGTTTGGATGACCAACCGATTCAGCTATGATCCGGAGGATGTCTACGACATTGTCGAGCCGCAGATGCCGGTGATCCTCGCGTTCTGGCACGGACAACATTTCATGACACCGTTCATCAGGCGGGCGCACCATCGCGGCAAGGTCCTGATCTCGCGCCATCGCGACGGCGAGTTCAATGCGCTCGCGGCGGAGCGACTTGGAATCGAAACCGTTCGCGGCTCCGGCGACCACGGTTCTGCATTCAATCGCAAGGGCGGAGTTGGTGCCTTCAAGGAAATGGTCCGCGCGCTCGCCGAGAACTACAATATGGCTCTAACCGCCGATGTGCCGAAGCGCTCGCGCGTCGCGGGCCTCGGCATCATCATGCTGGCGCGAGAATCTGGACGGTCCATCATGCCGTTTGCGATGGCAACCAGCCGCTTCATTCGCCTCGACAACTGGGATCACACCACCATCAACCTGCCGTTCGGACGCGGTGCGCTGGTTGGCGGCGAGCCGATCTCGGTTCCAGCGGATGCCGATGCTGAGATGATGGAGACGCTGAGGGCGCGGCTCGAGGCTACGTTGAATGATGCCACGCGCCGCGCCTATGCCAAGGTTGGCAGGCCCGAAGTCCGTTAAGGGAGTGTTGCGGTGTCTCACGAACTTCGGAAATCGGGTACTAGTCCGATGCCGGCGACGCTGCGCTTCTACAGCAGACTGTCCGCCGCCGCGGCCCCGCTGACACCAGCCCTTTTGAAGCGGCGACTCAAGCTGGGCAAGGAGGATCCTGCCCGCATCGATGAGCGGCGGGGCATCACCCGGCAGCTTCGTCCCGCAGGCCCGCTGGTCTGGATACACGGCGCGAGCGTCGGCGAAGTGCTGGCCGCAGCCGCGCTGATCGAACGGCTTCGGTCGCTGAACATGCGCATTCTGCTCACGTCGGGCACCGTGACCTCAGCGGCCGTTGTCGCGAAGCGATTTCCGCCGGATATCATCCACCAGTACGTTCCCTACGACTCGCCGCGCTTTGTCGCGCGCTTTCTCGATCACTGGCAGCCAAGTCTTGCGCTCTTCATCGAATCGGATCTGTGGCCCAATCTGATTCTGGCTGGCGCGGCGCGCCGTGTGCCGATGGTGCTGATCAACGGGCGGATGTCGCATCGCTCGTTTCCGCGCTGGCGCAGGCTGTCGGGAACGATCGCGGCGCTGCTCGAACGGTTCGATGTCTGCCTCGTCCAGTCCGAAATCGACGCGGAGCGCTTCACCGTGCTCGGCAGCCGCAACGTCGTCATCACCGGAAACCTCAAGCTCGACGTGCGAGCTCCGCCGGCCGACGAGAGCAGGCTGGAACGACTGCTATTTGTCACGCGCGGCCGCCCGGTGGTGGTGGCGGCGTCGACCCATCCGGGCGAGGAAGAACTCCTGCTCAACGCACACCGGACGCTGGCGGCTCACTTCCCGTCACTGCTGACCGTGATCGTTCCACGCCATCCTAATCGGGGCGAAGCGATCGCCCGCATGATCGCGGCGTCCGGTGTCCAGGTCGCGCGGCGCTCGCTGGAGGAGCTGCCGACGGCGCGGACGGACATCTATATCGCCGACACCATGGGCGAGTTGGGATTGTTCTACCGCCTGGCGCCGATTGTATTCATGGGCGGCTCGCTGGTGCCGCATGGCGGCCAGAATCCGATCGAGGCGGTCAAGCTCAATGCCTCCATCGTGCACGGACCGCATGTCTTCAACTTCACCGATGTCTATGGTGCGCTCGACCGCGCGGGGGGCGCGCGCCGGGCCGACGACGGCGACGCGCTGACGCAGCAACTCGGTTATCTGTTGAATGATTCCGCCGCTCGCGACGCGGCTGCTGCTGCAGCGGCAGCGGTGGTGGACCGGCTCGGCGGCGCGCTAAATCGCACGCTGGCCGCGCTCGAGCCGTATCTCCTGCAGATGCGGCTGGAAGGAGGAGCAGCCGATGCGTGAGCCGGCCTTCTGGCACAGGCCATCGTCGTTGCTCTCGCGGTTGCTCATACCCATTGGCGCGCTTTACGGCGCGATCGCCACGCGGCGGCTGATGCGGACAGGTATGCGCGCCGGGGTGCCGGTCATCTGCGTCGGCAATTACCATGTCGGTGGCGCCGGCAAGACGCCCACCGTGATTGCGCTCGCCGGCATTCTGCGCTCGCTTGGCGAAACGCCGGTCGTGCTCAGTCGCGGCTATGGTGGGCGGCTGCACGGTCCGTTGTGCGTCGATCCACACCGGCATACAGCGGCTGATGTCGGCGACGAACCGTTGATGATGGCGGGGACGATCCCCGTGATCGTGTCACGGCAACGGGCAGAGGGCATCGCACCGGCCCGCGCGCTTGGGGCGAGCGTGATCCTGCTGGACGACGGTTTTCAGAATCCGACGATCGCGAAAGATATCTCGCTAATCGTGATCGACGGCGATCGTGGCCTGGGCAACAAGCGGATTTTCCCGGCCGGGCCGCTTCGGGCGCCGCTGCCGCCGCAACTCGCGCGTACCGATGCGCTCGTGATCGTCGGCGCCGGAGCCGCCGCGGACGACGTTGCGGCAAGCATCAAGGCGCGGGGAGGCCCTGTATTACGGGCGCGGCTCATCCCGGATGAGGCATCGGTTGCGACACTGCGCGGCAGACGCGTCTATGCCTTTGCGGGAATCGGCGATCCGCCACGGTTCTTCCGCAATTTGCGCGCTTGCGGCATCGATGTGGCCGTGGAGCGGGTATTCGCCGATCATCATCCGTTTTCACAACGCGACGTTACGGACTTGCAAACCGCCGCCGAACGGGACGGTCTGATGCTGGTGACGACGGAAAAAGATCTGGTGCGGCTGCGCAGCGAAAACCTCGCAGCGTTCGCGCAGGCCGTCGTTCCCTTCGCGGTCACGCTTGCGTTTGATAATGAACCGGTGCTGCGGTCGTTCCTGACGGAACGGATCGGTCGTGCGCGGCGATAGACTAGGACGAAGCCTTCAATGCGCCCGGATAATGCCGCTGCAAGACTGCACTCGGGAGAGCGTAAGCCTCCTGCAAGTCGACGCTCCAGTATTTCAACTCGTCGAGCGGAATGTGGGCGTCGGTGACGGCGCAACGGACATAAGTTCCTGGCGAAATCACCCGGAAATCACCATCGAGATACTGCACACGCGCTTCGCCCTGGCCGGACTGGCCAAATTTATTCAGCACCGCCGCTCTCCCGCATCTTCCGGACGCAAACACGCCGTCGGCTGGTTATTATCCACATAGATAGGTTCGCAGGGGCCTGCTTTAAACCCACCGATTTGTGATGAATTATCTTTCTGACCACATGATAGGTCTGAATTCAGGTCTCTTTTTGCATCATACCAGACCATCCGGCAAGATACATGCGCCTGCTGTCAGCATTTGTTTTGGTTGCGATATCCGTTTCGAGCGTCACAACGTTCGCAGCATTCGGCCAATCTCCGCCGCCAGAACGGATCGACATTCCGCGGGCCGGCGGCCTGCTGCATGGCTTGCTCTACAAACCCGACGGCGACGGTCCGTTTGCAACGGTCATTGCATTGCATGGCTGCAATGGCTTGGGGCACAGCGGGCAAATCCAGCCGCGCTATCTGGATTGGGCGGAGCGGCTGTTGAAGGCCGGCAACGCCGTTCTGTTTCCGGACAGCTATGGTTCGCGGAATGCCGGTCAGCAATGCCAGCCCAAACAGCGCAAGATCTTCGCGCGCCGCGAGCGCGTCGCCGATATCCGAGACGCGCAACAATGGCTGATCCAGCAGCCCTGGGTTCTGCATGACCGTATCGGCCTGCTTGGATGGGACAACGGCGCCAGCGCCGTTTTGTGGGCGGTCCGTCCACAGCTTGCACTGGCCGGCCGGCAAGACGATTTCCGCTCGGCGGTGGCGTTCTACCCCGACTGCCGGATCTCGTCGCGCTTCGGTTGGAGTGCGCGCGTTCCAACGCTGGTGCTGATCGGCGCCGACGACGACCTCAGTTCGCCGTCGGCTTGCCGGCAGATGGTCGACGATGCGCGCGGACGCAGCGCTCTTGCCCGCATTGTCGTCTATCCCAACGCCCACCATGGTTTCGACAGACTGAATGCACCGCTCCATACGGTTGCCGAGGGACACGGGCACATCGGAACTGATTCCAAGGCGCGAGCGGACTCGCAAAGCCGGGTCGCGGCATGGCTCGCGCGCTAAGCCATAGCGTTTTCGAGCGAAGTGGACACCGGTTCGCATGAAGAAAACGCGTCAAACCAAAAACATAGAGCCCCGCTTTTGATTCCATCAGAAGCGGAAAGGCTCTAGCAGTCTGCTGAAAAACCGCTCGCGCGTGCGAGAATTTGCTGATTCGATTTTCATCGTGAATCGGTGGAGGTTGGGATGCGCGGAGCCTTTGTGGATCAGGGCGGGTTGTTTTCGTACATCTCGCCGGAGGCGCGGGTGCCGCCGAACCATCCGCTGAGGAAGATCCGGGCGCTGGTCCGTGATGTGCTGGGCGAGTTGAACCGTAGCTTTGCCAGGCTCTATTCAAGTGAAGGGCGCCCCTCGATCGCGCCGGAGCAATTGCTCAGCGCGCTACTTCTGCAGGTGCTCTACGGCATTCGCTCGGAGCGCCAATTGATGGAGCAGTTGGACTACAATCTATTGTATCGCTGGTTCGTGGGGCTGTCGCCGGACCATCCGGTCTGGAACCCGACCAGCTTCACGAAGAACCGCGAGCGGCTGCAGAACGGCGATGTGTTCACGAAGTTCATGACCAGGCTTTTGAAACACCCTCAGGTCGAGCCGCTGCTCTCGGACGAGCACTTCTCGGTGGACGGCACGTTGATCGAGGCCTGGGCGTCACAGAAGAGCTTTCGTCCCAAGGATGGCCGCGATGGCGACGACGGCACGAACTTCCACGGTCAGACGCGCAAGAACGACACCCATGTCAGCACGAGCGATCCCGACAGCCGGCTCTACCGCAAGGCGGCCGGACGCGAGGCCAGGCTCTGCTACATGGGCCACGTCACCATGGAGAACCGGCATGGGCTGGCCGTGGCCGGCATCGTCACGCACGCGAGCGGCACCGCCGAGCGCCGCGCCGCGGAGATAATGCTCGAGGCCGAAGGCAGGAAAGCGGGTCGCCGCATTACCGCCGGTGCGGACAAGGCTTATGACACGGCCGATCATGTGGCCAATCTTCGCGCCATCGACGTCACACCGCATGTGACGCAGAACAATGGCATGGGCAAGACCGGCAGGCGCCGCCGGAGCGCTATCGACGCACGGACCACGCGCCATCAGGGCTATGGCATGTCGCAGACGCGCCGGGCGATGATCGAATGCATCTTCGGCTGGGGCAAGCAGCACGGCACGATGCGCAGGACCAAACATCGTGGCATTTGCCGCGTTGCCGCCGACTTCATGCTCAACTTGATCGCCTATAACCTGATCCGCGTTCCCAAACTGGTCACGGCATAACCGCGTCGTCGCCAGGACGACAACGACTGCAACGCGCCGCCGAATACACATCATCGCGATGAGGCGTTCCGAGGATCATCGAAGCGGTCAATTTTGGCTTTTTCAGCAAACTGCTAGAACAGATTTCCCTGATCGGCGGGCTTCGCTGCGCGTTTGGCGGGTGCCGGCTTGGATTGGTCTCTCGGACTGGACGATGTCGCTGCGGGCCGATCGTTGTCGGCGGTCGCATTCACTCGTCCGTCGGCGAACTCCAGCGTGAGTCGTGCCCCGGCACCGACCGCCGCTGCGCTCCGCAACGTTTGCCCGGCGTCGTCGCGGACCAGCGCGAAACCGCGTGCGAGCACGCCGCGATAGGAAAGCGCCGCCAGCAACTGGCCGGAATGCGCGATGCGCGCCTCATGCCGCTGCAGCAAGGTAATGAGCGCCCGCTGCGCCCGCTCGGCGAGCCTTTGGGTGCGCTCGTTCGCGCGAACGATCTGCGCGCGCTGCGCCTGTGCGTTGGCGAGTCGCGAGGCCTTGAGCCGGACCGCCAACCCCGCGAAGCGATCGCGGCGATGGCGCAGCATGATGTGGGTGCAATGTGCGAGCCGCGCGCCGGTCGCGGCGACGGATTGTTTGGCGTGGCTGACCTGCGCGCGCAACACGCGTAGCGTGAGTCCGCCGGAGATCTGCGTAAAGCGGCGATGATGCAGGTGTGTGCTCGCGCGCAAGGCACGTGGCAATGCGGCGGCCGCGCCGTCAAGCTTTTGCCGGGGGATTGCGAGCACCTCACCGGCCTCCGGGAGCGCGCGGGCAACCGAGCGCAATTCGGTGCGCCGATCGTCGTGACCGCGCCGCCATGCGACCATGGCGCGGACTGCTAGGCTAGAGACTTCAACGAGCAGCTCAGTTCGGACCGGCACCGCCATTTCGGCGGCCGCGGTCGGCGTCGGGGCCCGCTTGTCGGCGGCAAAGTCGATCAGCGTCACGTCGGTCTCGTGGCCGACCGCCGAGATCAGCGGGATCATGCTGCCGGCGGCAGCGCGGACCACGATCTCCTCGTTGAAGGACCACAGATCTTCGAGCGAGCCGCCGCCGCGTGCGACGATCAGAAGATCAGGGCGCGGAATACGTCCACCTTCCGGCAGCGCGTTGAAGCCGTCGATGGCGGCGGCGATCTGTTCCGCCGAGCCTTCGCCCTGCACCCGCACCGGCCACACCAGCACGCGGCACGGAAAGCGATCCTCCAGCCGATGCAGGATATCGCGGATGACCGCGCCGGTTGGGGAGGTCACGACGCCGATCACCTCGGGCAGCCAGGGCAGTAGTTGCTTGCGGGCTTCGTCGAACAGGCCTTCGGCCGCGAGCTTCTTCTTGCGTTCCTCCATCAGCGCCATCAGGGCGCCGATGCCGGCGGGCTCCAGCGCCTCGATCACGATCTGGTATTTCGACGAGCCCGGATAGGTGGTCAGCTTGCCGGTGGCGATGACCTCGAGACCCTCCTGCGGCTTGAACCGCATCCGGCCATGGATGCCTTTCCAGATCACCGCCTCGATCTTGGCGCTCTCGTCCTTCAGCGCAAAATAGCAGTGGCCGGAGGCGTGCGGGCCGCGAAAGCCGGATATTTCGCCGCGCACCCGCACATGGCCGTATTCGTTCTCCACGGTGCGCTTCAGCGCCGAGGACAACTCGGAGACGGTATATTCCGGCGAGTTCGCCAGGAGCTGTGCAGGATTTGCGGGCATCAGGCTCACTTCTGTTGCGCCTCCGCCTTACCATGCTAAAGCGTCCGTAAACCACCGAAAATCCCTTATCGGCAGTTACCCATGAACATTCTCCTGCTCGGTTCCGGCGGCCGCGAACATGCGCTGGCCTGGAAAATCGCTGACTCCACGCTGCTTGCGAAACTCTGGTGCGCGCCGGGCAATGCAGGGATCGCGCGCGTGGCCGAATGCGTGTCGCTCGACGTCGCGGACCATGCCGCCGTGATCGCGTTCTGCAAAAGCAACAAGGTCGATCTGGTGGTGGTCGGGCCGGAGGCGCCGCTCGCGGCCGGGATCGTCGACGATCTCGCGGCAGCCGGCGTCAAGGCGTTCGGGCCGACCAAGGCCGCCGCGCAGCTCGAGAGCTCGAAAGGCTTCACCAAGGAGCTGTGCCGCGATAACAACATTCCGACTGCCGCCTTTGCGCGCTTCAGCGATGCCGAGGCGGCGAAGGCTTATATCGTCGCCCAAGGCGCGCCGATCGTCGTCAAGGCCGACGGGCTTGCGGCCGGCAAGGGCGTCGTGGTCGCGATGACGCTGGACGAGGCGCTGGCGGCGATCGACACGATGTTCGACGGCGGCTTCGGCGGTGCGGGCGCGCAAGTGGTGGTCGAAGAGTTCATGCGCGGCGAGGAGGCCTCGTTCTTCGCGCTGTGCGACGGCGACCATGCGCTGGCGCTGGCGACGGCACAGGACCACAAGCGGGCTTTCGATGGCGACGAGGGGCCGAACACCGGCGGCATGGGCGCCTATTCTCCCGCGCCGGTCATGACTGCCGAAATGTGCAACCGCACCATGGACGAGATCATCGTTCCGACATTGCGCGCGATGCGGGCACAAGGAGCGCCTTTCAAGGGCGTGTTGTTCGCAGGTCTGATGATCACGGAGGAGGGACCGAAGCTGATCGAATACAACGTCCGCTTCGGCGATCCGGAATGCCAGGTGCTGATGTTGCGGATGATGGGAGACATCCTGCCGGCGCTGTTCGCGGCCTGCGACGGTCAGTTGAACCATTTCAGCCTGCGCTGGTTTCCCAATCCCGCGTTGACTGTGGTGATGGCGGCGAAGGGCTATCCAGGCGACTACGCCAAGGGAACATGCATCGACGGGGTCGATGAAGCCGCCAAGGTGGAAGGCGTGGAGATTTTCCAGGCGGGCACCAGAGAGGAGGGCGGGCGCATTCTGGCAAATGGCGGGCGCGTGCTGAACGTCTGTGCGTCCGGCAAGACCGTCGCCGAGGCGCAGGCCCGCGCCTATGACGCCGTCGATCGCATCCATTGGCCTGAAGGCTTCTGCCGCCGCGACATCGGCTTTCGGGCGGTGGCGCGGGAGAAGGGCGGATAGAGGCGAATCCTCACCGCCGCACCTTGAAGAAATCCCGCAGCAGCGTCGCTGCCTCGCTTTCGCCGACCGACGAGTACACTTCCGGCCGATGATGGCAGGTCGGCGCGGCAAAGAAGCGGACGCCGGAATCCACCGCGCCGCCTTTCGGGTCACTCGCCCCGTAATAGAGCCGCCGGATCCGCGCGAACGAGATCGCGGCCGCGCACATGGTGCAGGGTTCCAGCGTCACGTAGAGATTGCATTCGGTCAGCCGCTCGCTGCCGATGGCGAGCGCGGCGGCCCGGAGCGCCAGAACCTCGGCATGGGCGGTAGGATCGTGATCGGTCAGGGTCCGGTTTCCCGCTGACGCGATCACCTCGTTTTCGCGCACAATCACGCAACCGATCGGCACTTCGCCCGCTTTGCCGGCCTTTTCGGCGGCTTCAAGCGCCAAATCCATGAAAGATGGTGCGGTCATGTCTCGTTTCTCAGCGCATGGTCCGCCAAAGTGCAGGCGGTTTGGCGATCAGATCATGCGCCATATCAATATCTTGGAGCGCGATCGGGCGCAAAACCGGCATCCACTTTTGCTGATCGCGCTGGAGCAGAAACTCTGTTAAGAGGGCGACTTCAGCAAAAGTGGATGCCGGTTTTGCGTGAGAATGCGCCCTGTAAGAGGCGCGCGCGACATCGTCATGCTAACCGCTCCACGCCGGCGCTACCGCCGTACCCTATGCCCTTAGCGAGATCATTCATGCCCCGCGATAACGACAAAGACAATGCATCCTCGCGCGGCCGGCGTGATCGGCCATCCGGCGGCAAGGATAGACCCAAGGGTCGCTCCGGCGCGGCGCGCGGGCCGGACAAGAAGCTCGCCAAGCGCGGCTTTGCCGGCAAGTCTGACAGGGAGGACGGCGACAAGCGGCCCTACGCCGGTAAGTCCGCCGGTGCGAAATCCTATGCCAAGAAGCCGTATGCGGGTGCGGGTAAGCCTTACGCCGGCAAGCGTGATGGCGATGCCGCGCGGCCCCGCTTCAAGCGCGACGACGGCGGCGAGACGCGTGCGTACACGCCGCGCGGGGATTCACCTCGCGGCGAGCGTCCAGCCTTCAAACGTGACGATCGCGCGCCGCGCGCCGACCGTGGTGACACGCGTCCTGCAGGGCGTTTTGCCGATAAGAAATTTGGTGAGAAGCGTCCCTACACGCCACGAGGCGAGGGTTTTCGGAAAGACGGCGACCGTCCGCAGCGTGCGCGGCCTCAAGGTGATCGGCCTTATAGCGCGCGTCCGCCGCGCGAGGGTGGTGGCGAGAAGCGTCCATATACGCCCCGTGGGGATCGTCCCTTCGCTGACAAGAAATTCTCACACGGTGCACCGGATCGCGGTTCGCGCGGGCCGCGCAAGGAGTTCGGCGATCGTCCGGACCGCGGCGAGTCCAAGCCGTGGCAGAAGCGAGAGGCCGGCCCGCGTGATGATCGCGGCGGCCCGGGGCAACCACGATTCTCGAGGCCCCGTGAGGATCGGCCGGAGCGCGCTGCGGGCGGCGACCGTGGCCCGCGCAAGTTCGACAGGCCGCAAGGCGACCGTCCGCGTTATGACCGTCCGTCCGGAGATCGTCCTCGCTTCGATCGCCCACGGCAGGAGCGTCCGCGCCATGAAGGAGGCGACGATCGCCCGCGTCGTGACAATGAGGACGACAGCAAGGTTTTCGCAAAACGTCCGGCGTTCGGGGGACGCGGCGCCTATCGCGAACGTAAGCCCGATGAAGACCGGCGCGGCGCACGACCCGAGCCGAAGCCGAAGAAGGCCGGTGAGCGCATTGCGAAGATGATGTCGCGCGCCGGTCTTGCCTCGCGCCGCGACGCCGAGGAATGGGTCACGCAAGGCCGCGTCGCCGTCAATGGCCGCGTCATCAACTCGCCCGCGCTCGATGTCACCGCGAGCGACGTCATCACGGTTGACGGCCAGCCGTTGCCCGAGCGCGAGCGCACGCGGCTGTTCCTGTATCATAAGCCCCGCGGACTGATGACGACCCACGCCGATCCCGAAGGGCGGCCGACCGTGTTCGACAATCTGCCCGAAGGCCTGCCGCGCCTGATCAGTATCGGACGGCTTGATTTCAATACCGAAGGGTTGCTGCTGCTGACCAATGACGGCGGTCTGGCGCGCGCGCTGGAATTGCCCGACACCGGCTGGCTGCGGCGCTATCGCGTCCGTGCCCACGGCGAGGTGACGCAGGCGCAACTCGACGCGTTGAAGAACGGCGTCGAGGTCGACGGCATCAAGTATGGCTCGATCGACGCCACGCTGGAGCGCGATCAGGGCGCGAACGTGTGGCTTGTGTTTGCGATTCGCGAAGGCAAGAACCGCGAGGTGCGCAACGTGATGGCGCATCTCGGGCTCGAGGTGAACCGGCTGATCCGCATCTCCTACGGTCCGTTCCAACTGGCCGAGATCGCGGAAGGACAGGTCGAGGAGGTCAAGACCCGCGTGCTGCGCGAGCAACTCGGCGAGAAAATCGCTGCGCTCGCCAATGCGAATTTTGCCGGCGTGGCCGCCGAAGCCGAGACTCCAAAGCTCGGCCGCGATGGCACGCCATTGCGCTCGAAAAAAGATAACAAGGCAAGAACCAAGCGCGCGGTGATCGCGGATCACAAGGGTCGCAGCGTTGTGGTGCAGCGAACCGGCAGCGATGAGGCGCGGGCGCGCAATGAAGCCGAGGCCAATGGCTACGGTCCGCCGCGCCGGCCGAAACGCGGCTATCACGGCAAGCGCGATCTGACGCCGCGGGACTGAACGATGCGCGTCGTTGGCGGACGGCTGAAAGGCCGCAATCTCGCGTCTCCATCGACGCAGCAGATCCGCCCGACGGCCGATCGCCTGCGCGAGTCGCTGTTCAACATTCTCGTCCATGCCTATGACGATCCGGTCGCGGATGCGCGCGTGCTCGATCTGTTTGCGGGCACCGGCGCGCTTGGCATCGAGGCGGTGTCGCGCGGAGCGAAGTTCACGTTGTTCGTCGATAACGGGGCCGAGGCTCGCGCGCTTCTGCGCAACAATGTCGAGGCGCTCGGGCTCGGCGGCGTCACGAAAGTCTATCGACGCGATGCGACCGACCTCGGGCCTGCGCACCCGGTGGAGCCGTTCTCACTGGTGTTCCTCGATCCGCCCTACAGCAAGGGTCTGGCGGACAAATCGCTGGCTTCATTGCGCGAGGGCGGATGGCTCGTGCCGGACGCGCTGGTCGTTGTCGAGGAAGCCACGGCGGCGGCGTTCACCGTGCCCGATGGCTATGAAGAACTCGAGCGTCGCGCCTATGACGACACGGAGTTTGTGTTTCTGCGGGCGAGCGGCAGCCGCTAGCAACTACGCCTTCATTTTGCGCTGTTTGGCGGTAGACGTGTTCAGCGCCACGGCGGCTCGGATGAGCGCCTTCAACGCTTTCTCATTGATCTTGTCACCTTCATGAATATCAATGGCGCGTCTGGCGTTACCTTCGAGGCTGGCATTGAACAGACCTGAGGGATCGTCCAGCGAAGCGCCCTTGGCGAAGGTCATCTTCACGGCGCTCTTGTAGGTCTCACCTGTGCAGATGATGCCGTCGTGTTCCCACACCGGAACGCCGCGCATCGCGTTCGACGGCTTTTTCCATTTCACCTGCTCGACCACGTCGGGGTCGGCCTGCCTGATGATGGCCCGGACGTGCGCAAGCATCTCGCCCCGCCAGTCACCCAGCTCCTTGATCCGCGTATCAATGAGGTAGGAGGGAGGGTCTTCGTCTCTGGCTTTCTTCGCACTGGGCGTCTTCATGCGTGCTGCCTCGAAGGAGGGTATCATCTACGCCCGAACAGCTTCTCGATGTCGGCGAGCTTCAGCTCCACATAGGTGGGGCGGCCGTGGTTGCACTGACCTGAGTTCGGCGTGTCTTCCATCTCGCGCAATAGCGCGTTCATCTCCTCGGGCTTGAGAATTCGTCCGGCGCGCACCGAGCCGTGGCACGCCATCGTGGCCGCGACATGCATCAGGCGTCGTTCAAGAGGAAGCGCCTCGTCCCATTCCGCCATGTGCTCTGCGAGATCGCGCAACAGCGCCGCCGCATTGGTCTTGCCGAGCAGCGACGGCGTCTCGCGCACGGCGACCGCGCCGGGTCCGAAGGACTCGATGGCGAGGCCGAATTTTTCCAGCTCAATCGCGCGGTCGATCAGCTTTTCGACGGTCGCCTCGTCCAGCTCGACGATATCCGGTATCAAGAGGATTTGCCGCTGCACGCCGTCGCGCTCAAGAGCCGTCTTCAGCTTCTCGTAGACGATACGTTCGTGTGCGGCATGCTGATCCACCACGATCAAGCCGTCGCGGGTTTGCGTCACGATGTAGGTCTCGTGAATCTGGGTGCGCGCCGCGCCCAGCGGCCGGTCGACCAGATCGGCGGTAGGACGCACGTCGAATCGTACATCCGCGCTAGGCGCGCCGACATCGAACGCGGTTTGTCCGGGTTCGGCGAAGGCAGTCGCGCCGCCGGACCACGGTTGCGCGCCGACAGGTGAAGCGGGCGATTGCCGCCAGTCCCAGTTGGCCGGGCGCGTGGCTGTGGCGGGACGAAATGCCGTGAGCACCGCGCCGTCGCTGTTCGCCGCCGTGCGCCGGCCCTCGCGCGCCAGACCGTCCTTCAGCGCGTGCACGATCAGCGCCCGCACCAGCCCGGCGTTGCGGAAGCGCACTTCCGTCTTGGCGGGGTGGACGTTGGCATCGACCTCCTGCGGCTCTGTTGTTACAAACAATGCCACCACTGGATGGCGGTCGCGTGGCAGGTAATCGGAATAGGCCGCGCGCACCGCGCCCAGAATGAGCTTGTCGCGCACTGGGCGGCCGTTGACGAACAGATACTGACCGAGCGCATTGGCTCGGGTCAGCGACGGCGCGGCTGCAAAGCCCTCCACGGTCACGCCGTCGTGTTCGGCGCGCACCGCGATGGCGCTGCCGCGAAAGTCCGCGCCGAGAATGTCGCCGAGCCGTGTCAATCGTCCCGCTGCGCCCGGCAGCGCCGCCGTCCAGGTCACCGGCGCGCGCCCTTCGCCGGCGAGCGTGAAAGCGATATCGGGTCGGGCCATCGCCAAGCGCCGCACCACCTCGCGGATCGCCTCGGCTTCGGTGCGGTCGGTCTTGAGAAATTTCAGGCGCGCGGGCGTCGCATAAAAGAGATCGCTGACCTCGACGCGCGTGCCTTGCGTCAGTGCCGCCGGCACGATCGCGGATTTTCGTCCACCCTCGACGTTGAGTGACCATGCATGCGGCTCTTTGGCGTGATGTGTGGTGATGCCGAGCTTTGCCACCGCGCCGATCGACGGTAGCGCTTCGCCGCGAAAGCCCAGCGTGCGGATGCGCAGCAAATCCTCGTCGTCGAGTTTAGAGGTGGCGTGGCGGTCCACCGCGAGCGCGAGGTCGTCCTTCGTCATGCCGCCGCCGTCATCGGTGACGCCGATCCGCCGCCGTCCACCGCCGTCGGTAAAGATATCGATGCGGCCCGCGCCGGCATCAATGGCGTTCTCCACCAGTTCCTTGACGACGCTCGCCGGACGCTCGACCACTTCGCCCGCGGCGATGCGGTTGACGACGGTCTCGGGAAGCTGGCGGACGGGCATGCAGGTTTGCCGTTAGTAAGAGTAGATTCGAGCCTAGGCGCATTCTATTTGGCGTGGCGGCAAAACGGTATCCGCTTTTATTCTTCGAATCCGGTCGATCCGCGCTTTGCCTTGACGTTGGCGCGGCGCTTCTTGCTCTCGAGGCGGCGCTGTTTCGAGCCGAAGGTCGGCTTGGTCGCGCGACGCGGTGTCGGCCTGATCGCGGCCTCGCGCAGCAATTCGATAAGGCGATCGGTGGCGTCGGCGCGGTTGCGCTCCTGGGTGCGGAAGCGCTGCGCATGGATCACGATCACGCCGTCCTTGGTCAGGCGCTGGCCGGCGAGCCGGGTTAGCCGCGTCGCAACGTCAGGGGCGAGTGTCAGGCGGCGGGTGTCGAAGCGCAATTGCGCCGCTGTCGAGAGCTTGTTGACATTCTGTCCGCCCGGTCCGGAGGCGCGAATGAAGCTGATCTCAATGTCGTTTTCGTCGATCACGATATCGCGGGTGATCCGCACCATGGCACTCACCAGGGTTCGCCTTGCCTGCCTGCCCCGTCAGTGCGCGGCGGGTTGAGACGCTGGCTGGACCGCCGCCGGTTGCGCTGCCGCCTGCGGTGCGCGTCCCACGACCACTGTCAGAAGCCCTTGTCCCCACAGCCGCTTTGAGACCTGTTTGGCCTGATCAAGCGTGACGGCATCGACAAGGGAATTGCGCTTATCGATGTAGTCGATGGGCAAACTGTCTGTCTGATACTGCAACAGGCCGGTGGCGAGCTTCGAGGAGGTGTCGAGCTCCAGCATCTGCGATCCCTTCAGGTAGGATTTGGCCTCGTCCAGTTCCTTCTGGGTCGGCCCGCCTTCGGCAAAGCGCTGGATTTCGTTGTTGATGGCATCGATGCTCTCGCTGGCACGGTCGGCGCGGGTTCCAGTAGTGCCAGCGAACAGCGCCGAGTGATCCATCCACAACAGCGATTCCGAGACGGAATAAGCGAGGCCGCGCTTTTCGCGAACCTCGCGATAGAGCCGGGACGACAGCGAGCCGCCGCCGAGAATATGGTTGTCGATGTAGGCCGCCATGAAATCCGAATCGTGACGTTTGATGCCGGGGCCGCCGAACATGACCACAGTCTGCGGCACGTCGAGCGGAACGAACGCGCGTTGCGGCGGCTTTGCAGCAACGACGTCAGCCACTGGTGTGAGGTCGCCCTTCGCCGGCAGGTCTCGAAAAGTCTGATCCAGCAGTTTTGCGAGAGCCGTCGGCTCGATGTCGCCCACGACCGCGATCTTCAGCTGATCTCTCGCCAGCACGCGGCGGACGTAAGTCCTGAGGTCGTCGGTCTTGATCGTTGGAATGCTTTCGAGCGTGCCGTGCGACGCGTGACCGTACGGATGATCGCCGAATGCGAGCTTGAGGAAGTTGCGTCCGGCAAGTGCGTTCGGGTTGGTGGAGTTGCGGCGCAGTTCGGATATGATCTGCGAACGGATGCGCTCGACGTCATCAGTGTCGAAGCGCGGCGAGGTGAGGGCGAGTCGCAGCAGCCCGAACGCTTCGTCGCTGTGTTCCTTCAGCATGCGCAGCGAGCCGCGGAGCCGGTCGCGCTCGATGGTAAAGTTCAGCTCGATGGCGCGCCGGTCGAGCCGTTCGTGGAAGGTCTTGGAGTCGAGATCGGCGGCACCTTCGTCGAGCAGGCTTGCGACCATATATCCGACGCCGGGCTTGTCGGCCGGATCCTGTGTCGCGCCGCCCGCGAACGCATATTCCATCGCGACCAGCGGTACGGTCGCATCCTGAACGAACCAGGCCTCGATACCTCCCGGCGTCACCAGATGCTGGATTTTTGTCGCGGCAAACGATGGGTTCGCGGCGAAGGAGATCAATGCGAAGCATAGAGCGGTGAGCAGGTGGCGCATGGCGCCGATCCGGGTGCATCTCACGACCGCTTCTCCTCATGCGTCGGCGTAGAGTCCTTGATCAGGTACCCCGTGACCGACCGCGTCTTGACCAGCCACTTTTGCGCGGCCTCGCGAACCTGCGCGGCGGTCACTGCGCGGATGCGGTCCGGCCAGCTCCTGATGTCGTCGACGCTTAATCCGACGGTCATGCCCGCGCCGTACCACCGCGCCAGCGTCGTCTGACTGTCTTGGGCGTAGACCGCCTGCGCGATCAACTGCGTCTTCACACGCTCGAGGTCTTCCGCGGGGATGGGGTTTTTAGCGAGATCTGCGATCACAGCGTCGATGGCCTGCTCAACGTCAGCGAAACTGACGCCCGGCTTAGGCGCCACCGCGATCGAGAACTGGGTCGCATCGACCATGGTGCCTTGATAGGTTGCGTTGGTGTTGACGGCGAGTTGCTTGTCAACGACCAGCGCGCGGTAGAGATAGGCGTTGCTGCCTTCGCCCATCAGCTGCGCAAGCACATCCAGCGCGGCGCTTTCGCCGGCTGCGGCCGTGGTTGCGGCGGGCACGAGATAATAGCGCCGCAGCATGGGCTGCTCGACGCGAGGATCGGCGAGTGTGACCGTCCGCGACGCGACCGGCAGCGGTTCCTGCGGACGGATGCGGGCGGCTGGAATGGCGGGCTGCGGCGGCACCTGGCCGAAAGTCTTTTCGATCTCGGGACGAATTTTCTGCGCATCCACGTCGCCGGCGATCACGAGCGTTGCATTGTTCGGCGCATAAAACCGTTTGTAGAAGGCAAGCGCGTCCTCGCGAGACAGCTTCTCGATCTCATGGTGCCAGCCGATCACCGGGCGGCCATAGGGATGGTTGAGATACAGCGCGGCCATGATCTGTTCGGTCAGCCGCGCGTCGGGATTGTTGGCGACGCGCATGTTGTATTCCTCGAGCACCACGTCGCGCTCGGGCAGCACGTTTTCGTCTTTCAGCACCAGGCCGGTCATGCGGTCGGCCTCGAACGCCATCATTGTCGCGAGCTGATCGCGCGGCACGCGCTGGTAATAGCCGGTGTAGTCGAAATAGGTGAAGGCGTTCTCCTCTCCGCCGATGCGCAGCACGGTCTGGGAAAACTCGCCGGCTGGATGCTTGGCGGTGCCCTTGAACATCAGATGCTCGAGGAAATGCGCGAGCCCTGATTTGCCGGGCGTTTCGTCCGCCGAGCCGACCTTGTACCAGATCATCTGCGTGACCACCGGCGTCCGGTGATCGGGAATGATTACGACCGCGAGCCCGTTGGCCAGGGTAAACGTGGCAGGAGGCTGCGAGGTGACGGTCTGCGCCTGGGCTGCCGAGATGGCGGGCAGGAGCGCAAGGCACAGAGCCAGCGCCGCGAGCGCGCGGATGGCCAATCGTCGTACTGCTGTCATGGCGTGCACCGGCGGCAATTTGTCTCTGTCGTCACGGATTGCCGTCAGTCCTTTGCTGGCGCGAATTCAGTCATTCCGCAACTGCGCTGACGAGCCTGAAGGCAAGCCGCATCATTGCGCGATCCGGTGCAGTCGCGTGGTCCAAATGGCTACCACGACCGTTAGTACGTACGCTCTTTGCCGCTGTTGACATCGACATAAGTATTGCCGAGGGATTCCTTCGGACCGGTGCCGTAAGCGAAGTTCGACGACGGGGTCTGATAGCCCGCCGGCGGCTGCGTCAGTGTTTCCCGTTCCGGCTCGCCAGTGAACGGTGCGGTCTGCGGCTTGTTGCCGCCGAACAGGTTGCCGAGCTTGCCGGTAAAACCGAGTTGTGAGGGACTAAGCGCCGGACTTTCATTCTGCGGCTTGCCCGGTTGTTCCGTCTCAGCCCGTCGCGTGGTGGTGCCGGAACCGGGCATCGCGAGCTTGCTGGGCAAAATCGATAGTCCGCCTTCCTCGGGCGCCGGCTTGCTTTGCTTGCGGGCGGCGACCGTTTCCTTGTGGCGTTGAAGGTCGGGGTCTTTCGGCCAGTTCGGATCCCTGACGTTGGCTGCGGTTGAACCCGGCGGCGGCAGATCGATCTTGGGCGGAATCACCAGCGGCGATCGCTCGCGATACTCGATGCCCTTGTTTTCCATGTTGGTGGCGCCGATGCCGCTCATGAGGTTGTGGATGATTTTCTCCTCGAAGGTGGAGTCATCATCGTCGTCCTGGGCGCGCGCCACGCCGGACGACAACACGACGGCGATGCCGGCGGCGACTGCGGCGACGCGAACGCTGCGCCGTAGCATTCCCGATGCGTTGAGCACATCCCAACCGTTCCGTTCGGTCTTGCGCATCGTATTCATCCTGTTCAGTTTTTCGAGGGACCACTGCCGGGAAGCCGTCCCCATTTCGAGCAATCCATATCGTCCGGGATCAGGGCGCTTTTGCGGCGGGTGTTCCAAGGAAAGAATCATACAACAGGGCTATCACCCCGGCAACGATCGCCACATCCGCAAGGTTGAACACATACCAACTATAGGTTTTTCCCGCGAACTGGACGTGAAACAGGGCGAAATCCACCACCGCGCCATAGGCGAAGCGGTCGATGGCGTTGCCGATGGCACCGCCGATGATGAGGCCGAGCCCAATGGTCGCCATGCGGGTATGAGACCGTGCCATCCAGATCGCCAGCAGGATCACCGCGACGGCCTTGATGGCGAGCAGGATCGTGGCGCCCGCCGGGCTATCGGTCTGGAACCAGCCGTAGCTGATGCCGGTGTTCCAGGCCAGCACCAGGTCGAAGAAGGGCGTAACCTTGGCGGCACCGCGATGACCGATATCGAACACGAACAATAGCCAGAGCTTGGACGCCTGATCGGCGATCAGCGCCATGATGGCGGCGATGATACCGAAACGAGCCGCCGGGGTCACACGGTCACTCCCAGCGCCTTCCATTCCCGCAACGCCTGCGCGTCGCGCGGCGACACATCGGGATACTCCTTGTCGTCGCCGACGGTCGGCAGAATTTTCCACGATCGCGCGCACTTGGCGCCCGCGGCTTTCTCGACCACCACGGCCACGCCTGGGACGTTCGGCAAACGGAACGCGTCGGCCGGCGCGTCGCCTTCGCGCACTTCGAAGTTCGAGGTGATGCAGACCTCGGCAAGGTCGACGTCGAACAATGTTCCGAGCATCGCGCGGTCGGCGACATAGACAATCGGCGAGGCTTCGAGCGAGGAGCCGATCCGTTTTGCAGCGCGCTCGAGTTCCAGCGCGCCGGTGACGACACTTCGCACGGCGCGGATGGTCTCCCACTTCGCGGCCAAAGCATCGTCCTGAAACATTTCGATACTCTCCGGAAACAGCGTCAGATGCACCGACGGCTCCGCATCCGGCCGGTATTGCCGCCAAGCCTCTTCGGTGGTGAACGAAAGCATCGGCGCCAGCCATTTCAGGATCGCGTCGCAGAGCAAATCGATGATGGTAAGCGCGGCTTTCCGTGCGGCGGACGATGGCGGATCGCAGTACAGCGAGTCTTTCCGGATATCGAAATAGAACGCCGAGAGTTCGGTGTTCATGAAGGCCGCGAGACTGGCGACTACGGTCTTGTAGTCGAAATCCGCATAGGCCTTGCGCACCACCGCGCTCTGTACGGCCAACTGATGCAGCATTAGCCGCTCCAGTTCGGGCACGTCGCTGAACGCGACCTCATCGTCGCGCTTGAAGTGATGCAGCGTGCCGAGCATCCAGCGGATGGTGTTGCGCAGCTTGCGGTAGGTTTCGACGGTGTTCTTGAGAATTTCCGGGCCGATGCGCTGGTCGTCGGCATAGTCCGTCGCGCAGACCCACAGCCGCAGGATGTCGGCGCCGGAATCCTTGATGACTTTCTGCGGGTCGACCGTGTTGCCGAGCGATTTCGACATCTTGCGGCCGTTCTCGTCGAGGGTGAAGCCGTGCGTCAGCACCACATCGTAAGGCGCGCGGCCCCGGGTGCCGCAGCTCTCCAGCAGCGAGGAGTGAAACCAGCCGCGATGCTGGTCGCTGCCTTCCAGATACATCACGGTATCCTGGCCGCCATCGAACTTGCGTTTGATTCCTTTGAGCCCGGGGAAATGCACGCCGTCTTCCAGCACGAAGGCGTGCGTCGAACCGGAGTCGAACCAGACATCGAGGATGTCGTCGACCTTGCTCCAGTCCTCGCCGTCACGATCTCCAAGGAAACGATCGCGCGCGCCGTCGGCATACCAGGCATCGGCGCCTTCCTTCTCGAAGGCGTCGGTGATCCGTTTGTTGACGGCGTCGTCGATCAGGATTTCGGCGGAACCGTCGCCCTTTTCGCGCACGAAAACCGCGATCGGCACGCCCCAGGCGCGCTGGCGCGAGATCACCCAGTCGGGACGGTTCGTGATCATGCCGGTGATACGATTCTGGCCAGCCGGCGGCACCCATTGTGTCACCGAGATCGCCTGCAGCGCGCGGGCGCGCAGCGTATCGCCTGCCTTCGTTGTGTTGCCGTCCGCAATATCTTTGTCCATCGCGATGAACCACTGCGGCGTGTTGCGGAAGATCACCGGCTTCTTCGAGCGCCACGAATGCGGATACTGATGCTTGAGCCGTCCACGCGCCAGTAACATGCCGCGTTCGACCAGCGCCTTGATGACCGCCTCGTTGGCGTCGCCCTTGTTGCCCTTGTCGTCGATGACGCGCTTGCCTTCGAAGCCGGGGGCCTGGGCGGTGAGCGCGCCGTTCTCGTCGACAGTGTAGGGGATGGTGCTTGAGATGCCTCGCGCTTCGAGTTCGCGCGCGTGGTGAGTCCAGATGTCGAAGTCCTCCCGACCGTGACCGGGCGCGGTGTGGACGAAGCCGGTGCCGGTGTCGTCGGTGACGTGGTCGCCTGCCAGCAGTGGCACTTGGAAGTCGTAGCCGGTCCCACGCAGCGGATGAAAGCACGTGAGAATATCGTATGGATCGACATCCCGTTCACGCACGAAACTTTCGACCTTCGCGGTCTTCAAAACTTCCGCTGCAAGTGTATCGGCAAGAACAAAGCGCTCTCCGACCCTAGCCCAGTTTCCTTCAGGCGCTGCGGTCACCTCGTATACGCCGTATTTGATTTTAGGCGAGTAACTGATCGCTCGGTTGCCAGGGATCGTCCAAGGCGTTGTGGTCCAGATCACCACACACGCTCCAAGCAGATTTTTCTCGTGTTTGCCTGTGGGCGTTGTGCTGGTAGCGCTTACCGGAAATTTCACCCACACCGTATCACTGGTGTGGTCCTCATACTCGACCTCGGCTTCAGCCAGCGCGGTCTTCTCCACCACGCTCCACATCACCGGCTTGGAGCCGCGATAGAGCGTGCCGTTGGCGGCGAACTTCATCAGCTCGCGCGCGATCTGGGCCTCGGCCGGATAGGTCATGGTGGCGTAGGGATGATCCCAGTCACCGATGATGCCGAGGCGCTTGAATTCCTCGCGTTGCACGTTGAGCCACTTCTCGGCATAAGCGCGGCACTCCTTGCGGAACGCGACCATCGCCGCGGAATCCTTGAAGTTCGGCTTCGCTTTGCCCTTGGAGCGGTAGTTCTCTTCCTCGATCTTCCATTCGATCGGCAGGCCGTGGCAGTCCCAGCCCGGCACATAATTGGAATCGTGTCCCAGCATCTGCTGGCTTTTGGTCACCACGTCCTTCAGGATCTTGTTGAGCGCATGGCCGATATGGATGCTGCCGTTGGCGTAGGGTGGGCCGTCGTGCAGCACGAATTTGGCGCGGCCTTTCGCGCGCTTGCGGAGCTGCCCGTAGAGATCAATGTCTTTCCAGCGCGCCAGGATCTCCGGCTCGCGCTGCGGCAGTCCGGCGCGCATCGGAAATTCCGTCTGCGGCAGGTAGAGGGTTTTGGCGTAATCGGGGGCGTCGGATTTTTTCGGATTTTCGGTCATGGCGAGGTGAATAGCTTGTTTTGGCGGGAAGGGGAAACCCGGAGCGTATGAAATGCGGTGTGGTTGGTTGGTGTTTTAGGCCTTTCAACGTCATGCCCGGTCTTGTCCGGGCATCCACGCCTTTTCTTGTTATCAGCCGCCAAACTATAAGCCGCCAAGGGAGACGTGGATGGCCGGGACAAGCCCGGCATGACGTATGGAGTGGTTTAGTCGATATTGCCCAGTTTCGGGAATGCGTCGGGCGCGGCGGCGAGCATGGTCCGTGCGACGGCCGCATCGTCGTCCATCTGGCGGATCAGCGCCTCGACGCTGTCGAATATCAGCTCCTCGCGAATGAAGCCGATGAAGGCCACGTCCAGCGTGGTCCCGTAGAGGTCGCCCGTGAAGTCGAACAGGAACACTTCGAGCAGCGGTGCGCCGTTGTCGAAGGTCGGACGGCGGCCGAAGCTCGCGACGCCGTCGAAGCGCCGGTGATCCTTTCCCTGGCCGCGGCCGACCCGCACCGCATAGATGCCATGCCTGAGGCTGCACTCCTTGCTGAGGCGGATATTGGCGGTGGGATAGCCGAGGTCGCGGCCGCGTTTCTCGCCGTGAATCACCTCGCCGGTGACGAACCACGGCCCGCCGAGCATGGCGGTGGCATCCGAGATCTGGCCCTCCTCCAGCGCCATGCGGATCGCGCTGGAGGAGACCGGGCGCTCGTCGATATCGATATAGGGCTGCACATCGACCTCGATGCCGAGCTGCGCCGCCTCGCTCACCAAAAGGGCCGGCGAGCCGACGCGGCCCTTGCCGAAATGAAAATCGTAGCCGACGGCGATGCCGCTGACGCCGAGTCGGGCAATCAGATCATGGTGAATGAAATCCTGCGCCGTGGTGCCGGCGCGCGCGGCGTCGAAGGTCATGACCACGGCACCGGCGAGGCCTGTGCCGGCCAAAAGCCGCAGCTTGTTGGTCTCGTCGGTCAGGCGGAATTGCGGGGTGTTCGGGCTGAAAAACTTTCGCGGGTGCGGCTCGAACGTGACCGCGAAGGCCGGCTTGCCGTGGGAGCGGGACATCTTGAGCGCGGCTTCGATCACTGCGCGGTGGCCGAGGTGAACACCGTCGAAATTGCCCATCGCCACGACCGACCCCTTGGGGATCGCGGCGGCAGCGGCGGTGTCGCGAATAATGGTAAATCGGGAGGTCATCACGGTTTCGTTGATGGGTGGGAGGCCGATTGAAGTCAAGCGCGAGCCCTTGCGGGGGGCGGCGTCTATTCCCGGATTAACGCGCTGTTTAACGGCTCGTGATAGTCGAGAGGGCAAGGGCAAGACCGGCGAATACCGGAACTGCCCTCGCAGGATAGCCCGCTCCGGCGGGCTTTTGACGATTTCGGCACTCATAGAACGTGGCGTGCAGGGGAGTTCGAGATGGCGGTTGATTTGTCGATGTCGGTACTGGTGGTGGATGACTACAACACCATGATCCGCATCATCCGGAATCTTCTCAAGCAGCTTGGGTTTGAGAACATCGACGATGCCAGCGACGGTTCGGCGGCGCTGAACAAGATGCGTACCAAGAAATACGGTCTCGTGATCTCCGACTGGAACATGGAGCCGATGACCGGTTATGACCTGCTCAAGGAAGTCCGTGCCGATGCCAATCTCGCGATGACGCCGTTCATCATGATCACGGCGGAGTCGAAGACCGAGAACGTCATCGCCGCTAAAAAGGCCGGGGTGAACAACTACATCGTCAAGCCGTTCAACGCGGCGACGCTGAAGAACAAGATCGAAGCGGTCTTTCCCGATAACGTCCCGGCGTAGTCCTCTCCCCGCAAGAGCGGGGTGAGGGTGCAGCGCGGCTGCCTACCACTTCAATTCGCGCATCAACGCCCGCGGCGGATGGCCGAACAGTTCCTTGACCGAAGCGGGATCGAGCTGATCGATGCCGGCGAATTCCTCGGAGTGGATGCCGCGAGTCAGGAACACGAGGTCGATGCCAAAGGCGTGGGCGCCCATGAGGTCGGTGCGCACCGAATCGCCGATTGCCAACACATGATTCAGCGGCGTCTCCTTGCCGCGAAGCTCCCGTGCCAGCGCCATGGCGCGCTCGTAGATCGGCCGGTGCGGTTTGCCGTAGAAAATCACCTCGCCGCCGAGTTCGCGGTAGAGTTCGGCAATGGCCCCGGCGCAATAGAGCAGGCGGTCGCCGTGTTCGACCACGATATCGGGATTGGCGCAGATCAGGGGCAGCTTGCGCTCGCGCGCCTGCATCATCATGGCGCGATAATCTTCGGCGGTTTCGGTCTCGTCGTCGAACGGACCAGTGCAGATGATGTAGTCGGCTTGTTCGATCGGCGCGAATACTGGATCGAGGCCGTGGTAAATCGAGTTGTCGCGCTCGGGTCCAAGCCAGTAAACCGCTTCGCCCCGATGCTCGGCGACGTAGTTGCGCGCCAGATCGCCCGATGAAGCGATGGCATCATAGCTGTCATCGGGCACGCCGAACTTCCGCAATTGCCGCTGCACGGCGTCGGCTGGGCGGGGTGCGTTGGTGATGAGGATGACGGTGCCGCCACGGCCGCGGAACGTTTTCAGCGCCGCGCAAGCCTCGGGAAAGGACACGAGGCCGTTGTGGACCACGCCCCAGATGTCGCTGAGCATGACATCCCTCCCGGTCGCGAGGTCGCGCAGATGGTCGACGAAACGAAGGGCCGTCATTGCGGTCGAATACTTTCAGGATACGCCGCCGGCGCGCCGCGCCAGTGCGGCGCTGCCGGTCATGCGGGGCTGAGGTTCGGGCTTGATTACGCCGGCCTTCGCCTTGTCGGTTGTGTCTCCCGCCGCATCCGGACGCAGCGGTCGCGGCGCGGCGAACAGAAATCCCTGACCGAAGCGAACGCCGTAGTCGAGCAGATCGACCACCGCCCGCTCGTCTTCGATCCGTTCTGCGATCAGGTCGATGCCGAACCGTCCGAGCAGATCGGAGATGTCCGCCGGATGGATATCGGAGGTCGACGTCTGGTTCTGGTCCAGCAGCAGCGAGGCCGGCATCTTGATGAAGCGGACGCCGCGGTCGGCCAACTCACGCGGCTCGATGCGCAGGTCGTTCACATGATCGATGGAGAATCGGTAGCCGCGCTGCGCCAGCGCGGCGAGGTGCTCGCTTTCGGTGGCGCCGAGGCTGCGCAGCGTGCTGTGCTTGAATTCGAGGATCAGCGAGGGTGCCAGCGCACGATTGGCTTCGAGAAAATCGAGGCACTGCGCGAACGTCGCGGGATTGCCGAGCGTCGCAGCGGCGACGTTGCAGAACAGGCTGGCATCCTTGTGGCGCTTCTGGAGCCGGCGCAGCACCTCCACGCAGCGAACCATCATGATGTTGTCGATGCGTCCCACCAGCCCGGCCGCTTCGGCTGCGGGAATGAAATCGCTGGCGGGAAGGAGTGCGCCACGGGTATCTCGCAGCCGCATCACCGCTTCGTAGTAGCGCATCTTGCGCTGTGGAAGCGTGACGACCGGCTGCAGGAAAATATCGACGCTATTGGTCTCGATGGCGTTCTTGATCGCGGTCAGGGTCTGTGCGTCGTTGTGGGTCGGCGCGGAGCTCGCTGCGGCCGGCCGAGTGGCAGCGGACGCTGCAACCCTTATCGCGGGCGCGCGATCGACCGTTCTCGTGTATTGCGCCGGTTCGTCCGCAGGCACCGGGGCGGCTAACGGCAATGACGTTAATATGTCCTCGTGGGTGGCAACCGAGGCGGCGAGTTGCCTGACCAGCCCGCCGAGCTCGCTGATTTCGCCAAGCGCCGATTGAAGACCCGATTGAATACGATCGTGCGCGGCGGAATTGGCCGAGACCGTCTTGCTCTCGACCGCCGCGAGGCGGCGACCGAATTCACCGACCTGGCGGGCGAGGTCGGCGATGCCCTGCGACAGGTCGGCGATCTGGCCACCGACGTCGCTGCGGTCCCGCATCCGCGTCGACACGGCGTTGTAGAGAATGAGGAAGGTCAGGGCTGCCAACGCCACGACGGCGGCGTCCGACGCGCGCAAGCTCGTCAGCGAATAGAGCACGAGGCCGAGCGAGCCGGAGATCAGCACCATGCAGATAGCAACGAAAATCGTGGAAATGCGAATCATCTGGCGCGAAGGTTCTCCCGCCGCCGGGCAATTTCCGGCGCTTTTCGACCGTCAAACTACCATTATCGGTGATTCGGCGGACAAGTCTTCTATGGTTGTCCGCCGGAATCCGACCCAGTGGTTCAGGCGACGGCGCGAATTACCTTGGCGACCTTGTCGATGATCTCGCCAACCTGATCGTCGCTGACGATTAGCGGCGGGGTCAGCGCCAGTGTGTCGCCGGCGATGCGCATCATCAGGTCGTGATCATGGAACCCGCTTCTCAGCGCGGCAAAGCCGCGGTCGCCCGGCCCGTTCTCATTGGGTGCGAGGTCGATTCCCGCCGTGATCCCGACGGTGCGGATATCCACCACATTGGGCTCGTTGCGTAAGCTCATCACCGCATCGGCGAATTTCGGCTCCAGGTTCCTGGCGCGCTCGAACAGCTTTTCGTCGCGGTAGATGTCGAGGGTGGCGAGCCCAGCGGCGCAGGCCAGCGGGTGCGCCGAATAGGTATAGCCGTGGAACAGTTCCACGGCGTTCGCTGGACCGGTCATGAAGGCGTCGTGGATGGTGTCGCGCACCAGCACACCGCCCATCGGGGCAGCGCCGTTGGTCACGCCCTTTGCGAAGGTGATCATGTCGGGCAGCACGCCGTAGCGCTCGGCGGCGAACGCGTAACCGAGGCGGCCAAAGCCGGTGATGACCTCGTCGAAGATCAACAGGATGCCGTGCTTCTGGGTGATCTCGCGCAGTCGCTTGAGATAACCTTTCGGCGTGGGCAGCACGCCGGTCGATCCGGCCATCGGCTCCACGATCACGGCGGCGATGGTGTTGGCGCCGTGCAGGTTGACGAGACGCTCCAGCTCATCGGCAAGTTCGGCGCCCCATTCCGGTTCGCCCTTGCTGAACGCCTGCTTGTCGCGGTTGTAAGTGGATTGCAGATGGTCGACGCCGGTGAGCAGCGCGCCGAACATCTTGCGGTTGCTGACGATGCCGCCGACCGAGGTGCCGCCGAAGCCGACGCCGTGATAGCCGCGCTCGCGGCCGATTAGGCGGATGCGGCCGCCCTGGCCGTTGATCTGGTGATAGGCCAGCGCGATCTTCAGCGCAGTGTCCGCGGCCTCCGACCCGGAATTGCAGAAGAACACATGATCGAGCCCCTTGGGCGCGAGCTCGACGATGCGGCTTGCCAGTTCAAAGGCCTGCGGAATGCCGAACTGGAACGGCGGGGCGAAGTCCAGCGTCTCGGCCTGTTTTGCGATTGCGCTCGCGATCTCGGTGCGGCCGTGACCGACGTTACAGCACCACATGCCGGCGGCGCCGTCGATGACCTTGCGGCCGTCGGTGGTGAAGTAGTGCATGTCCTTGGCGCCGGCGAGCAGCCGCGGCGCGGCCTTGAATGCGCGGTTGGCGGTGAACGGCATCCAGAACGCGGCGAGATCGTTCGGCACGTTGAGGGCTGGGCTCTTGTCTAACATTGTGGTCCCTCATTAGTTTTCAGGCGCGTTGCCGCGCCAGCAGGCCTTTACAACCTAGAACCTTTTGCGCGCCTGCGGAATGCGGTTTGCGTATACGTCCGTGGTTTGGACGAAGTGTGTTGGAACACCGGGTCGTGCGGCGTCGGCCGCAGATGCAGCCGGAAATACGTACCACTTATGGTATATAATATATTCATACACACTTAATAGTTGTGTGGCTCAGTAAGCCGCATGACAGACCTCACACCACGTCCGGCTTTTTTTGATCCTCGGCGCTTTGCGCGCTGTTGTCGCGGAGCGTCGGCGGTCGAGTTCGCGATGTTGCTGCCGCTGTTCCTTGTGCTGGTGTTCGGCATCGTCGTGTTCGGCGCCTACCTCACCATGGTGCACAGCGTGCAGCAACTCGCCGCGGAAGCGGCGCGCTCCTCGGTAGCCGGCCTGAGCGAGACCGAACGCGTCAGCCTTGCTGAAAACTACGTCACGGCGAACGCCGGGTCATATCCGCTGTTGCAGCCGAGCCATCTCACCTTGAGCGCCGCGACGTCGAGCAGCGCCGTCTTCGTCGTCACCGTCAACTACGACGCCTCGGACAGCTTCATCTACACGCTGCCGTTCGTGCCGGCGCCGACCTCGACCATTGTCCGCTCTGCGGCAATTCCGTTCGGCGGCTTTTGAGGAGACGCACGATGCGAAACCTTCTTCGGCGCTTCATCTCGGATTCGCAGGGCAATTTCGCGGTCATGGGAGCAGGGTGCATGGTGCTGGTGATCGGCTGCGCTGCGCTCGGTGTTGATATCGGCTCGATCTATGCCGACCGCCGCAAGTCGCAGAGCGCCGCCGACCTTGCGGCCATCGTGGCCGCCGGCAACCTCGGCAAGGCCATCAGCGCGGCCACCGCCACGGTGACGGCCAATGGCTATCCTGCGAGCGCGCTGATTTCGGTCGAACCCGGCACCTACACGCCAAATGCCGCGCTCGCGCCGCAGGCACGCTTCGTGACGCCCGCGACCAGCGCCGCCAACGCCGCGCGGGTGACGCTGCGCACCGAAACCCCGCTCTATTTCGCGCGCATGTTCACCGGGGGCCGCAGCCACTTCGACATCACGACCAGGGCGACTGCCGCGAGCACCGCGGTCGCCTCGTTCGCGATCGGCACGCGCCTGCTCGCGCTCAACGGTGGCCTGCTCAATGCGATACTCGGCGGCATGCTCGGGACGACATTATCGCTGTCGGTGATGGACTATCAGGCGCTGATCGATGCCCATATCGATGCCTTCGATTTTCTGAACGCGCTGGCGACGCGGCTCGACCTGACCGGCGTCACCTACGACTCCGTGCTGTCGGGCAACGTGAAGGTCGCAGACATCGTGGCGGCGATGCTGAGCACGCAGCAGGCGGCGAACGGCCTCAACGCCGCGACGGCGGCGCTGTCGAAAATCTCGCTGGCGCTCGCCGGGCTGACCACAACCATCGTGCCGAGAGCGCTGATCGATGCCGGTCCCTATTCGGCGATGACGGTTGGCTCAAAACCGAAAACCGGCGTCAGCGTGGCAGTGTTCGATCTGCTCTCGGCGACGGGTGCGATCGCCAATGGCACGAACCAGATCGCTGCCTCGGTCAATCTCGGGCTGCCCGGCATCGCCGCCGTCTCCGTCATGGCGACGATCGGCGAGCATCCGCAAGGGGCAAGCTGGATGGCGGTTGGGATGCAGGGCGCGAGCGTGCATACGGCGCAGACCCGCGTTCTGCTGGCGATCAAGCTGCTCGGCAGTGGGCCGGTGCCGGTCGTCAATCTCCCGCTCTATGTCGAGGTTGCCTCGGGCACAGCGACGCTGAATGCCGTGAGTTGCGGCCGCCCGGACGTCAATACGTCCAGCGTCACGCTCGGTGTCACCCCCGGCATCGTCGACGCCTGGATCGGCAACGTCTCGGCGGCTGACATGACCAACTTCACCAGCAAGCCCGATCCGGGCGCGGCGACGCTGGTCAGTCTCGGCGCGGTCACGGTGACCGGCCGCGCCCATGCGGGGATGGGCAACACCACGCCGACCTCGGTCGCCTTCAGCTATTCCGATATCGCCGCGCAGACGAAGAAGACCGTGACCACCACGAATTTCACCTCGTCGCTAACGGCGAGCCTGCTCGGCGACCTCTCGCTCAAGGTGAATGTCGGACCGCTGGGCCTGCCGATCCCCGGCCTTGGGCCAGCCGTGACCGGAATCATCGGCGGCGCCACAACGTCGATCGATCAGGTGCTGGCCTCGGTGCTGGCGACGCTCGGCGTCGGCATTGGGCAGGCGGACGTCTGGGTCTCCGGTGTTCGCTGCGACGGGGCTGTGCTGGTGAATTGATAAGCTTTCCCTCCCTCTCCCCGTTTACGGGGAGAGGGAGGGGTGAGGGGGCCGCTGCGCTATCCGCGCAACGCGGCAGCGATGGTCAAAACGACGCCATCGATATTTCCAAGCACATCATTGTTCCAAAAACGGAGAATGCGATACCCGTTTATATCCAGATATTGGTCTCGAATGACGTCGCGTGCGGAGTCGGCATGCTGGCCGCCGTCCACCTCGATGACGAGCTTTCGCTCGCGGCAAATGAAATCGCAAAAGTACGGTCCGACCGGCACTTGCCGCACAAATTTGTGGCCATCGATCTGTCGGGCGCGCAGATGCTTCCAAAGTCTCGCTTCGGCATTGGTCTGCTCGATGCGCAGATGTCGCGCGAAACCGGTGACGTTTGGCTTCGGACCACGCATGCGAATGCCCCTCACCCGGATCGTTTCACGACCCGACCTCTCCCCGCAAGCGGGGAGAGGTTAAGATAGCTCGTAACGGGCTGTCCTTTCACACCTCCCTTGTCGGGATGAGGAATTGCTTCTCCCTCTCCCCGCTTGCGGGGAGAGGGTTGGGGTGAGGGGCTGTTCGCAAACAAGAGCGCCTTGCCCGTCTACGCCATGGCTGATAACCCGATGTTGATTTTGTAGATGACAAAAATCTACAGACACAGCAGCGAGCGCCATGTCCGACAAAAAAACGAAAAAGCCGCAAAAACTCCGCGCCCGTCTGCCGCGCGGGCTGGAGGACCGCGGTCCCGCCGCCATTGCCGCCACGCGCGCGATGACCGAAAAAATCCGCACGGTCTACGAACGCTACGGCTTCGAGCCGGTGGAAACTCCGGCTTTTGAATACACCGACGCGCTCGGAAAATTCCTGCCGGATCAGGACCGGCCGAACGAGGGTGTGTTCTCGTTCCAGGACGACGACGAGCAGTGGATCTCGCTGCGTTACGATCTGACCGCGCCGCTGGCGCGCTATGTCGCGGAGAATTTCCAGAACCTCGCGCTGCCCTATCGCAGCTATCGCGCCGGTTATGTGTTCCGCAACGAGAAGCCGGGGCCGGGACGTTTTCGTCAGTTCATGCAGTTCGATGCGGATACGGTGGGCTCAGCGTCGCCCGCCGCCGACGCCGAGATGTGCATGATGGCCGCCGACACTATGGAGAAGCTTGGCTTTGAGCGTGGCCAGTATGTGGTGAAGGTCAACAACCGCAAAGTGCTCGATGGCGTGATGGAAAGCATCGGTGTGGTTGATGAAAAGCAAAAGCTTACGGTGCTTCGGGCAATCGACAAGTTGGATAAGTTTCCTGTGAGTGAAGTTAGGAAGCTTCTAGATACTGGACGGTGGGATGGTGGTGAAGAAGGCAAAGGTGATTTCACCAAAGGAGCGGAACTGCCCCCTCACGGAATAAATAAGGTCCTTAGCTACACAGCCGCGAAAGGCGATACGTTCAATCAGACACTAGATATTCTACTTGGTGTAGTCGCAGGTTCTACGGTTGGTGAGGATGGAGTTTTAGAACTCGACCAGATCGCCAAACTCGTATCTGCGGCTGGGTACGGTGACGACCGCATTCGCATCGACCCCTCCGTCGTGCGCGGCCTCGAATACTACACCGGCCCTGTCTTTGAAGTTGAACTGCTGCTCGAGACCAAGGACGAGAAGGGCCGCCCGGTGCGGTTCGGCTCGGTCGGCGGCGGCGGGCGTTATGATGGACTCGTGTCGCGTTTTCGCGGCGAGCCGGTGCCGGCAACGGGTTTCTCCATCGGCGTGTCGCGGCTGCAGGCGGCGCTCACCATGCTGGGCAAGCTGGACACCAAGCCGCAGGCGGGTCCGGTGGTCGTCACCGTGTTCGGCGGGGATATCGCGGGCTATCAGAAAATGGTCGCGGAGCTGCGCAACGCAGGAATCCGCGCGGAGCTGTATCTCGGCAATCCCAAGCATTCGCTCGGCCAGCAGATGAAATACGCCGACAAGCGCCATTCACCCTGCTCCATCATTCAGGGCAGTGAGGAGAAAGCCAACGGCAAGGTGCAGATCAAGGATTTGATCGCTGGCGCAGGGCTGACTGACATCGAGGACCGCACTGAGTATCTGAAGAAGCAGGCCGAGGCGCAGATCGAGGTCGGCGAGGGCGAACTTGTCGCGGCGGTGCAGAAGCTGCTCGCGCGTCATGGCGTGACGTGGAGCAACTAGCCACGCTCGTGACGCCGGGGTCCGCAATCCCGCATCAACTCGCGAGTCGAGATTTCGTTACTTCGGCACCATCGACTTGAATTTCTCAAGATCGCGCATGTTCATCTTGAAGCCGCCGGGCATGACGACATCGCCGGGCTTCTGACCCTCCTTGCAGGGGCCGGTCCATTTCGCCGCCATGGCGATCTTGCTGTCGCGGGTTCCGAGCTTGCCGCCCTCGCTGCGCGAGGTGACCGTCACCGTATAGGCGGAGTTGAAATCGCCTGAGGTTTCGGCATGCGACGTCACGGTCGCGCCGGCCATGGTGCAGACCGAATCCATGACGTAGCCGGTTGCGGTTTTCTGGACGTCGGTCTTCGAGCAGTTCTGCTTTGCCGAGGGGGAGAATTCCGAGGTGAACTCGCGGTCAACGGCCTCGCTGGTGCATTGCTGGACCGTCACCGCCGGCATTTTGGCGCCCTCGTGGTCCAGCTTGATGTCCCACAGTCCGGCCTTGCGCAGCGGCAATTGCACCTCCGCCAGTGCCGGCGCTGCGGAGAGAAGCAGCAGCGACAGGAGAGGAATCGAGGGGCGAAGAGACCGTCGCATCGCAGGCTCCGTCAGTGGGATCAGGACTCGCAAACGTGGGATCGGGGTCGTCGGCTCAGTACCGGGTGCGCAGCGGAGGCTGCTCGGGGCCATAGGGCACCCAGCGGCAGGCGAACGAGATGTAGCCGCCCGGATAGGCCTGTACGCCAAGGATTTTCGCCACCTTGCCGTAGCGCGCGCAGTGATCGACCGCGATCGTGCGGACATCGCCGGTCCCGACCAGCGAATAGGAGATGATGCCGCCGGTGTCGTTGCCCTTGACCGGTGGCACCCAGTCGGCCCGTGCCGGTCCGTAAACCAGCGCGCCCGCCATTGCCGCCAGCAAAGCCGCTCCGAGCAATTTCATTGTCATCTCCATCGTTGCCGATTCAAACTTTAGAACGCCGTGCGGGCCATGAAAAGAACGGCAAACCGGTCAAAGGGAGATAGGCTGCGGGTGTTGCCCCGCCGCACTTGACCTTGTGCGGGCTTCGCGGCACCGTCCGAAGCTAGGATCACCGGCGGATGTTCCCATGCACAACCTTATCACATCCTTGAAGAAAGCCGGCTTCGGCGCGGCACTCGGTGCAGCGTTGGGGCTGTTCACCGCTCTGCCGGCGGCGCATGCCGTCAGTTTCCCAGTGTTCGGACCGGGGTATGAGGGACGGGTGGCGAGTTGCGAGGCCGGGCTGCCGACCATCACATCGGAATTTTGGGAGAAGGAAAGCACCTTCTGGAATTCCCCGCTGCGGATCACGGCCTATGGCAACGTCCATGAAACGGCGTTCCGGCCCTGGCAGTCCGACAACATCCCGCGTCGCTACTGCAGCGCCGACGCGATGGTTAGCGACGGCAAGGTCCGCACCGTGCATTATTCGATCATCGAGGATGGCGGGTTTGCCAGCATCGGGCAGGGCGTCGAATGGTGCGTGGTCGGCCTCGATCGTAACTGGGCCTATAACCCGAGCTGCCGCGCCGCGCAGCCTTATTAGATGTCGGCTCTGCATTGTCGTTCCGACGCTGCGTCAGCGGCGATCACAGATATGCAATTGCACATCACAACTGCTGAAATACCCTGCTAGAGTTTTCCCGGCCGCTTCGGTCCGCTATGCTGGGCTGATCTGAGTCGAGGCCGGATTTCGGCCGGGCTGGGGGTTGGACGTCATGAGGTGGGTGTCTCGCGCGGCGGCTGCGGCTGTTCTGTCGTGGCTGATCCTGCTGGCGGGGTGGACGGGCAGCGCGAGGGCGCAGGACCGTCGCCAGAACGCGCCGGGTGCGTTCGATTTCTATGTGCTGTCGCTGTCGTGGTCGCCGTCATATTGCGCGGCCGCGGCCGAGCGCGGCAGTTCCGGCCGGTCGCAACAGACCCAATGCGGTGGCCGGCCGTTCTCGTTCGTGGTGCATGGCCTTTGGCCGCAATATGAGCACGGCTTTCCGGATTATTGCCAACGTCCCTCGCCGCGGCTCGATCGCCGCATCATGTCCTCAATGCTGGACCTGATGCCGGCGCCTGGTCTGATCTATAGCGAATGGGACAAGCACGGCACCTGCTCGGGCCTCGGCGCGCAAGCCTATTTCGAAACTGTTCGCAAAGCGCGCGCTGCGGTGAAAATTCCCGCGGAGTTCCTCGATCTCGCTGCCCCGAAGAGCATCGCGCCCGACGATATCGAGAACGCCTTCATCAAGGACAATCCCGGACTCAGCCATTCTGCGATTGCGGTGATCTGCGACCGGACCAGGCTCAGCGAGGTGCGAATCTGCATGAACAAGGACCTGCAATTCCGCGCCTGTGAGGAAATCGACCGCCGCGCCTGCCGCAGGGACCAGGTGGTGCTGCCGCCGGTGCGCGGCGGATAGTCTGCGGCACCCCCTCAGCGTCATTGCCAGGAGCCCAGGGGCGACGCGTCGCGTCGTCACGCGCAATATTGCAAAGCCAATTTTGTTCGCGAGTTCGCGATGACGCTGATTACTTTCAACCTGTGATGGCGTAACCATCGCGCATGAACTACCGCCACGCCTTCCACGCCGGCAACTTCGCCGACGTCATCAAACATATCGTGCTGGTTCGTATCCTGACCTATCTGCACGAGAAGCCGGCGGCGTTCCGCGTCATCGACACTCACGCGGGCGCCGGCATTTACGATCTCACCGGCGAGGAGGCCGGACGCGGCGGCGAGTGGTTGACCGGAATTGCACGGCTGATGCAGGCGCGGTTTTCGGATGCAGTCGGCCCATTGGTCGCTCCCTATCTCGATATCGTCAGGGCCTTCAATCCGCAGCGCGACCTGCAGTCCTATCCGGGATCGCCGCTGATCGCGCGCGCTCTGCTGCGGCCGCAGGACCGGCTGGTTGCGTGCGAACTCGAGCCCGTTGCCCGCAAACACCTGATCGGTGCGCTGCGTCGCGACACTCAGGCAAACGTGGTCGCTCTCGATGGCTGGACAGCACTGCCGGCTTTCGTGCCGCCGAAAGAGCGACGCGGGCTGGTGCTGATCGATCCACCGTTTGAGCACAAGGACGAGTTCGAGCGGCTCGCCGGCGGATTTGCCGAGGCTTTCGCGAAATGGCCGACCGGCTGCTACATGCTCTGGTATCCGGCGAAAAGACGCCGGACTGCGGACGATCTTGCCCAAAGGGTCTGTGCCGCTGTCGGAGGCAACGCAGACAAATGCCTGCGTCTGGAATTCAGTGTCGCGCCGCAGACGCCGGATGGGCCGCTCACCTCGGCCGGGCTCCTGATCGTCAATCCGCCGTGGACGTTGAGGTCTGAGCTGAAGGCTATCCTGCCCGAACTGGAGAAGCCGTTGGGGCAGGGCGGTGCCGCCCGGTTCAGGCTGGAGGCGATCCTGGGTTGAGCCGATCGCAAGGTTCAATTTCATCGTAGTCAGTTTGACGAGAACCGTATTAAGCTGCCGCCCCTGCGGCTGGCTTTACGTTCGGCTTCCGCAAACGGGAGGCGGAGCGACAACGCCTCGGATGCTTACCCGGTCGAATTGCTTCGTTGCCGGAAGGCCGCGACAGCGGCGAGTGAATGTCAGGTCCGTCGGCGCGTGGGGACGCGCGCCGGCGCTAGCAATACGGCGAGAGGAGTTTTGCCGATGGCCATGACTGGAACGGTCAAGTTTTTCAACGGGGAGCGCGGCTACGGTTTTATCAAGCCAGACGATGGCGGCCGCGATGTATTCGTTCATATCACGGCTGTCGAGCAGGCCGGATTGAAGGAACTGTCTGAAGGACAACGCATCACATTTGAGATCGAGCCGGACAAGAAGGGCAAGGGCCCCAAGGCGGTGAATCTCGCGCTCTCGTCCTGACCGGGGGCCGGCCGGCGTTCTTGCTGTGAAACGTGCGTCAAGCGCGGCTCGCTCGCGGTGCGCGGCGACGCATTGCCATCACGAAAAATCCCGGCCGCGAACGGCCGGGATTTAAAAGCGTGGTGGTTGTTGTTCTCGTTAGAAGTGATAGTTCACGCCGGCGCGGACCAGGCCGAACTGATAACTGTTGGGAGCACCAGTGATCGTGAAGTTGCTGCTCGACAGATCGACATAGAGATATTCGACCTTCGCGGTCCAGTTCTGGTAGATGCCGAATTCGGCGCCGACACCTAGGGTCCAGCCCGCATTGGTGTGGGATTCCGACAGGCCAAATGTTTCGGCGCGCAATGACCCGAAGGCAAGGCCACCGGTGCCATAGACCAAGATATTGTTGAATGCATAGCCGAGGCGGCCGCGCACCGTGCCGAACCACGGATTGGAGAATTTCCACGGCGCAAAGGTATCTTCGGCGGCGCTAGCCTGGATGTCGCCTTCGAGGCCGAATACCAGCGGCCCGTTCTGCCAGTTGTAGCCGGCCTGCACGCCGCCGAACACGCCGTCCGGGCTGGTGGCGCTGTTCTGGACGCTGCCCCAGGCATAACCGAGGTTGCCGCCCAGATAGGGACCCGCCCAGCTAAAGGCGTTGAGCGGCTGGTTGACGGTGTAGGGCGAGCGGTAGGACAGATCCGCGGCCTGCGCGGTGCCGATCAGCGCCGTTGATGCCAGGGCTGCCAGTGCTGCGATCGTTGTCTTGCTCATCTCGACTCTCCAACCCCTTACCGTCGTCCCCGTCGTGGATGTCGCGAGCAATCCGTACGGTTACGAATTCCGAAATTTCGTTCGTACGATTTATCGAAAGTTTTAAGTTAAGCGGTTCTTAAGACGACGCTCCCGCCGTCTCTTGTTCTTAAAAAAGTGTTACCAGCTTGGCGGCGCCGGTAACCGGTGACGCAGCCTGATCGTGCGGTTAGTTCGGCGCGCTGCCGCTGGCATCGGCCGGTTTCATCGCTTAACTGATGGACATGACGACCGATTCCTCCGATCCCGCAAAGCCGGCCGGACCTGGACAACCGCCCGGTTCCGGCGCGGACATGCGGCGGCACGGGGGAGTGGAGACGGGACAGGATGTGGATCCCGCAACCATCGGGACCGACGAGGACGACGAGGCGCGGCTGCCTGATCTGCCGGACGAGCCCGCTGATGCGATCGCGGAGGGCACACTCGCGGTTGGTCGCGCGGCGATCGAGCATGCCGTTCGCCACGCGCCGACCTCGCCCGGCGTCTACCGCATGATGAATGCCGCGCGCGATGTGCTCTACGTCGGCAAGGCCAAGAACGTGCGCAAGCGTCTGTCGTCCTATGCGCGGCCGACCGGCCAAGTGATGCGCATCGCACGCATGATCGCGGCGACGTCCACCGTGGAGATCGTGTCGACCGCGACCGAGACCGAGGCGTTGCTGCTCGAAGCGAACCTGATCAAGCAATTGCGGCCGCGTTTCAACGTGCAGCTTCGCGACGATAAGTCGTTTCCCTATATCCTGATCACCGGCGACCATTGGGCGCCGCAGATCCTCAAGCATCGCGGCGCGCAGTCGCGGCCGGGGCGCTATTTCGGACCGTTCGCGTCCGCGGGCGCGGTCGGCCGCACCATCACCGCCCTGCAGCGCGCGTTCCTGGTGCGCTCCTGCACCGACTCCTTCTTCGAAAGCCGGACGCGGCCGTGCCTGCTGTACCAGATCAAGCGCTGCGCGGGCCCTTGCACCCGCGAGATCGATTTCCCCGGCTATACAGCACTGGTTCGCGAGGCGACCGACTTCCTGTCCGGCCGCAGCCGCGCCGTGAAGGAAGAACTGGCGCGGGAAATGGAAAAGGCTTCCGACGATCTCGCCTTCGAGCGCGCGGCGCTCTATCGCGACCGGCTGGCCGCGCTGTCGGCGATCCAGTCGCAGCAGGGCATCAACCCGCGCACGGTGGAAGAAGCCGACGTGTTCGCGATCTACCAGGAGGGCGGCTATTCCTGCGTTGAGGTCTTTTTCTTCCGCACCGGACAGAATTGGGGCAACCGCGCCTATTTTCCGCGCGCGGAAAAGTCGTTTACGCCGGAGGAGGTGCTTGGATCATTCCTTGCCCAGTTCTACGACGACAAGCCGCCACCGAAACTGATTTTGGTCTCGCACCAGATCGAGGAGAGCGAATTGCTGGCCGATGCGCTGTCGATCAAGGCCGGCTGCAAGGTCGTGGTCTCGACGCCGCAGCGCGGCGAAAAGAAGGAGCTGGTCGCGCACGCGCTGACCAATGCGCGCGAGGCGCTGGGCCGCAAGCTGGCGGATACCGCGACGCAGTCGCGGCTGTTGCAGGGTTTGGCGGCTGCCCTGGGTTTACCGCACGCGCCGCGACGGATCGAGGTCTACGACAACAGCCACATCCAGGGCACCAATGCGGTCGGGGCGATGATCGTCGCCGGTCCTGAAGGCTTTCTGAAAAACCAGTATCGCAAGTTCAACATCAAGTCCGAGAGCCTGACGCCCGGCGACGACTACGCGATGATGCGCGAGGTGCTGGAGCGCCGTTTCAAAAGATTGCTGACGCAGAAAGCTGCCGATCCGGACAAGGCCGATGAATCGGACAAGGATGCGGTGCCGCAATGGCCCGATCTCGTGATCATCGACGGCGGCCTTGGTCAGCTCAATGCCGCCCGCGGGATTTTCGATGCGCTGGGGCTGAGCCGGGTGGCGCTGGTGGCGGTCGCCAAGGGGCCCGACCGCGACGCCGGCCGCGAAACCCTGTTCCTGCCGGACCGTCCTGCCATCAAGCTCGAACCGCGCGATCCCGTCCTGTATTTCATCCAGCGTTTGCGCGACGAAGCGCATCGATTTGTCATCGGATCGCATCGCAAGCTGCGCAGCAAGGATATCCGCGAAGCTGGGCTGCAGGAGGTCCCCGGCATCGGCCCGGCGCGCAAGCGGGCGCTGCTACATCATTTTGGGACGCTGAAGGAGATCGAGCGTGCCTCGGTGGCCGACCTCGGCAAGGTTCCCGGTATTAGCGCCGAAAGCGCCCGTAAGATCTTCGACTTTTTTCATGCCAGGCCCGCGTGAGGGTGGATTTTAGTATGATGTTCAGCGGCTTTTTTCGTATTAAGATCAACGGATAAGGCTTTCGCCGCTGCGAAGGCGGTAAATTGCGCCGCGCGGCCGGTTGACGTTCGCGCCACGACAGTATTGGTAAGACGAAATGAACACTGCAACCAGCCAGGCGACCGCGAGGCACATGCTGTCGCTTCCGAATATTCTCACCTATGCCCGGATCGCCGCGATCCCGGTGGTGGTGGGCTGCGTCTATGCGCAATCGATCATGGACGGGCCGTTGCGACTGCGCTGGGTGGCGCTGGGCGTGTTCATCGCGGCCGGCGTCACGGACTTCCTCGACGGCTATTATGCGCGAATCTGGGATCAGCAGTCCGCCTTCGGCAAGATGCTCGATCCGATCGCCGACAAGCTCCTGGTTGCCTCATGTCTGCTGATGCTGGCGGCGGACGGCATCATCCATGGCTGGACGCTGTGGGCGGCGATCGTGATCCTGTGCCGCGAGATTCTCGTATCGGGCCTTCGCGAATATCTGGCGGCCCTGCGCGTCAGCGTGCCCGTGACCAAGGTTGCGAAGTGGAAGACAACGGTGCAACTGGTCGCGATCGGTTTCCTGCTGGCGGGCGAGGCGGGCGATCTGATATTTCCGTTCGTGACCCAGATCGGGCTTCTGCTGTTGTGGGTTTCGGCGATCTTCACCATCTATACCGGTTGGGACTATTTTCAGGCCGGTATTCACCACCTCATCGAGGAGGATGAAAAATGAAGGTGCTATATTTCGCCTGGGTGCGCGAACGGGTCGGCAAGGCCGAGGAGGCGCTCGATCCGCCGCCGGCCGTCGCGACGGTCGCCGATCTGATCGCATGGTTGTCGCAGCGGGGGGATGAATACGCCCATGCGTTCGACAAACCGAACGTGATCCGCGCCGCGATCGATCGGATGCACGTCAAGCAGGACACGGCGATCGCAGGTGCGCGCGAAATTGCCTTCTTTCCGCCGATGACCGGCGGCTGATCTGTCAACATCGGCGTCGTCCATGACCGTTCCCGTCACCATTCGCCTGCAGGAAGAGGACTTCGACGTTGCGCGCGAAGTCGCGGCGCTGTCGCGCGGCCGCACCGACATCGGCGCGGTCGTAAGCTTCAGCGGTATCTGCAGAAGCGACCAGGCTGGCGGTGAGGGTGGCGACGCGATCGCCGCGCTGATGCTGGAACACTATCCCGGTATGGCGGAGGCCGAGATCGCGCGTCATGCCGAGGAGGCGCTCTCGCGCTGGCCCCTCACGGGCATCACCATCATTCATCGGCACGGGCGGATCGTACCGGGCGAGAACATCGTTCTCGTGGTCACAGCATCGTCGCACCGCGAAGCAGCATTTCAGGGCGCGGAATTCCTGATGGACTATCTCAAGACGCAGGCGCCGTTCTGGAAACGCGAGGAGGGTGCCGCTGGGTCCAGCTGGGTGGATGCCCACGATCGCGACGATTCCGCTGCGGCGCGCTGGGCCAAATCCTGATGGCGAAGACCGCCGTGCGCGGTGGACGATCGAAAATCGCGACCCGCAGCTTAGTCAAAAAACGCCGGCCGACGCCGGCTGCAGCCAAAGCTGCAAACCCCTCCGCCGCGAACGCAGCTTCCGAACTCGTGACGATTTTCGACTATGTCCGCTTCGCAGCCACAAGGCTCAAGCGCGCCCGCGTCGCCTTTGCCCACGGTACCACCGATCCGGTGGCCGAGGCCGCCTTCCTGGTCGGAGAGGCCATGCGCCTGCATCCGGACGAGGTGGAACCAAACGCCGCGCGGCGGGTGCCGAAGGCGGCAGGCCGGCGCATCCTCGGCTGGATCGAGCAGCGCATCGCAACCCGCAAGCCCGCCGCCTACCTCGTCAACAGGATGTATATGCGTGGCCTCCCGTTCTATGTCGACGACCGCGTGATCGTGCCACGCTCGTTCATCGGTGAAATCCTGGACTCACATTTCGGCGACGACGATGTGCTGCGCCTGCGCGATTCCGCAACCGTGACCAGCGTGCTCGATCTCTGTACTGGCTCGGGATGCCTTGCCATTCTGGCCGCGCGCGCATTTCCGAATGCGACGATCGATGCCGCCGACCTGTCGTCGGACGCGCTTGCGGTTGCTTCGCGCAATGTGCGCGAGCACGGCCTCGAAGATCGCATTCAACTTGCACAGGGCGACCTGTTCGCAGCCGTCAGGGGTAAGCGCTACGATCTCATCATCTCAAACCCGCCCTATGTCGACGCACAAGGAATGGCGGGTCTGCCGCGCGAGTGCCTTGCCGAGCCGCGGATGGCGTTCGACGGCGGCGCCGACGGTATTGATCTGGTGCGACGAATCATCGACGGCACCAAAACTCATCTCACATCCGGCGGCGGTCTGTTGTGCGAGGTCGGCCGCTGCAAGCCGGCGATCGAGAAAGCTTATCCGCGCGCGGATTTGCTCTGGCTCGATACCGAGGAGTCCGAGGGCGAGGTGTTCTGGATCGATGCCGCGACGCTTGCGGACCTTGTGCCCGCACGACACCCGCTCGGCGCGGCATGATCGCGCTATCACTCCGGGTCTGGCAAAATCGCGGTTGTTCACTTAACTAAGAGCCATCCAGCGAACGACGCACGAAAGCCTCCGGCGATACCGTCGGAGGTTTCGTCGTCCTGTTACCGTCATTCTGCCCCAGTTGCCGTGTTGATGACCGAGCCGCCATGCTTTTTGATGCCCGCCAGAACGCGCTGTCGCGCGATGCTTGGCTCGGAGAATTCCGGGCGACGCTGATGCTTGGCTGGCCGCTGGTCCTCACCAACCTCGCGCAAATCGCGCTGACCACCACCGATGTGATCGTGCTGGGCCGCGTTGGTCCTTCGGCGTTGGCCGCCGGAACCCTTGGCGTCAATCTGTACTTCGCGATCCTGATTTTCGGCATTGGCGTCGTCACTGCGACGTCGCCGATGATGGCTGAAGCGTTTGGCCGCAAGCGGCATATGGTCCGCGACGTGCGGCGGACGTTCCGGCAGGGACTATGGGCGACGGTGCTGATTGCGGTGCCGAGCTGGCTGCTGCTCTGGCATACCGAAGCGATCCTCATTCTGTTCGATCAGGAACCGCAACTTGCAGCGGACGCCCAGGTGTTTGTGCGCGCGTTGCAGTGGGGCATGCTGCCGACGCTCGGCTTTATCGCGCTGCGTTCGTTCTTTGCCGCACTGGAGCGGCCGTTGTGGGCAATGACGGTGACCGCAGTCGCGATCCTGTTCAATATCGTCGCGAACTGGGCGCTGGTGTTCGGTCATCTTGGTCTGCCGGCACTCGGCCTGCGCGGGTCGGGCATCGCGACCACATTGTCCAACACCTTCCTGTTCGTCGGGCTGGCGCTGGTGCTGAGCTTCGGTCACAAATTTCGTCGCTATCGTCTGTTCGGCAACTGGTGGCGCGCAGATTGGCCACGTCTCGCCATGCTGTGGCGTGTGGGTTTGCCAATCGGCGCTGCGCTCGCCTTCGAGATCACCGTGTTCAATGCCGCGGTGTTCCTGATGGGACGGTTCGGCACGACCTCAATCGCGGCTCACGCCATTGCGATTCAGATCGCGTCGGTCTCTTTCATGGTGCCGATGGGGCTGGCGCAGGCCGCTACGGTGCGCGTTGGTCGCGCTTACGGTGCCGGAGACCGGGACGGGATCACCCGCGCCGGATGGATGTGCTTCGCGCTGGCGATTGCTTTCATGGCAAGCACCAGCGTGTTGATGATTGCCGCGCCGCGATGGTTGATCGGCGCATTCGTCGACGTCAACGATGCGGCGAATGCCGAGGTTATTGGACTGGCCGCGTCGTTTCTGACCTGCGCGGCGGTGTTTCAGATTGCCGACGGTGCGCAGGTGGTCGGCGCCGGTATGCTGCGTGGCTTGCAGGATACTCGTGTGCCGATGATCTATGCCGGTCTTGGCTATTGGGGCTTCGGCATGTCGTTGAGCTTGCTGTTCGCCTTCAATCTTGGATTTCGGGGTATCGGCATCTGGATCGGCCTGGCGTCGGGCCTCGCGGCCGTAGCCATCCTGATGATGTCACGCTGGATCCGACGTGAGCGGCTCGGTCTGGTGCCTCTCAAGGGGATGCAGTATCGCGAGGCCTAACGAATGGGCGACCGATCACAGCACCTTGCGGGTCCAGTTATGTGTGTCGGCCGCGCGGCCATACTGGATGTCGACCAGCTTCTTGCGAAAGCCCATCGCGACGGGACCAGCGGCGCCGCCATTGATGGTGAAATCGCCGTGCGCCGAGCAAACCTTGCCGATTGGCGAAATGACGGCGGCAGTGCCACAGGCGAATGCTTCCCGAAGCTTGCCGCTGGCGGCATCAGTGCGCCACTGGTCGATTGTATAGGGCTCCTCGCGCACGCCAGTACCGGATTCCTTTGCGAGCGTGATGATGGAATCGCGGGTGATACCCGGCAGGATGGTGCCGAGCGGCGGTGTCGAGAGCGAACCGTCATCGAACACGAAGAAGATGTTCATGCCGCCGAGTTCCTCGATGTAGCGGCGCTCGACCGCGTCCAGGAAAACGACCTGATCGCAGCCGCGATCGATGGCCTCGGCCTGCGCGCGCAGACTGGCAGCGTAGTTTCCGCCGCATTTGACGGCGCCGGTGCCGCCGACTGCCGCGCGTGTGTAGTTTTCCGACACCCAGATCGAGACCGGCGCGGGGCCGCCCTTGAAATAGGAGCCGACCGATGAGGCGATGACGGCGAAGATGTAATCCGCCGAGGGCTTCACACCGAGGAAGACTTCGTTCGCGATCATGAAGGGCCGCAGATACAGGCTGCCTTCACCGCCTGGAATCCAGGCGCGGTCGATCCGTACGAGCTGCTCGATGGCTTCGATGAACACGGGCTCGGGGAGGGGTGCCATCGCCATGCGCTCAGCCGAATTGCGGAAGCGTCGCGCATTGGCGTCCGGGCGGAACAGGTTCACGCCGCCGTCATCACGCTTGTAGGCCTTGAGACCTTCGAAAATCTCCTGCGCGTAGTGCAGCACGGCGGTCGCGGGATCGAGCGGGAAGTTGGCGCGGGATTCGACGCGCGGGTTGTGCCAGCCCTTCGCCTGATTGTAGCGCACCACTGCCATGTGATCGGTGAACACCCGCCCGAAGCCGGGGTTGGCGAGCTTTTCTGCGCGCGCGGTCGCGAGCGTCGGATTGGCCGTCGGCTGGACCTCGAATTTCAACGACATCGCGCCATCGATCGTATCGAGCGAAACTCCCATGGGTCTTCTCCCGGCTTTGCAGCTGTCCCGATGGCGGGCTGGTGGTCCGATTCTAGCATTCGCATCCCTCTGCGGCAGGCGCCTTCGCAAATGTTAGAACCAAAGGCCACTATCAACTGCAAGTTTTCCAGCGGGGTTTTTGAATTTGACATTCGCGGCCAGACCTTGGGGCAAGGAGGGTCGCGAATGTCAAATTCACTCCACTGATCGGTTCAGGTCCTGGCCCTCGCCCGCCGGTCCGTGGGCCGGTTTCCGCTTTGGTGGGAGGCGCGAAGTCCAGTATGTTGGCCGAAATGCCGCTGACGACTGTACGGCCGAAAGAATTCTTGGTCTCGCCGTTGGATTTTCAGGACGTAGATCGGGCCGGCTTCGGACGAAGCGTTATAATATTTCGTTGTAAGTGGCAGACTTGTAACATTGGAACCAAGATATGTCAATATGGCTGACATAAATTTCTCGACCCGGAGCGGTGCCATGGCCAACGCGGGGCCGGATGCGGCCGGGGAGCCCGCTGAGATGCGCTGGGACATCATTGAGCTGCTGTTCTTTGCCTATCGCGATTTCGTCGGCGATCCCGATCATGTGCTGGAGGAATTCGGCTTTGGTCGCGCGCATCACCGCGTGATGCATTTCGTCCACCGTTATCCCGGCCTTAACGTCGCGGACCTGCTCGATGTGCTGCGCATCACCAAGCAATCGCTGGGGCGGGTTCTCAAGCAGCTCCTCGATGAAGGCTATATCGTGCAGAAGGCCGGGAACGCCGACCGTCGCCAGCGCCTTCTTTTCGCCACCGCAAAAGGCGAGGCGCTAGTGGCGAAACTCGCAGGCCTGCAGACCGACCGCATCGTGCGGGCGCTGCAAAGCCTCGACGCATCCGGCGCCGAGGCGGTGCGCAAGTTCCTGCTCGGGATGATCGACCACGACGATCCCGACAAGGTGCTGGAGGCGATCCTGCGGGCCGACGGCAAGATGGTGAAGGCATGACGGTAATGCAAACGGCGGGGATCGCGCGGCCGTCGGTGAGGCCGGCCGACGACGCCCCGCATCTGCTGCTGGTCGACGACGACCGGCGTATCCGCGATCTGCTGTCGCGTTTTCTGGCGGGGGAGGGTTACCGCGTCACCACCGCCATGAGCGCCAAGGTCGCCCGCTCGAAACTGCTCGGGCTGCATTTCGACCTCTTGATCCTCGACATCATGATGCCCGGCGAAACCGGCTTCGATCTCGCCCGCTTCATCCGCGCCTCGTCTTCGGTGCCGATCATCATGCTGACGGCCCGGCACGAAGCCGAGAGCCGCATCGAGGGCCTGCAGATCGGCGCCGACGACTACGTCGCCAAGCCGTTCGAGCCGCGCGAACTGGTGCTGCGGATCGGGAATATCCTCAAGCGCACGATGCCGCTGCCGACGGTGCGAACCGGATCGATCGCGTTCGGGCCTTACGTCTATCATCTGGAGCGCGGCGAACTACGGCAGGGCGACGACGTCATTCATCTCACCGATCGCGAGCGCGAGATGCTGCGCGTGCTCGCCGCCACGCCCGGCGAGACGGTTCGCCGCGGCGAACTAAACGGCGACGGCACCGTCAACGAGCGCGCCGTCGATGTCCAGATCAACCGGCTGCGGCGGAAGATCGAGCGCGATCCCGCCAATCCGCTATTCCTCCAGGCGGTGCGCGGCGTCGGCTATCGCCTGGTCGCGGCGCCTTGAGCTGCCGATCATGAGCACGCTCGATGCCGGCCTGACGCTGATCCGCTCTGCGTCCCGGCGCGTCTCGGTAGCCAATGGCCGGATGGGGCGGGCGTTCAAGAACTGGATGCCCAAGGGACTCTATGCCCGCGCGCTGCTGATCATGATTGTGCCGATGGTGGTGCTGCAATCGGTGGTGGCCTTCGTGTTCATGGAGCGGCACTGGAACACGGTGACGCGGCGGTTGTCGGCGGCGGTGGTGCAGGATGTCGCCGCGCTGATCGATGTCTACAAGGACTACCCGCAGGACAAGGACCGCGCGACGATCCGGCGTATCGCCCAGCAGCGGCTCGGGCTCGTGGTCGATTTTCTGCCGTCGGGCGATATGCCGCCGCCCGGGCCGAAGCCGTTCTTCTCACTGCTCGACCAGTCGCTGTCGGTGCAGATCAGCAGGCAGATCGGCAAGCCGTTCTGGATCGACACCGTCGGCCGGTCCAGTCTGGTGGAGATCAGGATCCAGCTCGACGATGCGGTGATGCGGGTATTCGCGCAGCGCAGCGCTGCCTATGCGTCAAACTCGGAGATCTTCATTTTCTGGATGTTGGGCACGTCCTCGATCCTGTTGTTCGTCGCGGTGCTATTCCTGCGCAACCAGATCAAGCCGATCCTGCGGCTGGCGGACGCCGCCGAGCGCTTTGGCAAGGGCCGTGACGCGCCGAACTTCCGTCCGCGCGGGGCGCGCGAGGTCCGGCGCGCCGCGCAGGCGTTCATCGAAATGAAGATGCGCATCGAGCGCAGCATCGAGCAACGCACCACGATGCTGGCCGGCGTGTCGCATGACTTGCGTACCATCCTGACCCGCTTCAAGCTGGAACTGGCGCTGATAGGCGACAGCCCGGAAGTCGACGGCATGCGGAAGGATGTCGACGAGATGCATGGGATGCTCGAGGCCTATCTCGCCTTCGCGCGCGGCGACAGCGGTGAGCAGGCGCAACCGACCGACATGGCTGCGGCGCTGGAGGAGTTGCGCAGCGATGCCGAGCGCAACGGTCACGCCGCGACGACCATCTTTCACGGACTGCCCGTTGTCACAGTCAAGCCGGCGGCACTCAAGCGCTGCCTCGGCAATCTGGTGTCGAATGCGGCGCGCCACGCCGACTCCATCGCGATCAACGGCCATCGCGATCACCGCTGGCTCACGGTCATGGTCGACGATGACGGTCCAGGTATCCCGCACGACATGCGTGAGGAAGTCTTCAAGCCGTTCCTGCGGCTCGACAGCGCGCGCAATCAGGACGAGGGCGGTTCCGGTCTCGGCCTTGCCATTGCGCGCGACATTGCGCGGTCGCATGGCGGTGACATCATGCTCGGCGACAGTCCGATGGGCGGTCTGCGTGCGACGGTGCGGGTGCCGGTGTAACGATCGATGGCGTCCGTCCTTTCGCGGCGCGTATGCAATTCGCTCCGCGACGCGGCGAGGGCTTCCCGAAAAACGTTCGTCACCGATGCAGCCTGCACTCAAGCGTGTGCGCTGAAGCGGCCGTGCATCTCGTTAGCCGTCAGGCGCGCGAATTGCGCCTGAGTGAGATGCAGCAGCGTCTCGTGATCACCGGCTTCCATGTAGATTTCCGGCTGCGCGTTAATGCTGTCGTCAACGATGAGATCCAACCCGTAGCATTTGCCGACGGCCGGCACCGCGCCATGCGCGCAATCGCTAAACAGCTGGCCGATTTCAGTCTCATCGGCCATATCCACGTTGCTGCCGAGTCTTGTCCTTAGCTCCGGCAAGCGAAGCCGATGCGAGGCGGGCATGACGGCCAGCATGTAGGCGTCATCGCGACGCAAAACGATGGCTTTGGCCAAGCGATCGCCCGGGATATGGCATGTCTGCGCGGTACGCGCGGACGACATGGTGGGTTCGTGCGGAATCTCTTCGTATTGGATGTTTTCCGCGATCAGATATTTCTGGAGTGTGGGAGCGATAGACATGGTGCGGCCTCCGGTGTCAGACGCCAGCGACCACCGTGAGGGCCTGCGCCGCACGATGGGCGGCCAATTGAGTATAGCTCCAAAAGACCCCGCTGTCCGCCGGTTGAATCAAACAGCGGCAGCTGTTTTGTCGCATCCGTTGCGAGGCGGTTCTAGCGGAGTGAATTGATAACATTCGCGAGAAGACTCGCTGAAACGGGATACGAATGTTAAAATGGGACCACTAGCTTTCCCGCTTGGCGGCCCCACATTGAAATGATCGCGCCGTTGTAGGAGCGCGCGATGCTCTACGGTCTCGGCACAGGTTCGAGTTGAGGGAGCGAGTGACATGGATGGCTCGGTTCAGCTGGAAATGCGCTTCGGTGCCAACAACTATGCACCGATGCCGGTCACCATCGTGCGCGGCAAGGGCGTCTACCTGTGGGATGAAAGCGGGCGGCGCTACATCGATATGATGGGCGCCTATTCGGCGGCGAGCTTCGGGCATTGTCATCCACGGCTGGTACAGGCGCTCACCGATCAGGCCCAACAACTGGACACGGTCTCCCGGGCCTATTTCAACGATCGTCTTGGTGCCTTTCTCGGTCATGCCTGCACGTTGACGGGAATGGATGTTGCGCTGCCGATGAACAGCGGCGCGGAGGCGGTGGAGACCGCGCTGAAGGCCGCGCGCAAATGGGCTTACACGGTCAAGCGGGTGCCGGCCGACCGCGCCGAGATCATCGTGTGCGACGGCAATTTTCACGGCCGCACCATAGCTATCGTCGGCTTCTCGTCTGTGCCGCAATATCGCGACGGCTTTGGTCCATTTCCAGCCGGTTTCAGGTCGGTGCCGTTCGGCGACGCGGCGGCGCTTCGGGCGGCGATCACGCCGAACACCGCCGCGTTCCTGGTCGAGCCGATCCAGGGCGAGGGCGGCATCATCGTGCCGCCGCCGGGTTACCTTGCCGAGGTCGCGCGCATCTGCAGGGAGCAAAACGTCCTGTTGATCTGCGACGAGATTCAATCCGGGCTGGGGCGTACCGGATGGCTGCTGGCGTGCGAGCATGACGGCGTGAAGCCGGATGCGGTAACTCTGGGCAAGGCGCTCGGTGGTGGACTTCTGCCGGTGTCGCTGTTTCTGGCGCGCCGCGAGGTGATGCAGGTGTTTACGCCCGGCGACCACGGCAGCACCTTCGGCGGCAATCCGATTGCCGCCGCGGTCGGGTTGGCTGCGCTTGATACGTTGATAGAGGATAAGTTGGTTGAGCGATCCGCACGCCTGGGCGCGCATCTGCTCGCACGGCTCCGCGCGGTCAAGAATCCGATCATTCGAGAGGTGCGCGGGCGCGGACTGTTCGCCGGCGTCGAGCTGGATCGTGACCTCGCCAATGCAGCCGCGGTGGCGACACGGCTGTTGCAGGCCGGCGTGCTGACCAAGGACACTCACCGCAACACCGTCCGCTTCGCGCCGCCGCTGATTATTGAGAAATCCCAGATCGATTGGGCGGTGGACCGTGTTGCCGAAGTGCTGGACGAATTCGCTCGCGCGGAAGCTCATCCCTAAAGCGTTGCTAGAATCGGACCGCTATAGCGTTTTCGAGCGAAGTGGATACCGGTTCGCGTCAAGAAAACGCGTCAAAACAAAATCATAGAGCCCCGCTTCTGATTTCCATCAGAAGCGAAAAGGCTCTAGCCGATGTCGAAACGGACACCCTGGGCGAGCGGGAGATCGTCGCCGTAGTTCACGGTGCTGGTAACGCGACGCATATACGCTTTCCAGGCGTCGGAGCCGGCCTCGCGTCCGCCGCCCGTTTCCTTTTCTCCGCCGAATGCACCGCCGATCTCGGCTCCGGAAGGGCCGATATTGACATTGGCGATGCCGCAGTCGGAGCCCGTCGCCGAGAGGAATGTCTCAACCTCGCGCATGTCGGTCGAAAAGATCGAGGACGACAGGCCGTGAGCGACCGCATTGTGCTGCTCGATCGCCGCGTCGAGGTCGGTGTATTTCATGACGTATAGAATCGGTGCGAAGGTCTCGCGCAGCACCGGCCCGGTCTGCGCCGGCATTTCCACCAATGCGGGTCGGACGTAATAGGCGCCGGGACACGGCTTTTCGTCGACGCGTTCACCGCCGTGGACCCGCGCGCCGTGCGCCCGTGCCTCCCCAAGCGCGCGTTGCATGTTCTGGAATGCGGCTTCGTCGATCAGCGGACCGACCAGCACCTCGTCACCTGCAAGCGGATCGCCGATCCGGACCGAGGCGTAGACCTGCTTCAGCTTCGCCACGAAGCCGTCATGGATGCTGTCATGGACGAACAGCCGGCGCAGGGTGGTGCAGCGCTGGCCGGCGGTTCCGATGGCGGCGAAGGCGATGGCCCGTAGCGCCAGATCGAGGTTCGCCGACGGGCAGACGATCGAGGCATTGTTGCCGCCGAGTTCGAGAATGCCGCGCGCAAACCGCCGCGCAAGCTGCGTCCCGACCTCGCGGCCCATCGCCGTCGATCCGGTCGCGGACACCAGCGACACCCGTGGATCGTTGACCAGGACTTCGCCGACCTCGCGCCCGCCGATCAGCACCGTGGACAGGCCGTCGGGGATGTTGCCCACCTTGACAGCGGCGCGTTCAAACAGCGCCTGCACCGCCAGCGCCGTCAGCGGGGTTTTCTCCGACGGCTTCCAGATCACCGGATTGCCGCAGACCAGCGCCAGCGCCGCATTCCACGACCACACCGCGACGGGGAAATTGAACGAGGTGATCACGCCGACCGGGCCGAGCGGATGCCATTGCTCCATCATGCGGTGATTGGGCCGTTCGCTGGCGATGGTGAGGCCATAAAGCTGTCGCGACAGGCCGACCGCGAAATCGCAAATGTCGATCATTTCCTGCACCTCGCCACGACCTTCCGAGACGATCTTGCCGGCTTCGATGGTGACCAGGCGGCCCAGTGCATCCTTGGCGGCGCGTAATTCATGGCCGAGCAGGCGAACCAGTTTGCCGCGCTGCGGTGAAGGGACCAGGCGCCATTGCCGGAACGCTGCTTCGGCCCGCACAACGGTCTCGGTTGCGCACTGCGGAGTTGCGTCCCCGACATGGGCGATGGTCTCCCCGGTCAGAGGCGACCGCACCACACGCTCGCCGCACCGACGGTCGGGTGCCACGCCAAGATGATCGAGCAGGGATATAACCTCATTGGCGAGCACGGCGGGGCTTTCTCCGGTTTTCAAACGGCCGATGACAGGCGGCGTATGTTGCGGCATTTCAAAGCAATTCTTCAAGCCACCTGACCATTCCGGCGACATGCTGCGGCGCGTGACACGCCCTTCACGAAACTGTGCCATGGCGATGAACCGGGCGGCACACTATTTTATTGAGAAGAGAGCGTCACGGTCTCGGGAGACAACCGAATGACCAGGAACGGGCCGGACAACCAGCTTCCGGTAATCGCGCGCTTCGAGGTCCGATACCGCAACTACCTCGCGCCTGACGGCGCGATCATCCGACCGCTTCCCGCTTTTGCCGCCAATGCCGACCTTCTGGTTTCGCTCTATCGCGCCATGGTGCTGGTGCGCGCCTTCGACCTGAAGGCAGTCGCATTGCAGCGCACCGGGCGGCTCGGGACATATGCGGCGTCGCTTGGCCAGGAAGCGGTGGCGGTCGGTGTCGCCAGCGCGATGCGCGCCGAAGACGTACTCCTGCCCTCCTATCGCGATAACGCGGCGTTGATCTGGCGCGGGGTCAAGCTCGAAGAAATCCTGCTGTTCTGGGGCGGCGACGAGCGCGGAAATCATTTCTCTGGGCCAGCCCACGACTTCCCGTTCTGCGTACCGGTCGGCTCACAGGCGCCCCATGCCGCCGGTGTCGCCTATGCGTTCAAGCTGCGCCGCGAACCGCGCGTCGCGGTGTGCCTGTTCGGCGACGGCGCGACCTCGAAAGGCGACGTGGCCGAAGCGATGAATTTCGCTGGCGTGCACAAGCTTCCCGTGGTGTTCGTTATCACCAACAATCAGTGGGCCATTTCCGTGCCGTTGCGCTTGCAGACCGCCGCTGCGACGCTGGCGCAGAAGGCGATCGCTGCCGGCTTCATCGGCGAGCAAGTGGACGGCAATGACGCGGTCGCGATGCACGCCGCGACAGCCGACGCCATCGCGGCTGCGCGCGACGGCCGTGGTCCGCGCCTGATCGAGGCAGTGACCTATCGGCTCGGCGATCACACCACTGCCGATGATGCCGCACGTTATCGTCCGGCCGAGGAGGTGCAGGCGCACTGGAAGGATGAGCCGGTCGGGCGGCTGCGCACTTATCTCGTCGGCCACAGCGCCTGGGACAAGACGAAAGAGGAGCAGCTCGTCGCCGAATGCCAAACGCGGATCGAGACGGCGGTCGAGCGGTATCTGGCGACCGGGCCTCGACCGCCCGAGACCATGTTCGATCATCTCTACGCCACGCTGCCGCCGGTCTATGCCGCGCAGCGCCGGGACGCCGAGGAGAACTGCTGATGCCGCGAGTGACGCTGATCGAAGCCGTCAACATGGCGCTGGCGCGCGCAATGACCGACGATGCTGGCGTGGTGGTGTTCGGCGAGGATGTCGGCGTCAATGGTGGCGTGTTCCGCGCCACCGTGGGTTTGCAGCAGCGCTTCGGGCCCGCGCGCGTGATCGATACACCACTGGCCGAGCTATTGATCAGTGGGCTGTGTGTCGGCATGGCGAGCCAGGGTCTCAAGCCGGTCGGCGAGATCCAGTTCATGGGCTTCATCTATCCCTGTATCGATCAACTGGTGAACCACGCTTCGCGTTTGCGTAACCGCACGCAAGGGCGGCTCAGCTGCCCGATGGTCTTGCGCGTGCCGCATGGCGGCGGCATCCGCGCTCCCGAGCATCATTCCGAAAGCACCGAGGCGATGCTCGCGCATATTCCCGGTCTGCGCGTGGTGATCCCGTCGTCGCCCGAACATGCCTACGGATTGTTGCTGGCCGCGATCCGCGATCCCGACCCCGTGATCTTTCTGGAGCCGACCCGCATCTATCGCGCGGCCAAGGGTGAGGTTGATGACGACGGCGTGGCGCTGCCGCTGGACGCTGCTTTCGTGCTCCGCGAGGGCCGCGATGTCACCCTGATCAGCTGGGGCGCGATGGTGCGCGAGACGCTCGCGGCCGCCGATACGCTGGACACCGAAGGCATCAGCGCCGAGGTGATCGACCTCGCGACACTGAAACCATTTGACGAAGATACCGTGCTTGCGTCGGTGGCGCGCACCGGACGCTGTGTGATCGTGCATGAGGCCGCGCGCACCGGCGGCTTCGGCGGCGAGATCGCCGCGGTGATCGCCGAACGCGGGTTGATATCACTGCTGGCGCCGATCGCGCGCGTCACCGGCTATGATACGGTGATGCCGCTCCTGCGGCTCGAACAGCATTACATTCCGTCGGTCGGCCGCATCGTCGCTGCCGGGCGGGCGGCGTGCCGGTTCAATTGACGTGAGCGGAGCGACGGCAAATGCAGCAGTTCACATTGCCCGATCTGGGCGAGGGGCTCGAGGAGGCTGAGGTCGTCGCCTGGCATGTCAACGAGGGTGATCACGTGGTCACCGACCAGCCGCTGCTGTCGGTCGAGACCGACAAGGCGGTGGTTGAAGTGCCATCGCCCTGGAGTGGCCGCATCGCGCGATTATGCGCGGCGAATGGCGACCTGGTAAAGGTCGGCGCGCCGCTGGTGGAATTTGCCGGCGATGCCGAACAGGATACCGGCACTATCGTCGGGCAGCTTCAGAGTGGCGAAGAGCACGGCGCGGAGGTCATCGCGCCGGTTGCGCCGGCGCGGCGAGGCACGGCCCAAGCCGTGCCGGCGGTACGTGCGCTCGCCCAAAAACTCGATGTCGATCTCAACACGATTCAGCCGACCGGTCCCGATAGTACCATCACGCGGGCGGATGTCGAACGCGCGGCGCGCAGCCTCGCCGAGGCTGGACCGGCGGAAGGCTTGCGTGGAATGCGGCGCGCGATGGCGCAGCGCATGACCGCGGCCCATGCCGAGGTTGTTCCCGCCACCGTCACGGACGACGCCGACATAGAGGAGTGGCGTAAGGGCGAGGACGCCACGATCCGCCTGATGCGAGCCATTGCAGCGGCGTGCAAGGCCGAGCCCGCGCTCAATGCCTGGTACGATTCCCGTGCCGGCGAACGGCGTCAGATCGCGCGCGTCGATATTGGAATCGCGATCGACACCGAAGGTGGGCTGATCGTGCCGATTGTGCGCAACGTCGCTGCGCGCGATGCACATGACTTGCGCGCCGGGCTCGACCGGCTGCGCGCTGATGCGGTCGCGCGGCGGATTCCGCCGGAGGAGTTGCGCGGCGCCACCATCACGTTGTCGAATTTCGGCATGATCGGCGGCCGCTTCGCGAGCCTCGTTGTAGTGCCGCCGCAGGTGGCCATCGTCGGTGCCGGACGCATCGCCCAGCACGTGGTGGCGCATCACGGCCAGCCGGCGGTGCGTCGCATGCTGCCATTGTCGCTTTCGTTCGACCATCGCGTGGTTACGGGCGGCGAGGCCGCGCGCTTCCTGATGGCGCTGAAGACGGATCTCGAGCGCTCTGCATAAGCATCACGGATTGAGTTCGCAGGGTCCTAAATATGGTTCTGCTATCCGAGAGAGCTGCTTCTACACGTGAATAGAGAGAATTACTTTGCCAGCTCCCGCGATCGCGCCGCCGCGGCCGCGACCGCGCGCGTCATCAGCTCTTTCATGCCGTTCTCACCCATCAGCACGCTGAGTGCGGCAGCCGTAGTGCCGCCGGGCGAAGTGACGTTCTGGCGCAACGTCGCGGCGTCGAGATCGGATCGGTGCAGCAGTTCGCCTGAACCGGCGACGGTCTCGCGAGCCAGTCTCGCGGCAAGATCTGCAGGCAGGCCGGCTGTGACGCCGGCACGCGCCAATTCCTCGGCGAGCAGAAAGACGTAGGCCGGTCCCGATCCCGAGACCGCTGTGACGGCGTCCATCAGCGCTTCGTCATCGATCCATTCTACTGCCCCGGTGGCGCGCAGTAGCGCGTCGGCCGTGGCGCGCTGCTCCTCGTTCACGCCCTTGGCGGCGACCGCCACGGTGATGCCGCGGCCGATCGCGGCCGGCGTATTGGGCATCGCGCGGACGATGTTGCCGCCGCAGACCGCGTCAAGCACGGCAATCGTCGTGCCCGCCATGATCGACACCACCAGGGTCGACGGCCCGATCAGCGGGCGCAATGCCGGGCCGGCGTTGCCAAACGTTTGCGGCTTGACTGCGAGCACGAGCGCCGCGACCGCGCCTGCATCCTTTGCTGCGGGGTTCAATCGCACGCCTGTGGCGGCGACCGCGCGGATATCGTCGGAGGGATGAGGCTCGATCACGGCGACACGCTTCGGATTCAGTCCTCGCGCGAGCCATCCGGTCAGCAACGCGCCGCCCATCTTCCCCGCACCGGCGAGAACGACGGTGCCGGAGATGTTTGCGAGCGGAGTCTGTGGTTCAGCCATGACAATGTTCCAGGCTCGGCGAATGGACGACACACCAAAATCGCCGGGCTAAAGGTGCGAAGCACGTCTTCGCACAGATGTCCTGGCGATCCATCATTTCAGAAATGATTTGCAAGAGGATAGATGGCCGGGTCAAGCCCGGCCATGACACCGACGGAATTGCGCGGAAATTGCGTGAGAGGTTACGCCTCGCCCTGGGTGTCGAACATCGCGGCGGTCATCGCCTCGGCCGCGGTCTTGCCGGCCCAGACCACGAATTGCAGTGCCGGATAATAGCGTTCGCAGGCATGGATCGCGCCGGCGAGCATATCCTTGCATTGTGCGTTCGACGCGATCAGCCCCTCGGGAAGGACGAGCGCATGGCGGTACATGATCGTGCCGGTCTGGGTCCAGATGTCGAAATGGCCGATCCACAATTGCTCGTTGATCGCTGCGATGACGCGCTGGGCCTCGCCGCGGCGGGCCACCGGAATCTTCATGTCGAAGGCGCAGGCCAGATGCAGCGCCTCGATCTCGCCCATCCAGGTGAAGGTGATTTGATAATCGGTCCAGCTGCCCTTCGAGACGATGGTGATCTCGTCTTCGCCGGAACGCTCGAACGCCCAGTCGTTGGTGGCGGCAATATCCTCCACCACCGCCAGCGGGTTGTTTTTGGAATCGATAACGCCTTCGAGCAGCGACATGCCGTCCCGATCCTTGCTGTTTGCTTGTGTTTGATACGCACGCATAGGACGGCCGGTGCTGGCACGCCGCGGACATCGATCTCCCGGACGATCCATCAATCGCGCGGATCGAATGAGGATGATGTCCCGCGCGGATCAACTGATGTGATTTGCTGAATCGGCGCAACGCCGCCCGGAGTCCGTCCACAGGCAAAGCGCGCGTCGTCCACAACTGATCAAACGGCGATACGGCTCGCGCCGTGAACAAAACAGAATCGGATTCGCGTTGTGCGAGTCCTGCGGTCCGGACTCGCTTGTCGCGAGTCTCGCATGATCCGATCTGATTGAATGGGGTTTCACGAGACGAACGATTTCCAAGGTCGCGAGACGAGCGGCTGATGGTCGGCGCGCCGCATGGCCGCGTTCTTTCGCGCTCGACGGAGCAATCAATCGCATCGCCTTCGAAATTTATCTCGAGAAGGTTTGGGCCTCGCGCCAGGCGGTGTCTCGTCGCGGCCTGTTGTCCTTGGCGTCTGACCGCGGCCTCACGCGATAGCCGGAGAGCAGAAAAATCCAGCCCATTTCCTTGTTATTTCGGGCGTTTACGGTTAGAACGCCGCCACGTCTCACGGCCCCCGCACCCCTGGAGGCTTGCCGGTGACGTGCAATGGCCGCGATTGCGGCCTTTAACTTTTTGAAAAGCAAGGACTAAATCGATGGCGACCGTCAAGGAATTGAAGGCGACCGCGCGTCCGAAGAGCGGCAAGGGGGCCGCCCGGGCAGAGCGTCGCGCCGGCCGAGTGCCCGGTGTGATCTATGGAAACAACCAGCCCCCGCAGCCGATCTCGGTCGAAGAAGCAGAACTGCGTCAGCGCATTCTGGCAGGCCGTTTCCTGACCACGATCTTTGACGTCGACCTGGAGGGCACGAAGCATCGTGTTATTCCGCGCGACTTCCATCTCGATCCGGTCAAGGATTTTCCGATCCACGTGGACTTCATGCGGCTCGGCGAAGGCGCTACCATTCGCGTCAGCATTCCCCTTCGCTTGCTGAAGGCGGAGGTCGCGCCGGGTGTGAAGCGCGGCGGCACCGTCAACCTCGTGACCCACGCTATCGATGTCGAGTGCGCGGCTGATAACATTCCGCAGTTTATCGAGGCCGACGTCGGCGGACTGGAAATCAGTCACTCGCTGCATCTGTCCGACGTCAAGCTGCCGCCCGGCGTGAAGCCGCTGGCGCGAGAGGACATCACGCTGGTGACCATCGTGCCGCCGTCAGGTTACGCGGAAGAACTCAAGGCTGCTGCCGCTGCGGCTGCGGCCGGCACCGCGGCTCCCGCGGCAGGCGCAGCTCCCGCGGCAGGCGCGGCTGCTGGCGGCGCGGCCGCCGCGAAGGCGCCCGCAGGCGGTGGCGACAAGAAAAAGTAGGCGATAACCCGTATCATGCGCCTGTTCGTCGGACTGGGAAATCCCGGCACGAAGTATCAAGGCAACCGGCACAACATCGGGTTCATGGTCGTGGACGAGATCGCGCGGCGTCACGGTTTCGCACCGTGGCGCCGTCGCTTTCAGGGCGAGGCTTCCGAAGGCACGCTCGATCAGGAACGTGTCATTCTGCTCAAGCCTACGACCTACATGAACAACTCCGGCAACGCCGTTCAGGACGCCGCTCAATTCTTCAAGCTGACGGAGAGTGACGTCGTGGTGTTTCACGACGAGATTGAACTCCCCCCGGCCAAAGTCCGCGTCAAGGTCGGCGGCGGCATTGCCGGACACAACGGCTTGCGATCGATTTCGGCGCATATCGGCAACGAGTATCGCCGCGTCCGGCTCGGCGTCGGTCACCCCGGCGTCAAGGAACTGGTGCATGCGCATGTGCTGAACGATTTCGCCAAGAGCGAGCGGCCATGGGTCGAGGCGCTGGTGGATATCGTGGCGGAAAACGCGGCGCTGCTTGTTGCAGCCAGGGATTCGGCGTTTCAGAACAAGGTGCATCTCGCGATGCAAGCGAAGGGATTCGTCGAGAACGACAGTGGTGCCGAGGGCGCCAAGTGAAGGATGAAACGCCATTGTGAGGTGTTGAGCGCTGAAGCAATCCAGCCTGAATACTGTGGCGCTGGATGCCTCGCTCCGCGCAAAATTGGCAAGAGCCGATTTTGTCGCGCGCTTCGCAATGACGATCAAGAGACGCTGAGGATGCAATGGGATTCAAATGCGGTATCGTCGGATTGCCCAATGTCGGCAAGTCGACCCTGTTCAACGCGTTGACGGAGACGGCGGCGGCGCAGGCGGCGAATTATCCGTTCTGCACCATCGAGCCCAATGTCGGCGCCGTGGCGGTGCCGGATTCGCGCCTCGACCGCCTCGCGGCGATTGCCAAATCGGCGCAGATCATTCCGACGCAACTGACGTTCGTGGACATCGCCGGTCTGGTGCGCGGCGCCTCCAAAGGTGAAGGTCTCGGCAACCAGTTTCTCGCCAACATCCGCGAGGTCGATGCGGTCGCGCATGTGGTGCGCTGCTTTGAGGATTCCGACATCACGCATGTCGAAGGCAAAATCGCGCCGCTCGCGGACATCGAGACCATCGAGACCGAACTGATGCTCGCCGATCTTGAAAGCCTCGAGAAGCGCGTCGATACTCTTTCGAAAAAGGCCAAGGGCAACGACAAGGAAGCCAAGGAGCAGCTCGATCTGGTCGAGCGCGCGCTCAAGCTCCTGCGCGACGGCAAGCCGACGCGCGGCATGGAACGCAAGCCTGAGGAAGAACGCAATTTCCGCATGCTTGGACTGCTGACCTCAAAGCCGGTGCTCTACGTCTGCAACGTCGAGGAAGGCTCGGCGGCGAGCGGCAACGCCTTCTCGCAAGCCGTGTTCGACCATGCGGCGAAGGAGGGCGCGGTCGCGGTGGCGATTTCAGCGAAGATCGAATCCGAGATCGCGACGCTGTCGCGCGAGGAGCGTGTCGATTTCCTTGAAACGCTGGGGCTGGAAGAGGCGGGTCTCGACCGCCTGATCCGCGCCGGCTACGATCTGCTTCATCTCATCACCTATTTCACGGTAGGCCCGAAGGAAGCGCGCGCCTGGACCATCACCAAGGGCACCAAGGCCCCAGGTGCGGCAGGCGTCATTCACACCGACTTCGAAAAAGGTTTCATCCGCGCCGAGACGATTGCCTACGACGACTACGTTGCGTTGAACGGCGAAGCCGGCGCGCGCGACGCCGGCAAGCTGCGGCTGGAGGGAAAAGAGTATGTGGTCGCCGACGGCGACGTCATGCATTTCCGGTTCAACACCTAGCGGGCGGTTCAATTTGAACGGGGCATACCTGACCTCGTCGCGCCCTGATCGCGGATCGCGCCTAGGTGCTCGTTGATGCGGAACACGATCAGGATACATTCCGCGGCAATGCGCGAAAATACGATGCCGACCAGGACGCCGGCGACGTTGAGAAGAATCGTGATGAAGCCGCCGAACGGACTGACGGCCATCGCAGTGAGGCCCGCGAAGATGCCGGACAATCCCGATAGAATAATCAGGACCATGACCAGCAAATAGAATATCTTGATGATCGTGGGCGTGATGAAGCGATCCCACTGAAACAGATCCCGGAATTCAAACATCTGCCGCTCCCCCTCGCGCGCCGCGCCGCCATCATAGGCCGGAGGGCACGTCACCCGACGGACCGTTCCGGGCAAGATCGCAGCCGCGTCATGCCGGCGCACGGGTTGAGATTGCTGCAAATAACGGCCACAATCGGGCCGCCCCTTCAACAGGTCTCACCATGACCCTGGTATTTGAAGATTTTCCCGTCGGCCGTTTCGGCACATTCGGACCGCGGCATGTCAGTCGTGACGAAATCATCGCATTCGCGTCGGAGTTCGATCCGCAGCCCATGCACCTCGATGAGGAGGCGGCCAAGCACACCATGCTGCGCGGGCTGTCGGGGTCGGGATGGCATTTATGTTCGCTCATGATGCGCATGATGTTCGACGGCTATATCGGACAGACCGCGTCGCTCGGTTCTCCCGGTGTCGATGAAGTCCGCTGGCTGTCGCCGTTGCGCCCCGGCGATGATCTGATGCTGGATGTCGACGTTGCCGCGGCGCGGGTGTCGCGCAGCCGCCCGGAGATGGGCATCGTGACCTTCGCGATGCGCGTGCGCAATGCTTCCGGGCAGGTGTTGCTTGAGGCGGTGTCGCCGATCATCATCGGGCGCCGTGCGGCGCTGAGCTAACTCATGGGCTATTTCGAAGACAAGAAGATCGGAGAGCATCGCGATCTCGGGTCATTTACTTTCACCGCGGAACTCATCAAGACCTTCGCGTCGCAATTCGACCCACAGCCGTTTCATCTCGATGAGGAGGAGGGCCGCAAATCGCTGTTCGGCGGTCTGGCGGCCTCCGGCTGGCATGTCGCTTCGGTTTGGATGAAGCTGGCGGTGGCGGACGGTCAGCGCGAGGCGGCGGTAGCCGCGGCGCGCGGCGAGAAGCCTGCTATGTGGGGACCGTCACCGGGGTTTCGCGACCTGCGCTGGCTGAAGCCGGTACTGGCGGGCGACACCGTCTGCTACGCCAGCGAGGTCGAGTCGCTCAGAGCCTCCCGCTCGCGGCCGGAATGGGGTGTCATGCAAATGCGCAACACCGGCACCAACCAGCGCGGCGAGCTGGTATTTTCCTTTCTGGCGTCGGTTTTCGTACCGCGCCGAGATCCGCAGAACTGACGGTTCCAAACCGGCGGGTCTCGGTTTCAGCCGGATTTTCTTCAAGAAACCGGCGCCCTGTTAAGGAATTGTGAACCCTCAGGCGGTCTTGTCGAGCCACTTAAGGGGCAAGGGGACGGCTATGGCGGACCGCGCCGGATTGAAGATCGTCGGCATTCTTTTCGCGACCGTGACGCTGGCTGTGACGGCGGCGACGTGGACGGTGGTGAAGGGTTATGCCGACGGCGTGTATTCGCTGGAGAATGCCGTAGCCACACACATTGCGGTTCGCTGAGCAGCCTGAAAAGTGAGCCGGTCAGCCACCGCCGAGCTTGGCCTCGAGCGCCGCGACGCGCGCCTTTAGTGCTTCGTTGTCCTCACGCGCGAGTCGCGCCATCTCCTTCACGGCCTCGAACTCCTCGCGCTTGACGATATCGAGATCGCGCATGATCTTCTCGGCCTGATTGCGGACCACCGCATCGACCTCGCGCTTGACCCCTTGCGCCGCGCCGGCCGCGTCGTTCATCAGCCGCCCAATCTCGTCGAAAAGCCGGTTGCTGGTCTGGGTCATCTTACTCCCTCCCGGCTGGCGGCTGGATCGCCACCATGCCTCACGATCAGACAATGGCGATTTGGGCACGGCAGTTCAAGCCCGCTTGATCGCCCGACCAGGCCGCAAAGCCTTGTCAGTGCCGGATTTCCTTGCAATCGTGACGGGATCATTCAAGACGTGGATGCCCGCGACAAGCGCTGGCATGACGCCCTGGGTGGAACGACAACCGATGTTTCTCCTCATCACCTACCCCGTCTTCGATCCGGTCGCCATCTCGCTCGGCCCGATCGCGATCCGCTGGTATGCGCTGGCCTATATTGGCGGCATTACGCTCGGCTGGCTCTATGCGCGGGCGTTGCTCAAAAGCGAGAAGCTTTGGGGCGGGCCGGCGCCGATCTCGGTGCTGCAGCTCGACGACTTTATCCTGTGGGTAACGATCGGCATCATTCTCGGCGGCCGCGTTGGCTATGTGCTGTTCTACAACCTGGATTTCTTCATCCGCCATCCCGCCGAGATCTTCGAGCTCTGGAAGGGTGGCATGTCGTTCCACGGCGGCTTCATGGGCTGCGTGGTGGCGGTGATCCTGTTCTGCCGGAAACACGAGCTGCCGATCCTGTCGCTCGGCGACGTCGCCACCGCGGTCGGGCCGATCGGCCTGTTCCTCGGCCGCATCGCCAACTTCATCAACAGCGAATTGTGGGGCCGCCCGGCGGATCCGAACCTGCCGTGGGCCATGGTGTTTCCCAACGGCGGCCCGCTGCCGCGCCATCCGAGCCAGCTTTACGAGGCCACGCTCGAGGGCCTCGTGCTGTTCACGGTCCTCGCGCTGATGATCCGGGGCGGCGCGCTGAAGCGGCCGGGCCTCGTTCTTGGCAGCTTCATCACGCTGTACGCGATGGCGCGCATTACTGGCGAATTCTTTCGCGAGCCAGATCCACAGCTCGGATTTCTGTGGGGCGGATTGACCATGGGAATGCTATTGTCGGTACCGATGTTTATTGCCGGACTTGCCGTTACGTATGCCGCCTGGTCGCGCGGCCCGCGAGCGTCAGGCGCACAAACGATTTCGAACCCGGGCGTTTCAACCAAGGCTGATCGTGACTGAAGCTTCTCCGCTGCTGGCCGATATCAAAAAGCTGATCAAGACATCTGGCCCGCTGCCGGTCTGGCGTTACATGCAGCTTTGCCTGACCCATCCCGAACACGGTTACTACATCTCGCGCGATCCGCTCGGGCGCGAGGGCGACTTCATCACATCCCCCGAAGTCAGTCAGATGTTCGGTGAACTGCTCGGATTGTGGGCCGCGTCGGTGTGGCGCACGATGGGCTCACCGGCCACGCTGCGGCTGATCGAACTCGGTCCCGGTCGCGGTACCATGATGGCGGATGCGCTGCGTGCGCTACGCGTGCTGCCGCCGATGTATGAAGCGCTCAGCGTCCACCTGGTCGAGATCAATCCGGTGCTGCGGGAGAAGCAGAAGGCAACTTTGTCCGGCGCGCGGAATATCCAGTGGCACGCGAGCCTCGACGAGGTGCCGCAGGGACCGGCGATCATTCTCGCCAACGAATATTTCGACGTGCTTCCGGTTCATCAGATGGTCAAGCGTGACGACGGCTGGCACGAGCGCGTCGTCGATATCGACGGCAACGGTCAACTGGTGTTCGGAACGACCGTGGCGCCAGTGCTGCGGTTCGACGCGCTGTTGCCACCGCTGGTGCGCGCGGCGCCGGTTGGGGCCATTTTCGAGTGGCGGCCGGACGCCGAGATCATGTCCATCGCAACCCGTGTCCGCGATCAAGGCGGCGCCGCGCTGATCATCGACTACGGTCATGTGCGCAGCGATGCTGGCGATACCTTCCAGGCCATCGTGGGACACAGCTTCGCGGACCCGCTGAAATATCCCGGTCAGGCCGACGTTACCGCCCACGTCGACTTTCAGGCGCTCGCCCGCGCCGCCGAGGATGTCGGCGCCCGCGTGCACGGACCGGTGACGCAAGGAGGATTCCTGCAACGGCTCGGCATCGAGGCCCGCGCCGTCAGCCTGATGGCGAAGGCTAACCCTGAAGTTTCCGAGAACATCGCGACGGCGCTGAAACGCCTGACCGAAGGCGGCCGCGGCGGCATGGGATCGATGTTCAAGGTGATCGGCGTCTCCGATTCCAGCCTCACCGAGCTGGTGGGGCTGAGCGATCAGGAACGGCGCGGCGGGATCGGGGCACCATGACACTCGCATCCTCTCTGCTCTCGGCTGTTTCCGGCCTGCGGCACGCCTTTTTCACCCGCGAGGGCGGCGTCTCGCAAGGCATCTACAACAGCCTGAATGCCGGCATCGGCTCGCAGGACGACCCAGTTCATGTCGTCGAGAACCGGCGGCGCATGGCCGAGATCATGGGGGTTTCGCCGTCGAATTTTCTCTCCCTCTACCAGGTCCACTCGCCCGACGCCGTGATCGCTGACGGGGCCTGGGACGCCGCATCGCGGCCCCGAGCTGACGCCATCGTCACGAAAACGCCGGGGCTTGCGATCGGCGTCACCGCGGCCGACTGCGGCCCCGTCCTGTTCGTCGATCCGCGGGTCCGCGTCATCGGCGCCGCGCATGCCGGCTGGAAGGGCGCGCTCACCGGCGTGCTGGAAAAGACCGTCGATGCGATGGAAACGCTCGGCAGCCGGCGCGGCGACATTGCCGCCGCTGTCGGTCCGCTGATCCGGCAGCAAAGCTACGAGGTCGGCGCCGAATTCGTGGCACGATTCACAGAGGCCGATCCGGGCCATGCACGGTTTTTCGTTCCGTCGGTGCGCGACGGCCATGCCCTGTTCGATCTCGGTGGCTTCATCCGGATGCGGCTGGAGCGCGCAGGCGTAATGACGATCGACGATACCGGCATCGATACCTATGCCGACGGGCGTTTCTTCAGCTACCGTCGCTCGGTGCATCGCAAGGAGCCGGATTTCGGTCGTCATGTCCATGCCATCGTGCTGGAAAACGAGTGATTAAGCGGGCCGGACGCGACAGCCGAACGGAATCAGAACGTCGGTGCCGGCAAGCGGATTCTTTGCGCCACCCGAACGCTCCGCCTAGAGCATTTTCCGGCTAAGTGGAATCCGGTTGGCCGTAAGAAAATGCTCTCGATCAATAACTTGCGCGTATTCTGATCGCAAAACCGGTATCCACTTTTGCGGAATACGCGCTAGACCTTAACGCATTTTAACGATATCGCTCGACGGAACAGGGACGTCGGCGAATGCCTTTTAAGAGTTCTGGCGTAGGGCGGTCTATCCGCGCCGTCGTGCTTCTGGCGGCGCTGTGCGCACTGGCCGGTTGCGCTGGCGGCGGCAACGGCAGCGAATCGTTCGCGCAGGCTGGCAGCGGAGCGACCGTCACGTTCGAGTCCGTCGATGGACCGCCGCCGCAGGTGTTCGACCGCCTCGTCAACATCCTCAATTCCGAATCGCAGCTTCGCAATCTCGCCATCGTGCCGCGGGAGACTTCAGCCACCTATCGCGTGCGCGGCTATCTCGCTGCCGAGGTCAGCCGTGGCCGTACCACTATCGCCTGGGTCTTCGACGTCTACGATCGCAATCAGAACCGCGCGCTGCGCCTGAGCGGCTCGGAGCCCGGCGGCAAGGCCGTCCGCGATGCGTGGGCCGCCGCCGACGATCTCACGCTGCGCAAGATCGCGCAGGCCGGGCTGAGCGGATTGAGCAGTATGGTGAACGGCGCCGCTCCGCCCGAGGTGGAACCGGCGCCACCGCCGTCCAGCGGCCCCGCGGTCGCCAGCGCGGACGATTTTTCGCGGACGTCCGGCGTCCCGGTGAGCGCGCTCGGTTTTGCCGCGCATTAAGCTATCGTTTACGCCGGAAATGCCGGATTTTACGCCGGAATCCGCGAGCCGCGTATTGCCAGAGTTGGCTACTCCTTGATACACCGCCTCCGTCGGGATCGGAGAGGTTCTGTGGAGTCAGGATGTTGAACGTTGTATCCACCACATCGCGGGGAGAAGCGTCGATGTCCGCCAAAAACGGCGCCGTCAAGCTGGTTGCGGGCAACGCCAACCCGGCGCTGGCGAGGGAAATCGCCAAATGGCTCGGGCTTGAACTCACCAAAGCCAGCGTGCGGCGCTTCGCTGACAACGAAATCTTCGTGGAAGTGCTTGAGAACGTACGCGGCTCGGACGTGTACGTGATCCAGTCGACGTCCTTTCCGACCAACGATCATCTCATGGAGCTTTTGATCATCACCGACGCGCTGCGCCGCGCTTCGGCGCGCCGGATTACCGCCGTGATTCCCTACTTCGGCTACGCGCGGCAAGATCGCAAGGTCGGTTCGCGCTCGCCGATCTCGGCCAAGCTGGTCGCCAACCTGATCACGCGTGCCGGAACGGATCGCGTGCTGACGGTTGATCTGCATGCGGGGCAGATTCAGGGCTTCTTCGACATTCCGACCGACAACCTCTACGCGTCGCCGGTGATGGTCCGCGATATCAAGGAGCGGTTCGATCTCGGCAGCCTGATGGTGGTGTCACCCGACGTCGGCGGCGTTGTGCGCGCGCGGGGCCTCGCCAAGCGCATCAATGCTCCGCTGGCGATCATCGACAAGCGCCGCGAGCGCGCCGGCGAATCCGAGGTCATGAACGTGATCGGCGACGTCGCGGGCTATACCTGCATTCTGATCGACGACATCGTCGATTCCGGCGGCACACTGGTCAATGCCGCCGATGCGCTGATCGCCAACGGTGCGAAGGACGTCTATGCCTACATCACTCACGGTGTGCTGTCCGGCGGCGCCGCTGCGCGCATCGGCGGTTCGAAACTGAAAGAGCTGGTCATTACCGACTCGATCCAGCCGACCGACGCCGTCAACAAGACCGCCAACATCCGCTTGCTGTCGATCGCCGGATTGATTGGCGAAGCGATCAATCGCACCGCCGCCGAACAGTCGGTGTCGAGCCTGTTTGACTGAACTTTCTCGCGGAAACACAGCGAAGTTCGCATCAAGGCCTGCCGCTTTAGCGTTCTCGAGCGAAGTGGTGACCCGGTTCGCACGAAGAACACGCGTCACACAAACTAAGGCCCCGCTTCTGATTCCATCAGAAGCGGGGCCTAGCGACGCGAACTTCGAAAAATCGGTAACGCTAGTCGTTACGCAGGTTCTCGGCGGTGCGCTTCCATTGCGCGACGTTGTCCGCGATCATCCGCGTCGACTTCATTGCGGCCTGACTCAACTGGGCATAGCCCGAGATTTCACGCTGGACGCGCTGTCCTTCCGCATGCAGCAGGTCGCGGAGGCTCTCCAACTCAGTCACGAGGTTCTCGATTTCAGCGAGCGAGGTTCCGGCCACTCGCTGGATCAGCGAGTTGACGTTGTTCACCGTCGCTTCCGTGCCCGGCTCCAGCTTCGCATCGGTGTTCGGAGCGCCCGCGGCGGGCCGGCGCAGATAGGCAATATCGTTGCGCACGAAATCGCGGATACCCGCTTCGACTTCCGAGACGGCGGCGAGATTCGTATCGGCCTCGGTCGTGCTTGTTTCGGTTTCTTCAGATGGGGTGGCTGGAGTAGCTGGAGTGGCGTTCATCGGCTTGTTCCCTGTTTCGCGTTGAGCGAGCGCGGATGTCCCCCCGCACGACGAGTTTCTAGTGCCCCATCAGGGCTGCCGATTTTGACAACATCGGGGCCAATCTGCGGCGAGCCGCGTTCATACCCCGAAAACGATCCGGCTGTCGTATCCCACCGTGCCGAATCAAACGGTGGCTGTCGCGGCGCGACACTTGAGCCTATCGGGCTTTTGCCGGCTTTGCCGGTTTCGATTTTGCTGCCTTGCTGGCCACCTTTTTTGGCGCCGCGACCGGTGCCGCCGCGAGGATGTCCACGGCCCGCCGCATTGCGCGTGCGTAACTGTCAGCGGCGTTGTCGGCCGACATTTGCAGCCGCTTCACGGCCGCGCTGCCTTCCTCCAACGCGTGTTTCGCCATCTGCTGCAAGCGCTGCTTGCCGGCGGCCTCCTTCGCCTTGGCGGCGAGGGCGAGATAGCGCGCGCGCCGAGCCTTCACGGCCGCCGTCAGGCTCTTGTGCTGCTGCTTCGCAAGCCGTCGGATGATGACGTCGAGATCGGCGTCTGCCACGGTTTTGGCCCCCTGCTATGCAAGATGAATTTTGTGATCCCCTAGCAGGCGCGGCGGGGAGGGGCAATCGCGGGATCATGCTGACGTGCTGTGGCTCACCAGATCGAAAAGCGGTCTCAATGCCCGCTCATGACCAGCGTCTTGACGGGAAGCACGAGGGCCTGAATACGCAACAGCATGGCATGCACGATCCCCACGGCGTCTACGGCGTGGAGCGCGAAACGCTTGAATGGGCCGGTATCCTTCGAAGCGATCTGGTCGTGGTTGCTGGTGTAGGCGTTGACGATGCAACTGCTTCCCGGTGTGATGCCCTCCAGGCCGCCTTTGTAGAGCGGCTCGAGGAAGACGAGAATCGAGCCTGGACGCACAGCCTGGCCCACCTCGACCAGTTGCTCGCCGCCACGGAACTGACCCGCCGCGATGTAGTCCTGTACGCTGGTGATCACCATCGGAATAATGGTCCACGGTTTCGAAATGCAGGTCGCCTCCGCCACCATTCCGACCTTCATCACCTGCGCTTCGATCTGGCCGAACCCCGCCGACAGGACCCGTTTGCCCGAGCCCTCCGGGATCAGGATTCCCGCCGATCGCATCATCGGGTTGACGACATCGCCGGGCCGTAACAAAAACTGCTCAACGCGCCCGTCGACGCCGGCGCGGACATAGGTCTTGTCGAGATCGACCTGCGCCTGCGCTAGTGCCGCCTCGGCGCTGGCCTTCTCCGCGGGAAGAAGCGACGTCACGCGGGTCATCGCGGATTGTTTGGTGGCATTCGCCGCATCGAGGGCGCCCTCCCGTCCTGCGAGCAGCACCTCGAGTTTCTCGATGTCGCGCTGCGGGACAATCCCCGGATTGCGCCTTTGCAGTTCGCGCTTCACGTTGAGCTCATCGGACGCCTGCTGGGACGCGCTTTTGGCCTCCCGGATCTGGGCATCCGCCTTGACGACGTCGATCTGTGCAGCGCCCAGCTCGGCATCCACCTCGGCGATCTTGCGCCGGGCGGTTTCCAGCGCTGCTTCCTGCTTCGTGCTGTCGAGCCTGAAGATCACGTCGTTTTTTTTCAAGGGCGCGCTGAAATCGGCATGAACCTCGGCCACCCGCCCAATCGTCTCGGGAATGATCGGGACGGTCCTGAAGTACAGGGTCGCCGTTGTCGTCGAGGGATGGAAATAGAAGATCACCGTGATCAGGGCGACCGTGAGCATCAAACAGGCGGTGATGCCCCACCTCAGCTCGAACCAGACGGAATAGAGCGTGATCTCGCGGCCGAACCGCTTTCCCTGCGCGTAGCGCCGGTAAAGATAATCGGGGAATATCGTCAGCAGCGAGCACAGCAGCAGTTCAAGCATGGCCCTGCACCCCGGTCACGCCGGCGTCGCCCTTGTCTTTGCCGGACGGCTTCGCCAAGTCTGGTTTGGCCATGCCCGCTGTGTCGGCGGCGTCATCGGCCGTGATATCATGTGGCGGCCGGGACGTCTCCGCACCTGGCTGGGTGCCGGCGATCGTCGCCACGGAGCCGGCGATGCTGCGCAGCGGGGTGCTGAAGTCCGGCAGGTCGATCATCGCCAGCAACAGTCCCGCCACCCAGAACAAATGGATGTGGGTGAACAGCGCCAGCAAGCCGAGAACGGCGACGATCTCGAACTGCAGCTTCTGCGATTTGTGCGCCATCCGCTCGGGCAGCGTATGCAGCCGCAGATAGATATTGCCAACCGCGAGAACGGCTCCAAGCAGGATGACGCCGACCACCACCATCAAGACGTCCGTGTCACCGGGCGCTGTAATGAAAGAGGGAAGATCGTGGGGCGCGCTTGGATGAAGCAACTCGCTCAAGCGGTCCTCCATTCGGGAAACAACCAAACTGAAAAACAAACTTCAACATACATCCGGAATTTGCCGAAGGTTGGCATCATTGCACAGGCTTGGGATTTGGCAAGTACGATCAGCTACGGCATTTCGCAGCGTGGAAATCCGTCACGCCGAGCGCATGCTTAGCTTTTCCTGATCGTTTGGCCGATGGCGCCCGGTCACTTTCGCTTCCACCCACCGCGCTTCCCCGGCGTGCCGCCGGTCGAGCGCGGTCGCGGACCGAATTCCGGGCCAGACTCGCGCGAATTGGTTGGCTGGAAAATCTTGCTCTCGGTCCCCGGACCCATTTCGTCGAGCGTCGGTTTGCGCGGCTTCGGTCGCGTGCCGGTGGGCTTGACCTCATGCCAGGTGGCGATGCCCATTTCATCGAGATCGGGTTTGTGGATGCGCGATTGCCCCTCACCCCGACCCTCTCCCCGCGTGCGGGGAGAGGGAGTACCAGCGCCTCGCGCTGCGGAGGGTGAGGGGGATTTCTTACCGAACTTACTCGACGGCTTGCCCTGCGCCGCTTTATCCAAACGCGCCGGCAGGTTCGCCGCGTCGCCATACTTCTTCTTGCCAGTATAGGCGCCTGCCTTCGCCGCGACGCCGCGCTGCTTGATGGTGGGATCGTCCACCACCGCAAGTTCGGTGGCGCGCAGCCGCTTGACCTCGTCGCGCAGCCGCGCCGCTTCCTCGAAGTTCAGGTCGGCGGCGGCCTCGCGCATCCGCGTTTCCAGATCGGAGAGAACTGCCTCGAAATTGTGGCCGATCGCGATCGCGTCATCCGCCATGCCGCCGTCGCCGATCTCCACCAGCACATGGTCGCGCTCGTAGACGCTGTTGAGGATGTCGCCGATGGATTTCTTGATGCTCTCCGGCGTGATGCCGTGGGCGGTGTTGTACTCCACCTGCTTCTCGCGGCGACGATCGGTCTCGGCGATGGCGCGTTGCATCGATCCCGTGATCTGATCGGCATAGAGGATCACCCGGCCATCGACGTTGCGTGCGGCACGGCCGATGGTTTGGATTAGCGAGGTCTCGCTGCGCAGGAATCCCTCCTTGTCCGCGTCGAGGATGGCGACCAGCGCGCATTCGGGAATGTCGAGGCCCTCGCGCAACAGGTTGATGCCGACCAGCGCATCGAACGCGCCTAACCTGAGGTCGCGGATGATCTCGATGCGTTCAATGGTGTCGATGTCCGAATGCATGTATCTGACACGGATTCCCTGCTCGTGCAGATATTCGGTGAGGTCTTCGGCCATGCGCTTGGTCAGCACGGTGACGAGCGAGCGATAGCCGTTCGCAGCCGTTGCGCGCACCTCGCCGACGAGATCGTCGACCTGCGTGCGCGCAGGGCGGATGTCGACCGGCGGATCGATCAGGCCGGTCGGGCGGATCACCTGCTCGACGAACACGCCGCCGCTTTCGTTCAGCTCCCAAGCGCTCGGCGTGGCGGATACTGCGACCGATTGCGGGCGCATCATGTCCCATTCCTCGAAGCGCAGCGGGCGGTTGTCCATGCAGGAGGGCAGACGGAAGCCGTATTCGGCAAGTGTCGCCTTGCGGCGGAAGTCGCCGCGGAACATGCCGCCGATCTGCGGCACGCTGACGTGGCTCTCGTCGGCGAACACCAGCGCGTTGTCGGGGACGTATTCGAACAGCGTCGGCGGCGGCTCGCCGGGACGGCGGCCCGTGAGATAGCGCGAATAGTTCTCGATGCCGGCGCAGCTTCCGGTCGCTTCCATCATTTCGAGGTCGAAGGTGGTGCGCTGCTCCAGCCGCTGCGCTTCCAGCAAGCGGCCTTGCGCGTGCAACTCATCGAGCCGCTGCTTCAGCTCGATCTTGATGCTCTTGATCGCCTGCACCAGCGTCGGGCGCGGCGTCACATAATGCGAGTTGGAATAGACTTTTATGAATTCCAGTTCGTCCTGCTTGTGGCCGGTGAGGGGATCGAACTCTTCAATGCTCTCCACCTCGTCGCCGAACAGGTTGACGCGCCAGGCACGGTCCTCGTAGTGCGCCGGGAAAATGTCGATGACGTCGCCGCGCACCCGGAAGGTGCCACGCGTGAAGTCGGCCGAAGTGCGCTTGTATTGCAGTGCCACGAGGTCGGCGATGAGCTGGCGCTGATCGATGCGCTCGCCGCGCTTCAGCGCGAACGTCATTGCGGTGTAGGTCTCGACCGAGCCGATACCGTAGATGCACGACACCGAAGCGACGATGATGACGTCGTCGCGCTCCAGCAGCGCCCGCGTCGCCGCGTGACGCATGCGGTCGATCTGCTCGTTGATCGAGGAATCCTTCTCGATATAGGTGTCGGTACGGGGAACGTAGGCTTCCGGCTGATAGTAGTCGTAATACGAGACGAAATATTCAACCGCATTGTCGGGGAAGAAGTTCCTGAACTCGCCGTAGAGCTGCGCCGCCAGCGTCTTGTTCGGCGCGAGGATCAAAGCAGGGCGCTGTGTTGCCTCGATCACCTTGGCCATGGTGTAGGTCTTGCCGGAGCCGGTAACGCCGAGCAGCACCTGGGTGCGGTCGTTGCGGTTGATGCCTTCGACCAGTTCCTTGATCGCGGTGGGCTGATCGCCCTTCGGTTGATATTCCGACTTGATCTCGAAGCGGACGCCGCCTTCGCTCTTCTCCGGGCGCGGCGGGCGGTGCGGCGTCCACACTTTTGTCGTGCCGTCGTCGCCGCGAAATTCGGGACGGCCGTCACGCAGCAGCGCTTCCAGCGACTCCGCCGTCGCCTTGACGCCGAGGCCTTCCATCTTGTTGCGCGGCGGCCGCGCCAGCGCCTCGTCGTCATCCTCGGCGGTCGGCAAGCCCAACTGCCGCGCCAGTTCCGGATCGAGCGTCGGAATCGTCGCGGCGGTGCCGTAAATTGCTTGTGGTGCTTCCTCGAAGCCACTCCCTTTCTTCACCTCCCCCTTGAGGGGAGAGGTCGACGAGCGAAGCGAGACGGGTGGGGGTGAACTGCCTGTCACCCCACCCCGCATGTCTTCGACATACGACTCTCCTCCTCCAGGGGAGGGTGAACCCGTGGCATCCCGTTTCGCTGTCGCATCGCTCTTGCCGCGCGTCGAGGCGCGCGCGCGATGCGCCGCAGCCTCGCCACCGGAGCGGCGGTCCCACGAATTGTCCGGTGGCGGCTGCAATCCGGTGCCGGACCCGAGGCCGGCGTCGCCGCGGTTAATCGCCGGATTGAGCAATTCCGCGAGCGCAGGCCCGATCGGCTGCACCTCGGGACGATGTGCCTTCGATTTCGGCGCCTTGGATTTTGGAACCTTGGATTTCGGCGGTTTGCCGGGTTGTTTCGGGGGATCGGGAGTCTTCGCCATGCCGCCAATATGGGGCGAGTCCGACCCGCACGAAAGGGCGTAGTCCCACGGATGCACGCTGATGCAATGGTTCAGGCCGTCCGCGAGGATGAACCAGCCGCGGCCGCCTTTCGCAGGCAATCCCGGCACAGGCAGTCGCTGCCTTGGGTCGGCATCGGCAGCCGCGCCGTCTCTTCGGCGCACCAACAGTTCCCCGACAGATCGCAGCCGAATTCCGTTCCGCAACCGGAACAGACGAGGCGGCGGGTGATTTGCTGTCCGATCTGATGTGTCATGACGGCCAAGAGGTTTTTCGTGCCGGGTTCATCGAGGGTCGAACCATATCCCCGGAATCGATGAAGGTGAAATCCGACAGCCTGCGAATCCGCAACAGCGCGAGGTTGACGGCGCAGGGGCGGCGGCGAATCTCAGCTGTGCGCCCCGATTCGCGGGATCAAAAGACCGTGACGAGTAGGGACGCGGATCGAACTCCTGAGATATTTCTATCGAGCCCGTCAAATCATCCGCCTTGCGGCATGTCATTCCGTCAGGCGACCCACCTCGCGCAGAACTAGTCTCGCATCGGAAAGATCAATCCATGAGCATTGTCGAACGTGCCGCCAGCAAGGTGCCCGAAGTCACGCTGATCTTCTGGATTGTTAAGGTCGCGGCGACCACGCTCGGCGAGACCGCGGGCGACGCGGTGTCGATGTCGATGAATCTGGGTTACGCTGTCAGCAGCATCATCTTCATCGGCTTGTTCGCTGCTGCGGTGGCCTGGCAGATCGCCGCGTCGTCGTTTCGGCCGTTCCTGTATTGGGCTGTGATCGTGGCTACAACGACGGCCGGCACCACCATGGCCGATTTCGCCGATCGTTCGCTTGGCATCGGCTACGCCGGTGGTTCACTGACGCTGTTCGCCCTGCTGATGGCGTCGCTGTATGTGTGGTACCGCTCCGAGGGGTCGCTCGCGGTGACCACGGTGACGACGCCGAAGGTCGAAACGTTCTACTGGGGCGCGATCCTGTTTTCTCAAACATTGGGCACGGCGCTCGGCGATTGGATGGCCGACACCAATGGATTCGGCTATGAACGCGGCGCTGGTGGTGGTCGCGGCTACCTATTTCTTTACGAACGTATCGCGCACGCTGCTGTTCTGGAGTGCGTTCATCCTGACACGGCCGCTTGGGGCAACCCTCGGCGATCTGCTCGACAAGCCCCTGAGCAAGGGCGGGCTTGATTTCAGCCGCTTCACCGCCTCCGCGGTTCTCGCGGCGTTTATTGTCGTCTGCCTGCTGGTGTTGCCGCAAAGGGCTGGGCAGCATCCTGGCGAAAGCCCTCAGGCGCTTTAGTTTCGGAAGGCGGTTTTATGCTTCCGCTCGCGCTTGATGACCATGTGCGTTGCAGTTTACGAGCCGGCCTTTCATTCCGCCGCGCGCAGATGATTGATCAGGGAGCGATGGGAGCCGCCACGCAGCGACCGGTAATAGTCGGCATCGGCCGGGTCGTCGGTGTGACGAACAAGATCGGTCACGGGGGTGTAGCTCAGCATCCGGCCGCCGTCTGGCAGCGCCGTGCAGCTGAAGCGCAGCACCTGGCCGTCCCTGAGCTTGATGTTGATCGGCGTCTGATCGCCCGCTCGCATTAACTTGGTGCGTTCAGCGATGAAATGGTTGAGTTCGTCTTCCGGCAATTCGAACGCGCCGTTGTCGCGGCCGTGATACATCAACGCGATGAACGGCGGCTTGCCGTCGGCCTTCTCGTCCGGCAGTGAGAAGTAGTTCCGGAAGGCGCGATTGATGAATTCCGCACGGGTGTCCGCGTCAAGCAGCACGATACCGATGTCGATCTGATCGAGGGCGGCGGAAAGCCGTGCGGCAGTCGCGTGCCGCTCGCGCCATCCAAGCGCATTCACCAACCGCCGGCGCAGCAACCCCGTGATCATCGCGGTGCCACCGGCGGCCACGGCCAACGGCACCAGATGCAGAAGGGTCGGAAGGGCAGCGGGGAGAGCCGCGTCGTGGCCTGCCAGGAACAGTGCGGAAGCAGCGACAGCGACACCGGCGGTGAGCAGGCCGGATGTTATTCCACTAAGCGATGCGGCAAGCGCGACAACACAGACATAGAGCGCTGCTGGATTGGAAACGGCAATGATATTGCGATCGACAAAGATGGACGTGATCGCCACCAGTGTCGCGAGAGCCGGGCCAATTATCGTTCGCCAGTCGAAGCGCATTGCCTGTTCTCGTAACGTGAACGAGGATAAGCCCGCTTCGATGATAAGTGACTGCACTGCCGGCAATGTTTTCATCACCAGCGTTAACTGCGTCTAACGTGGTGGAATCCGTTTGCGACGATTTGAAATCAAATGCGGTCGGGTTGGGGAACCCGGTCGAGGATTTGAGGTCGCCGATGTTTTACATGGATAGCCCTGGCTCTTTGGAGCCAGGGCTATCGCAGAGCCCAATTTATCCGGCGCCGTTCTCAGGAGCCGCCGCTGTATTCGGTGTTTTCCTGGCCCTTGGTCTTGTCAGGCTTATCTTGCTCTACGGCCTTTTTGATTTCGGCCTTTCTGTCAGCCTGCTGGTCCGGCTTTTTATCTTGGTTCTGTCGTTGCTGGTTCGGCGTCTGGTTTTGCATCATGAATCTCCGTTTTATTTCCCTGAGATGAACGCTCGCCAGAACCAACAGAGGAGCTCCGCTTGCGTTCCAATAAAATCGCGGTTCCATGCAGCCAATCGAAGCCATTGCAATGAAGCCATTTGACACGTCATGGCCGATATCGCCGTTCGAAGACCAGCGTCGCTTCGCCGCAATTGCGGCGTTGACATGATAGCCCTCGCGCCCCGCGCGCCGTTCTGCAAAAATATCGATCGGGAATCATTGTTGAGACGGGAGTTGCCGATGACCAGCCGAAGCTTTGCATGGGTGCTGATGATCGCGACTGCGTGCGTGCTGCGCTCTGGCGCGGCTCAAGCCCAGGACGTTCCCGGAATCGAGATCTGTACCTTCGAAAAGAAGATGGAGCGGAGAACGAGCTGCCTGCAGAGTAACATCAACTTCCTGCAAGGGACCATCAGCAAACTTGTCATCGACAGCCAGCGGAAGATCGATGCCGCCAACCGGCGGATCGAGGCGCTGGAGAGCATGGCCGCGGAACTGCAGAAAACAGTGGTCGAATTTCAGACAGCGCAGAAAAAACAGTCGCAGCCGCTGGCAAAGGAGGACAGAAAAGACAACGCGAAGGAGAACGGGAAGTAATTCTGCAGTTTTTTCGAAGTGATGGTTTCAGAAATGGTTGTTAAGGTTCCTCCGCCATAGTTCGCCTTTTCCGGCTGTCCGCGCCTTTCTCGCTGCCGACCTCACGAGGCGTGGCGCCAAGAGTAAGATTGGCTTTGGAAATTTTGTCGCGATCGCGCAATGACGGTACAAGTTACGGAGTAATACCATGGCCTGGCTGCAGCCCGTCACGCTCGAAGGGGCTCATGCGCGGCTCGAGCCGCTGTCACACGATCACCGCGACGCTCTCATTGAGGCGGTAAGGGACGGCGAGCTTTGGAAGATCTGGTACACTTTCGTTCCCGCGCCGGAGAAGATGGCGGCTGAGATCGACCGGCGGCTGTCGCTGCAAGCTTCGGGCACCATGCTGCCGTTCACGGTGCGGGACGCCGAGGGCAGAATCGCGGGCATGACCACCTACATGAACGTCGATGTCGCGAGCCGTCGCGTCGAGATCGGCTCGACTTGGTATGCGAAGCGCGTTCAGCGCACCGCCGTCAACACCCAGTGCAAGCTGTTGCTGCTCACTCACGCCTTCGAAAAGCTGGATTGCATCGCCGTGGAATTCCGCACCCACGTTTTCAACCATGTCAGCCGGCGCGGCATTGAGCGGCTTGGCGCCAGGCAGGACGGCATCCTGCGCAACCACCAGATGTCGCCGAACGGAACGCTGCGGGACACTGTCGTCTACAGCATCCTTCCCGCCGAGTGGCCGACGGTGAAGGCGCATCTCGCTTACGAGCTTAATGAAAGGCCGCGAGAGCCTTTGTCATCTGCGGGTCCGCATCCTGCGTCGCGGTAGAACTCGACAAGGCCACGCAGTGTGTCTTTTGTCGAAAACGGCCCATTCCATGCCGTGCCGCTTGCCAAAATTGCTTGGTCCGGGCAAAAGCAAAACCTGTGTGGGCCGGGGCGCGGCGCGGAAATCGTTGGTTGCCGCATCTGCGCGACGGTGCAGCAGGATGATCCTCCGTCATGATTGAAGTCGCTCGCGATCTGGTGGGGAATATCGAGCGTTCGCTCGCGCCACCCGGTGACCGATCAAGGACACCGCGCGGACTGCGCATGATCGCCGAGCGGGATTGGTACGACCTCGGTTCGCTCGTCCTGCTTGCCATCCTGACGATCCTCGTCCTGACCACATTCCGTGGCTATGCGGTCACCAACGATGAATGGATACAGCATCGCTATGGCGAGTTGATCGTCGCCTACTATCGCAGCGGTTTCGCCGATCGCTCGCTCTTCGAACTCTATAATCTCTATCTCTACGGTGGGCTGTTCGATTCTGTTGCAGTCCTGCTTGGCCAAGCTGTTTCCCTCAATGTCTTCGATCTGCGGCACTTGATGTGCGCCGCCATTGGTGTCGGGGGACTCGGGTCGGCGCTCGCCACCGCGCGGCTGATCGCTGGCCCCCGCGCCGGATTTCTGACTGGCGTGGCGCTGGCGGTGTGCGGATCGTGGTACGGCACCATGTTTCACCACACCAAGGATATTCCGCTCGCCGCAGCGATGGCCGGCGCGATCTACTTCCTGGCGCAGGTGGCTCGCGACCTGCCGCGTCCGCGGCTTCGTCATGTCGTGGGCTTCGGCGTGCTGACAGGCGCAGCACTCGGCGTCAAGGTGCTGGCGCTCCTGTTGGTTTGCTATGTCCCCGTCGCGATCGCGCTCAATTCGCCCGCATACCGCGTCCGCGCGCCCCGTGACGCGATATCGTTCACGGCAGCATCGCTGCTGCGATTCATGCCAGCTTTCCTGATTGCCTACGCGATCATGATCGTCGCCTGGCCGTGGTCGGCGCTGGCGCCGCTCAATCCGATCCGAGGGCTCATCAGCTTCGGCGATTTCGGCTATGACATCCGCACCGTGCTGGACGGACATATCTATCGCATGGCCACGGTGCCGCGCTGGTACGTGCCGGTCTATCTTCTCATCAAGGTGCCCCTGTTGATGCTGGCAGGAACGGCGCTGGCGTTGGTGTTCGCGGCTGTTCCTGTTCTCGCACAGGAAGCGGCATCAGACCGCTTCCGCCGCGACGTCGCGCTGATCGCGTTCGCGGCTTTCTTTCCGCTGTTCTGCGAGGCGATCGCGCACGGCCCCGCATTTTGCGGCCTGCGTCACTTTCTGTTCGTGCTGCCGCCGATGGCAGTGCTGGCCGGGGTCGGGTTGGATGCGGTGATTGCGCGGGTCGCGGCTTGGCACCGGCCGGTTGCGGTGGGACTGCTGGCGGTGATCGCCGCTGGGTTTTCCTGGAACGCGCTCACGCTCTGCCGGCTGCATCCTTATGAATATGTTATCTATAACCCGCTCGTAGGCGGGCTCGCGGGTGCATCGCGGCTCTATGCGACCGATTACTGGGCGACGATCATGCCCGAAGCGGTTGATGGGCTGGAAGCCTATCTCGCCAAGACCGAACCGGTTGCGAGCAGCGACGCGCATCACGTCTATACAGTTGCGTTCTGCGGCGAGCGTGCAGCGTTCCTGAAGAAGGCCAAGCCCCATCTGCACTGGACGAGGGTTTGGGAAACCGCTGATTTTTTCATCGCGCCGACCCACATGAACTGCGATCTGGACAGCCGTGGCAAGGTGGTCGCAAACCGTCAAGCGCCTTGGCGTACCGCTGGGTTACGTAAAGGATCAGAGGATGATGATCGCGCTGCGGCGGAGCGGTTGAGAGCGACCAGAGTTAGCCGCATCCCTGAATCCATCGCGGCTCGATGCTGAGGGAGGCACGTGGTGCTGGCGAACGCTGCTGAAAGGCAGCTTGCGTTTAGCGTTTGTTTGAATCGGAGATCGCACACAGGGCAAAACGGCCGCCGTTGTCGGCGGCCGTTTTGCCAAGACGTGATTGTTGTCAGGCGCGCTTGATGAACGCCACGACGAGGAGAACAATGATGGCGCCGATGGCCGCGTTGACGACCTGGGCGAAAAAACCGCCGCCGATCAGAATCCCGAACAGCGGCAAAAGCCAACCGGCGACGATTGCCCCGATGATGCCGATGACGATGTTTCCGATCAGCCCGAAGCCTCCGCCCTTTACAATCAGGCCAGCCAGCCAGCCAGCGATCGCGCCGACAATCAACCACACAATAATGCCCATGGATCGCTCCTATTGAAATGCCGCTCTCATCGCATTTTCTTGATTATCAATCACTCTAAATATCGCGTTTAGCAATAGGCGGAGCAGCAGATCAATTCTAGATGAAAAACCCGTCAGGTCTAGGAGATCCGTTTGTTGCGGTTACTTCACATCCAGGACGCGGTCATTGCGTTAAGCATGATTTGTCCTTCACGCCGATTGTGCGAGGATGTTTCGCATCGTTCTTTCAATCCGAGTCTTCCCGTAACAACGGGGAGAGAAAAGGCCGGAGCAAATGACTCAAACGATCGCGCGCGGGATCAAAGTGCTGCTTGAGGAAGCAAACCGGGAAATCGAAACCATGAGCGTGGCGGACGCCAAGGCCGCGGTCGCGCGCGGCGATGCCATCCTCGTCGATATCCGCGATCCGCGTGAGCTCGAGCGCGAAGGCAGGATTCCCGGGTCGTTTTCCTGTACCCGCGGCATGCTCGAATTCTGGATCGATCCTGAAAGCCCTTATGCCAAACCGATTTTCCAGGAGAACAAAAAGTTCATCTTTCATTGCGCCTCGGGCTGGCGCTCGGCGCTGGCGGCGAAGACCGCGCAGGACATGGGCTTGAAGCCCGTCGCGCATCTCGGCGGCGGTTTCAAAGCCTGGCGCGACGCCGGGGAAGCGGTCGAGAATGTCGAGCCGAAGGCGAAGGGGTAAGGTTTTCAGTTCGCGCGGCAGTCAATTTTCTTCGTCATTCCGAGGCGCGAGCTTGCGACAAAATTGACGGTGTCAATTTGCGCTGCGCGAGCGAACCTGGAATCCATAACCACTGCCTGGTGTATGGATTCCCCGATGTGCAACTATACATCTGAGGCCTGCGCCCAAGAGGGCGCATCCCGGAATGACAACAGGATTTGATATGCCATCCACCGTCGACGATCCACTTGTCTCCACCGAATGGCTGGCCGCGCATCTCGACGATGCCGGCGTCAAGGTCGTCGACGCCTCGTTCAAGATGCCGGGCGTGCTGCCGCTGCCGGTCGATGATTTTCTTGCCGCGCACATCCCCGGCGCGGTGTTCTTCGATGTCGATGCAGTGTCCGACCGTGCGTCGCCGCTGCCGCATATGTATCCGAATGCCGCACAGTTCGCGCGCGATGTCGGCGCGCTCGGAATTTCCTCCGGCGATACGGTCGTGGTCTACGACTCCGGCGGCTGGGTCGCCGCGCCGCGGGTGTGGTGGATGTTTCTGTCTTTCGGCCACCGCAATGTCCGCGTGCTCGACGGCGGTTTGAAGAAATGGCGCGCGGAAGGCCGCTCCATTGAATCCGGCAAGGCATTGCCAAAACCGGGCAAGTTCACCGCGACGTTCGATCAAGCCTATGTGCGCAGCAAGGCGCAGCTCGTGAGCAATCTGTCGTCGCATCGCGAGCAGGTTGTTGATGCGCGCGCGGTCAATCGCTTCGGGGGTAGCGTGGCGGAGCCGAGGCCGGGCTTGCGTTCGGGTCACATCCCTGGCAGCCGCAACCTGCCGTACAATGAACTGTTCGATGCCGCGACCGGCACCATGAAGCCGCGCGACGAATTGCGTACCACTTTTGTCTCAGCCGGTCTCGATCTGGCGAAGCCAGTCATCACGACCTGCGGCTCCGGCGTGTCCGCCGCGGTTCTGACGCTTGCGCTTTATCGCCTCGGCGTGCGCGGCTCGGCGCTCTACGACGGGTCATGGTCGGAGTGGGGATTGCAGGGCGGCCCCCCGATCGCTACCGGACCCGCCTGAATAGACTCAGTCCAAAGCGAATGGAGACGCTGAAGGCGGCGCCGGGTTCGGTGCAGCCGATCGTGCAGGAAGAGATCGGCGGATCACTTTGCGATGGCGATGCTGTTTGGCGAGGCGCGACGGCTTCGTGGACGGTTGTTTGACACCGCGTGGTGTCGGATCGGCGGCCTGTGCTATCTGTGTCGGACGGCGTCCCGGCAGGGGCGGCCTGACATGCTCCCCGAGCGGAGATGTCATTGTTTCCGCGACGTCGGACGCCCCGACATTGGATTTGATGGCATTGGATTTGGCGGCGTCGGTTTCCGCTATATCCGGCTTGACAGCGTCGCCTGCGTCGACCGAAGCTTCTGCGCCCGGTGGCGGCTCCGATGATTTTGCTGTGGCTGCATCAGGGGAGGGCGCTGTGTCCGCGACTTGCGGCGGGGCGGAGCTGGACGACGCCGTGGACACAGAGGGCGTGTCGGTCGCAGCCGAAGATGCACCCGTGGCAGGAAGCGCCGCGGCGTTGGATTCAGAGTGCACATCCGGTGAGGCCGTCAGGGGATGCCGTGCTTCGGCCTGGTCGGGCCTCGGCTCGGCAGAATCGGCGGCGGGTGTATCGATCCGCAGCACCGCCAGCGTCGGCCGCTCAGTCTCCTCTCGCACCCCGAACGTGACTTCAGGCATTTGCTTGAGAGGCTGACTTGCGAACTCTTCGTGCGTTGCCCGTAGCAGAGCTGCGGCACCCAGGCCGAAGATCAGCATCGAGACGGCCAGCAAGATGGCGACGGACAGGAAACGGAAGCCGGGCAGCATGGGTTATGGTTCCGCCTTGGCCGCGCGGTCTGCGACGGTGATCGAGCCATCGGAACGCGGTTGAATACACGCCGGATCGACGGGCGCGCCAGCCGGTCCCGGCGAATCAGGCCTTTGAGAATACCGCAATGGACGCGACCACGCCCCCCAAAAATCGCCACGACAATCCCCGGTTTTGCCCGGTGCGCCGGAATTGGTGAGGCATGGAGGTCACGCTTCGCCGCGATCTCGGAATTATGACCAAATCCGGGATGTTTTGTCTGAATTGTCTTGAATGCGCCGCTATCCTGCGCGATGTGGCCATTAACGATCCGGTGGTTTGTCGGGCTTATACAAGGGCGATGATGATCAAACGCATTCTGACGATTTTTGCGGCGGTCGTAGCTGGCGCAGCGGGAACTTCGCTCGCCTCGGCGCAGGGGTATCCGCCCGCGCCGGGCACGATCTATTCCGCGTCGCCTTCTCCATATCCGGGTGAAGACGACCGTCCGGAAGCGATCGATGGGCTTCCCGATTACGATCCGGCCGACGACGATCAGGCGCCGCGGCAGCACAATTCCGCAGCGCTGCCTGCGCCGGGACCGATCATGTCGCCGGACGATCCGCGTTACGGTCGCCCCGGTTCCGCGCCGGTCTATTCGGACCGTGGTATGCAGCAGCGTCCGGTGATGTCGCCGGACGATCCCCGCTATGGTCAGCCCGGCCCCACGCAGTATCCGACCCGTACGCCGGAAACGGTTGCTTCGACGGGCGGGCCGACTGCAGGTTTAGTGCCGCCCGCTCCTGTGGGCGCGGACGGCAGGCCGACCACGCTGTCGGCGCTGCCGCCGGATGAGCAGCCGGAGGTCGATCAGGGCGGTGAAAAGCAATTGGCGCCGAGACTGCGTCGCCAGGAAGTTACCTTCGCGACCAAGGAGCCAGCGGGCACCCTCGTCGTCGATACGCCGAACACGTATCTGTATTATATTCTCGGCAACAATCGCGCGATCCGTTACGGCGTGCGCGTCGGCCGCGACGGCTTCACCTGGACAGGTGTGCAGAAGATCAGCCGTAAGGCTGAGTGGCCGGATTGGCATCCGCCGACCGAAATGATCGAGCGCCAGCCCTATCTGCCACGCTTCATGGCCGGTGGTCCTGGTAACCCGCTCGGCGCCCGCGCCATGTATCTCGGCTCGACCGTGTATCGCATTCACGGCACCAACCAGCCGTCGACGATCGGACATTTCGTCTCGTCGGGCTGCATCGGCATGCTCAACGAGGATGTGTCGGACCTGTTCGATCGCGTGAAGGTCGGCACCCGCGTCGTCGTGCTGCCGGGCGGTCCTCCTCACACCGATACGACGGCTTCCACTCAGCCGGCCCCCGCTCCGCCGGGACCCAATGCAGCACCGGCTCTGCAGCCGCCGCAGACGGCGAGCCTGCCCGGGACCCAGCCGGCCACCGTGGCGCCGCTGCCTGCGCCGGTCACGATCCGCTAGCCGCGGCGTCTTCGAGGTCTGGTCGCCCCCACGCACGCGGGGGCGCATAGCGGCCGCTATCTGCTGTTTCCTAATGGTCCACTTCGTTGCCTTCGCAGGGACGACATCGAACGCGTGAGGCTTCTCGCGTCGCTCGCGGCAGTTCTCCTAAACTTACCGAAGCACTCGCACGGGTGCGCTCTTGAGCCACGCGGCGATGTCATCGCGTGACACGAGGCTGTGGGAGCGCGGCCAACTCATTGGGAACGCGGCGGCGGGTGCTGGCCGTGCTTGGCGCGCCAGGCAGGTCCGGGTCCGCGCATGTAGTGCAGTTCGGGCCGGTAGGGGTTGAATGCGGTTGCAATGAAGTCGCGCCAGAACACGCGAACCTCGTGCAGCCATCCGCGCCGGTGATCCTGTTTTTCGGTCCCCTTGGACGCTGACGCCGATACGCTGGTCGTCATGGTCGTTTCTGCCATGTTAGGTCGCGGGCTTCCTGCTGGAAGACCGCCATGATTGCGCTGGTCTCGCCATTCTTCGTGGATTTCAATTAAAAAGCGGTTCGAATGATACGGGACGAAATGTTCTTCTCGTCAACCTTTCCGGCTGGTTAAGGCAAGGTTGCCCTTTCGCCCCCGCGCCGCTACATCAGCGGCAGCAAATTTCCCAAGAAATGCTTTCAGGAATCACGATGGCGCGCCAGTTCGTCTATTTCATGCAGGGTCTGACCAAGGCCTATCCCACCCGCAAAGTGCTGGATAACGTCCATCTGTCGTTTTACCCGGATGCCAAGATCGGCGTGCTCGGCGTCAACGGCTCGGGCAAGTCGACGCTGCTGAAGATCATGGCCGGGCTCGACAAGGAATATAACGGCGAAGCGTGGGTCGCCGATGGCGCGCGCGTCGGCTATCTCGAACAGGAGCCGCAGCTCGATGCCAGCCTGACGGTTCGCGAAAATGTCATGCTCGGCGTCGCCAAGCAGAAGGCGATCCTCGATCGCTACAACGAACTGGCCATGAACTATTCCGACGAGACCGCCGACGAGATGACCAAGCTGCAGGACGAGATCGAGGCCGCGGGCCTCTGGGACCTCGACAGCAAGGTCGACCAGGCGATGGACGCGCTCCGCTGCCCACCCGATGACTCCGACGTGACCAAACTCTCCGGCGGTGAACGCCGCCGCGTCGCGCTGTGCAAGCTGCTGCTCGACCAGCCCGACCTGCTGCTGCTGGACGAGCCGACCAACCACCTCGACGCCGAGTCGGTGTCGTGGCTCGAAGGCCACCTGCGCAACTATCCCGGCGCGATCCTGATCGTCACCCACGACCGCTACTTTCTCGACAATGTGACGAGCTGGATTCTCGAACTCGATCGCGGCAAGGGGATTCCCTACGAGGGCAATTACTCGGCGTGGCTCGTTCAAAAGCAGAAGCGTCTTGCGCAGGAAGGCCGCGAGGACGTCGCGCACCAGAAGACGCTGGAACGTGAGCAGGAATGGATCGCGTCCTCGCCGAAAGCGCGTCAGGCCAAATCCAAGGCGCGTTACCAGCGCTATGAGGACCTGCTCGCCAAGGCCAATGATAAGCAGACGCAGACGGCGCAGATCATCATTCCGGTGGCGGAGCGGCTCGGCAACAACGTGGTTGATTTCGAGGGCCTGGCCAAGGGCTTCGGGGATCGCCTGTTGATCGACGATCTCACCTTCAAGCTGCCGCCCGGCGGCATCGTCGGCGTCATCGGCGCCAACGGCGCCGGCAAGACCACGCTGTTCCGCATGATCACCAAGCAGGAAGAGCCGGACAAGGGCACCATCACCGTCGGCGACAGCGTGCATCTCGGCTACGTCGACCAGTCGCGCGATGCGCTCGACGGTTCGAAAAACGTCTGGGAAGAGATTTCCGGCGGCAACGACCAGATCCTGCTCGGCAAGAAGGAAGTCAATTCGCGCGGCTACTGCTCGGCGTTCAACTTCAAGGGCGCGGATCAGCAGAAGAAGGTCGGCGCGCTGTCGGGCGGCGAGCGCAACCGCGTGCATCTGGCCAAGATGCTGAAGTCCGGCGCTAACGTGTTGCTGCTCGACGAGCCGACCAACGATCTCGACGTCGATACGCTGCGCGCGCTGGAAGAGGCGCTGGAGGATTTCGCCGGTTGCGCCGTCATCATCAGCCATGATCGCTGGTTCCTCGACCGCATTGCGACGCATATCCTGGCTTTCGAAGGCGACAGCCACGTCGAATGGTTCGAGGGCAACTTCCAGGACTACGAGAAGGACAAGATGCGCCGGCTCGGTCAGGACAGCGTCATCCCGCACCGTGTGAAGTACAAGAAACTGACGCGGTAGAGGACACGGCGGGGCGGGGCAGGGGAGAAAGCGCCGTCCGACGTCTCCCCGGCGCCCATGGAACCAAATCGGCCGCCAATCATTGATGACCACGAATATCGGGGTCATGCTGGCCGTGAGTCTGAATCTGGACGCGAGGATGACGCCCCGGGCAACGGGAGGTTTCGGCGACCGGGTGTTGACATCGGCGATCGTCGGCGCCCTCGTGATCTGCGGGCTGTATGTGGGCCGCGAGATATTCGTTCCCATCGCGCTGGCCGTGCTCTTAAGCTTTGTGCTTGTTCCGTTGGTTGATATTCTCGAGCGATGGCATTTTCCGCGCGCGGCCAGTGTGCCGCTGGTGGTCGTGCTTGCCTTTGTCGCGATCTTCGCGCTCGGCAGTCTGATCGCGAATGAGGTCAGGCACCTGGCCGAGGGGTTGCCCCGATATCAGCAAACCATGCAGCAGAAGATTCAATCGCTGCGATCACTGACGGCGATAGGGCCGCTCGATCGCGCCGCGGACATTCTTCAGACTCTGGGCAAGGAAATCAACGTACCGCAGAGCCAGCCGCCGTCGCCATCGACCCCGCTATCCAAAAAGCCTGGCGAGGTCGAGCCTATCCCTGTCGAGGTGCGTTCTCCGCCGCCCTCCGCCCTCGAGAGCATCTTGGCGCTCATCAGTCCTCTCCTGCATCCGCTGGCGACGGTGGGCTTCGTGATCGTGTTCGTGGTCTTCATTCTGTTTCAACGGGAGGATCTGCGAAATCGGCTTATCAAGCTCGCGGGCTCAAATGATCTGCAGTCCGCGACCGCGGCCATCGACGACGCAGCGGGCCGCCTCAGCCGTCTTTTCCTGACACAGGTCGCGCTCAACACCAGCTTCGGCGTGATCGTGGCTGGTGGACTTCTGGTGATCGGCGTCCCTAGTGCCATCCTCTGGGGAATTCTGGCCGCGATCCTGCGGTTCGTGCCCTACGTCGGCGTTTTCATTGCGGCGTTTTTTCCCCTGACGCTGGCCGTCGCAGTCGATCCCGGTTGGTCGATGCTGCTGTGGAGCGGCGCGCTCATTCTCCTGACAGAGCTCTTGGTCGGTCAGGTCTTCGAACCTTTGCTCGTGGGACATAGCAGCGGATTGTCTCCTGTGGCCGTCGTTGCCTCGGCGACATTCTGGACCGCGCTGTGGGGACCGATCGGTCTTGTTCTCGCGACTCCGTTGACGGTCTGCCTGGTCGTGCTTGGCCGTCATGTCGAACATCTCAGGTTTCTCGACATCCTTCTGGGCAATCGTCCCGCGCTGTCCCCGCCGGAGCTGTTCTATCAGCGGATGCTGGCCAACGATCCGGCGGAGGCCGTGGACATGGCCGAAAAGTTTTTGAAGGAGCGGTCGCTCGCCGAATACTATGAGAACGTCGCGCTCAAGGGGTTGATGCTGGCGCAGGCCGACCTCAGGCGCGACCGGCTGTCGCCTGACCGCCTGGCTGAAATCAGGGACGGCGTCGCCGAGGTGATCGACGGGCTGGCCTCCGAGTTTGACGATGCTCCGGAGGGCGAGGAGACGAAGGATGCAGAAACCGCCGACGCCGCAGAGGTGACGGCCCATGTGCCGATGCCCGAACTGCCGTTCATCATCCGCGAGGGCCTTCCGCCGGACTGGCAGGCCGAATGTCCGGTGCTGTGCGTCGCCGAGCGCAGCGATCTCGACGAGGCCGCCGCGATGTTTCTGGCTCAGATCCTGTCGAAGCACGGTCTCGGGGCACGAGCCGCGAGGAAGGAGGAGACGTCGCCGAGCGGGTTATTTCGGCTCGACGTTTCGGGCGTAATGCTCGCTTGCGTGTCGACGCTCGATGATGGCAGTCCGGCCCACACGCGCCATCTCGTGCGCAAGCTGCGCCGCAAGATGCCGCGGGCGCGCATCCTTGTCTGTTGCTGGGGACGGACCAACAGCGCGATGACCCGAAACGACCTCAAAGCCGACGCGGTGGCGGACAGTCTGGGGGAAGCCGCCGCCCATTGTCTGTCGCTGGTCGAGCAAACCGCCATAAAGGACACCATGCAGGACAAAGGTGCCGTTCCGCGTGCGCCGCGTTCGGCTCCGCCGCTTCCGCGACCGCGGCGAGGCTGACCGCAGCGCCGGCCGTGGACTTCTATGACATACATCTTTCCGCCGTGATCGGCGTTGACTTGGTTTGCTGCGTTTGTTTGGGATCGGAGAGGCGGGATGGACGACTGGAGCGCCGAGCAGTATCTGAAGTTCGAGGACGAGCGGACGCGGCCGTCGCGCGATCTGTTGGCGCAGGTTCCGCTGAACGCACCGCGCAAGGTCATTGATATAGGCTGCGGACCCGGCAATTCCACCGAACTTCTGGTCGAGCGCTGGCCGCAGGCCGCGATCATCGGTATCGATACATCTGCCGACATGCTGCGGCGAGCGCGCGAACGGCTGCCGGGACAGACATTTGTCGAAGCCAACGTTGCGCACTGGGCTCCGCCGGCGAACACCGATCTGCTGTTTGCCAATGCGATCTTCCAGTGGGTGCCGGAGCATCTGCGCCAGTTGCAGCGGCTGCTCGGCGCACTGCCCTCAGGCGGTGTGCTGGCGGTCCAGATGCCGGACAATCTCGATGAGCCAACTCATGTGATGATGCGCGAGGTGGCTCATTCGGGACCGTGGCGTCAAACACTTGCCAATGCCGCGCGGGCGAAAGACGTGCTGGCGAAGCCAGGCGCCTACTACGATGCGCTGCGGCCGCTGTGTCAGCGCATCGAGATCTGGCATACTATTTATAATCACGTCCTTGCGGAGGCCACGGCGATCGTCGAATGGGTCAAGGGCACCGGACTGCGGCCGTTCGTCGATCCACTGGAACCTGCCGAAAGGAAAGAGTTCTTGCGCGAATACACGGCGCGCATCGCCGCCGCCTATCCGCCGCAGGCGGACGGCAAGGTGCTGCTGCGCTTTCCGCGTTTGTTCGTGGTCGCTGTCAAGTAAGGTGGAAATGAATCGCTGTGTGCTGGAATCGACCCCGCGCTGCGTTTTGCCGCGGCGTACCGTCTCGATTCCGTCACGGTGAATCGACTAGAACGCTTCTCCCGTCACGACAAGGCCGCATCATGTCCCCGACGCCTAAAACTCCGCGACCCGTGAAGGTCGTTGCTCTGCGCCCGCTGCCGATGCTGATCTTCTCCTCGCGCTGGCTGCAGCTGCCGCTCTATATCGGTCTGATTATCGCCCAGGGCGTCTATGTCGTCCTGTTTCTGAAGGAGCTGTGGCATCTTATCGGGCACTCCTTCGATTTCAGCGAACAGCAGATCATGCTGGTCGTGCTCGGCCTAATCGATGTGGTGATGATCTCGAATCTGCTGGTGATGGTCATCGTCGGTGGCTATGAGACCTTCGTGTCGCGGCTCAATCTCGAAGGTCATCCCGATGAGCCGGAGTGGCTCAGTCATGTCAACGCCAGCGTTCTCAAGATCAAGCTCGCAATGGCGATCATCGGCATCTCCTCGATCCACCTGTTGCGGACCTTCATCGAAGCCGGAAACCTCGGCAGCGCGGCGCGCGCTACGAATTACACCGAAACCGGCGTGATGTGGCAGACCATCATCCACACCGTATTCATCATTTCGGCGATCGGCATTGCACTTGCGGATCGCATCTCGAGCGTGCCGTCGAACGTGGCGCACGGCCAGACGGAGCATTAAGGATGATGGCGATCGGCCGGATCATCCTGCGGGGACCGTGGCTTGCGATCGTAATGATATTCGCGATCGCACTTGGAGCCGGAGTGCCCGCGTATGCCGCGGACGCCGGCTTCACGCGTTTCATCACCTCGCTGTGGGCCGACGCGCAGCAGGCAGGTGTCTCGCGCGCGACCTTCGATACCGTGACGACGGGGCTCGAACCTGACTACAAGTTGCCCGATCTGATCCTGCCGGGCCGGCCCGCGACTGGTGCGCCTTCGCAGGCGGAATTCGTTCAGGTGCCGGCGGACTACCTCAAAGAGGGCAGCATCGCCCGGTTGGCGGCCGAAGGGCAGCGGCTGATGCAGAAATACGGGCCGACACTGAACGCGATCGAAAAGCGTTTCGGCGTTCCCGCGCCCATCATTCTTGCGATCTGGGGCCGCGAGACCGACTACGGCCGCTACACGCTGCCTTACGACGCGATGCGCGTGCTGGCGACGCAGGCTTATGTCGGCCGCCGCAAGGACCAGTATCGCACCGAATTCATCGACGGGCTGCTGCTGTTGCAGAACGGAGTCGTCTCGCGCAAGAATTTCCGCGCGTCGTGGGGCGGCGCCACCGGCCTCACGCAATTTCTCCCGTCCGAGCTCGCCAAACATGGCGTCGATTTCGATGGTGACGGCCGCGTGGATATCTGGACCTCGGTGCCGGATGCGCTGGCGTCGGCCGCGCAGCAGCTCGTCAACAAGGGCTGGCAGCCCGGTGTGCGCTGGGCCTACGAGGCGCGCGCGCCAGCGAGCGTCGATTGCACGGAGGGCGTGCCCGAGGTGAAGAAGCCGATCGGCGATTGGTTGCGCGAAGGGTTTTTGCCGGTGCGCGGACAAAAGCTGACCGCGGACGAGCGAGCACAGCCGGCGTCGCTGCTGCAACCGGAAGGTATCTATGGCCCGTCGTTCCTGACCACGAAGAACTACTTCGTGATCAAGGAATACAATTTCTCCGACCTTTACGTGTTGTTCGTCGGCCATCTCGCCGACCGCATGACCAGTCCGCTGCCGTTCGCGACGCCATGGTCGGCATCGACGCAGTTGCGCAGCCGCGACGTCGAGGCGATGCAGCGCCATCTGACGCGGATCGGCCTGTACAAGGACAAGATCGACGGCAAGGCAGGGATGCTGACGCGCGCAGCACTCGGCGCTTACCAGAAGTCCGCCAAACTTAAAGTGGATTGCTGGCCCAGCGACGCGGTGCTGCGCGCGATGAATGCGGCGCATTAGAGCGGGATGAGGAAAGTGTGTAGCGGTTTTCCGCCCGCATCCCGCTCCAGGATGAATTTGGTTCGCGAGAAGAAAACGCACCAAAACAATAAAGTGCCAGATCCGCCAAAGAAAAACCCGGCTGTGAAGCCGGGTCTCTCGGGTCGGATCGTCAGGACCTATGGATCAGTCGCAAACCCGGATGCGGCGGAAGCGCCAGCCATATCCGTCCCAGAATTTCTCGCGCACCATGTGGCACGGCGGCTCTTCGACGATGTAGGCCGGGCCCGGCTCGGCGTAGGCCGGGCGGCTGTTGGCAATCGCGCCGCCGATGAGGGCGCCGCCGATCAGACCGCCGGCAACGCCGGCCGCCACCGCGCCGCCGCCGGCATTCGCCTGCGGAGCCGTCGCTACTGAGCCAACCGCAACCGTCGCGGCCGCGAGGAGGGCGAAAACTGTCTTCTTCATTTTGGAAACTCTCCTGAAGGGAAGCGCCACGGTTGGGCGCCGGTTAGGGGCAAATTGCAACGCCGTCGTTCAAGTCGGCTGTCTCCCTGGAAGCGCCCAACATCAACCTGATCAAACGTTCGCAAGTCAGTTGGCCGAAAAAACGGCTTTTTCAGGCCATCACGCTCGGCGCTCCGGAAACACCACTATAATCCGGAAACTGATTCGATAAATCAGGCCGCCGCCGGATCAGCCGCATACCCGGACGCGCCGGAGCCGCCAGCCGAAACCATCCCAGAAGCGCTGGCGCTGCCAGTAGCAGCCTGGCGTCGCGACATAGGCCGGGCCGCCGTAGTAGCCGTAGCCGGGTCCATACCCCCGACCGTAATAGCCTGCGTACCCCGCACCGTAATAGCCTGGTCCGTAATAATAGCCCGGACCCGCCAATGCGCCGCCGATGATGGCGCCGCCGATCAGCCCGCCAACGACGCCGGCTGCGACCCGACCACCGCGCGCTTCGGCGGCTTGAGGCGCAGCCACCGCTGTGACCATGGCAATGGTCGCCAATGCCATCAATGTTCTCTTCATGGCTTCACCTTCCTTCTGCATCCCAATCGACAGCACATACGCAGAGCGGTCTGTCGTCCAAAGTTTTCACACCCGGTTTGAACGATCAATGAACGGAATGGCTCAATCCTGCCATGATCAGGAGAAGGTGATGTGAATATTTTATTATGTATATCAGTATGTTACGGAAACAACGAGATTGCGGTTTCATCCGGCTTCCGCGCAGTTTGGAATTGCTTGAAACTGGCGGTTTTCCCTTTGCGTTTCGCGACACGGTCTAACAATATCGGTCCGTCTCCGCGTGTCGTAAGTGGGTTCCGTTTTCATGATCGTTTGTTCTTGTAACGTATTGACCGATCACGACGTTCGCTCCGCCGTGACCGCAGCAGACGACCTGCGGCGTTCGCCCAAGCAGGTTTACGGATGTCTCGGATGCAGCGCGGAATGCGGGCGATGTGCCCGAACCATCAAGACCATCATCAAGGAAGCGCTCGGCGCCTGCGCCAAAAAATGTTGCGACGGGTGTCCCCACTCCGCGATGCACGCAGAAGTCGAGCAGATTCAGACCGAAATCACTCTCTGACGTCTTCGATAATCCCCTCCAACGCCTTTTGCACCATCCATCGCCTCGGCTAACACCGTTGTTGGATAGCTGCGCCATCCTTCTTGGGGGTTGTCGCGCCGCCGAATCTGATTTAGAAGTATTCTAAATTGGATCGGCGGGCGCGATGGCCCGGCCCACCAGCGTCAACGCACAACAACAGGAGCTGCTCCATGAAGGGCGACCCGAAGGTTATCGAATACCTGAACAAGGCGCTCCGCCACGAGCTGACCGCGGTCAGCCAGTATTGGCTGCATTACCGGCTGCTGGACAACTGGGGCATCAAGGATCTCGGCAAGAAATGGCGCGCGGAGTCCATCGAGGAAATGGAGCATGCCGACAAGCTGATCGACCGCATCATCTTCCTGGACGGCTTTCCGAACATGCAGGTGCTTGATCCCCTGCACATCGGCCAGAACGTCGCCGAGGTAATGGATTGCGATCTCAAGGCGGAATATTCGGCGCGCGCGCTCTACGAAGAGGCTGCGACCCACTGCCACGCGGCCAAGGATTACGTCACCCGCGACATCTTCGAGAGCCTGATGAAGGATGAGGAAAGCCATATCGACTTCCTCGAAACCCAGATCGATCTTATCAAAAAGCTCGGCGTCGAGCTTTATTCGCAGAAGCACATCGGCAAAATGGATCACGACTGATCGGCCGTTGTGCATTTCAAAGCCGGCGCCTTTGTGCGCCGGCTTTTTTGTGCCTGTCGTCAGGTTTCCGGTGCCTGATCGTGCTTCACCGCCCACAGTGCGAAGGCATAGGCGAGGGCGACCTCGTCGAGCCGGTTGAAGCGGCCGGAGGCGCCGCCGTGTCCCGCGCCCATGTTGGTCCGCAGCAGAACCGGGCCGCCCGACGTCATGGTGGCGCGCAGCCGTGCGATCCATTTCGCCGGCTCCCAGTAGGTGACGCGCGGATCGGTCAGCCCGCCCAAAGCGAGGATCGCTGGATAGTCCTTCGCCGCGACGTTCTCGTAGGGCGAATAGGACAGGATGGTGTGAAAGTCCTTTGCGCTTTCAATCGGGTTGCCCCATTCCGGCCATTCCGGCGGCGTCAGCGGTAGTGTGTCATCGAGCATGGTGTTGAGCACGTCGACGAACGGCACCTCCGCGACGATGCCTGCGAACAACTCGCCGGCACGGTTGGCGACCGCCCCCATCAGCATGCCGCCGGCGCTGCCACCGTGGCCAACGATGTTCTTTGCAGACGTGTAGTTCGCCGCGATCAGCGCGCGGCCGCTAGCCGCGAAATCGTCAAAACTGTTGGTTTTCTTCTCGCGCTTGCCGTCGAGATACCAGCCCCACCCTTTGTCTGCACCGCCGCGGATGTGCGCGATGGCGTAGACGAAGCCGCGATCGACCAGCGACAGCCGGTTGGCCGAGAACGACGCCGGCATGGCATGGCCGTAGGAGCCGTAGCCGTAGAGCAGCAGCGGCGCGCGGCCATCCGGCGCGAAATCCTTGCGATGCAGGATCGAGACTGGCACCTCGGCGCCGTCGTTCGCCTTCGCCACGATGCGGGTGGTGACATAATTCAAAGGATCATGCCCCGAGGGAATCTCCTGGCGCTTGCGTAAAGTTCGCGAGCGGTTCGTCATGTCGTAATCGAATACCTCAGTCGGCGTCGTCATCGACGAATAGCTGAAGCGCAAGGTGGTGGTGTCGAATTCGTAGCCGCCATGGGTGTCGAGCGAATAGGCGGCCTCGTCGAAGGCGATGGCGTGCTCGTCTCCACTCGCGAGATCGCGGATGACGATCGACGGCAACGCGTTGGCGCGCTCGAGCCGCACCATGTGGCCGGAATACAGTTCGAGATCGAGCACGTAGGTGCCGGGACGATAGGGAATCAGGTCGCGCCAGTTCGCGCGTCCGGGCTCCGCCAGCGGCGCCGTCATGACTTTGAAGTCGATGGCGCCGTCGGCGTTGGTGAGGATGAAAAGCTCACTGCCGCGATCGGCGACGGAGTATTGCACGCCTTCCTCGCGCACCGCGATCAGGCGAGGTGTCGCCTCGGCCTCGGCGAGATCAATCAGCCGCTGCTCGGAGGTCTCATGATCGCCGCCGGCAATCACGCAGAAGCGGCCGCTGGCGCTCTCATGAATATGTGTGAACCAGCCGGCGTCCTGCTCCTGATACACCAGCACGTCCTCCGACCGCGGTGTGCCGAGCCGGTGACGATAGACCTGCATCGGGCGATGGTTGTCGTCGAGCTTGACGTAGTAGAACGCGCAGGAGTCCGCGCTCCACACCACGCCGCCATCGGTCTCCTCGATGACGTCGGCGAGATCGGCGCCGCTATCCCAGTCGCGAATCCGGATTGTGAAATATTCCGAACCGCGATCGTCGACGCTCCACGCCTCGAGGCGATGATCCGGAGAATGACGCGTGCCGCCGAGCTGGAAGAACTGCTTGCCTTCGGCAAGCGCGTCGCCATCAATGAGAAAGCGGGCGTCGCCGCCGTCGCGCGGCTGCCGCCCGAACATCCGGTGCTGGCCGCCCTCGCGGTATTTCGAAAAATAGGCGAAGGGTCCGTCGGGCGAGGGGACGGTGGAATCGTCCTCCTTGATGCGGCCGCGCATTTCCGCGACGAGCTGTTTTTGCAGAGGCTCGGTCTCCGCGAGCAGGGCATTCGAATAGGCGTTCTCGGCCTCGAGATAGGCGCGGATGTCCGGCGCCAGTAGCGACGGTTCACGAAGCACCTGCTGCCAATTCGTGTCCTTCAGCCACGCATAGTCATCTGTGATCGTGACGCCGTGGTGCGTGGAAGTATGCGGTCGGCGTTCGGCTCTCGGGGCCGTCGGTGTCGATGTCATGAAAAAGGCGCCTATGGTCGTGGGGGCTTGCCGCGCTTGTCCGGCCGTGCGCGTCGTGACGGAAAGGTCAGGTGTTCATAGGAGGCCGCGCGTGGGACCGCAAGCGAGGCACGGCGGAACCGATTCAGCGGATTTCAGGGATCAGGACGTGTGCTTCTTCGTCTGTGCGGCCATCACCGGACATCCGGCGAAAGCCGCCTGAACCGCCGCGGCCGATCCGTCGAGCGGATATTCGGCGGTGGTGCGGCCAAGCGTCAGCGAGCGGATACGAAGATAGAGCTTTTGCGATCCGGACAGTTCATTGACAAATTCCGCGACCGCAACCGGATTGTCGATCAGTATCGCGTTTTCGCCGGTCAATACGCGGGATGCGACGCTGTCGTGCCCGGGCTTGTCGTCGAAGCGGTAGCCGAGAATGGTGTTCTTGTCGGAGCCGATCTTGAATTCAAATGCAAAACGCACGATCGGCTGCTTGTCGAAGCATGTGATCTGCAGCATCGATCCACTGGCGTTGGCGACATAGGTGTTCGACGCCATGGCGCGCACGCTTGCACTGGGCAGTTCGGTTTGCGTGACCTTGTCGAGCTGGCGCGAGATCTTCCAGTTGCCCGAAGGGGCCTCACTGGCGGATGTGACATAGGGATCGCGGTTGCTGCACGCGCCCAGCACCAACGTCACCAGCACACAAGCCATTGCACGCAAGACGCAACCCCCAAACCCCTGTCTTAATCTGCAACCTGAGCGGGAAACGCGCAAGAGAGATGGATGCGCTCGCCATGGCTTTTTTCGTGCCCTGTGCGGCGACATCATAGCTGCGCTATGTAGCGCAGCGACTAGTGGTCCGATTCTAACATTTGCACCCCATTGCGGCAGGCGTTCTTGCAAATGTTAGAATCAAAGGACCACTAGAAAATATAGGTTTCTAGTGGAGTTTGGATTTGACATTCGCTTCTCGCGTTCGCTGCAAACCGGGTAGCGAATGTCAAATCCTCTCCCACTAGCTGCCATTGCGGTTGCGCCGCCACGGCCAGTCGATGACCTCGGCGCAATACAGTGCCCACCACATAATGACCGGCTGAAACGCGAGCCGCGGGCCGTGATAGAGCCAGCTATTGGCGATATGCGGAATCGCAATGCCGTCGATGGCGTGCTTGAAATTCGCGGGCCACACGCACAGCGCATAGATCGCCAGCGCGATGCCGGCCGCGTAACGGAAATATCCCGTGACCAGCGCGACGGACCCCGCGATCTCGCACAGCCCCGTTATGGCAATAACCTGCGGCGCAAACGGCACCCAGGACGGCGTGATCGAGAGCAGGGCGTCGGGCGTCATCAGGTGCGCAATACCGGCGGCGGTGAAGAACGCAGCGAGGATCCAGCGCATCACAGCGCGGCGCCGGGAAAATATATCTCCCGGTGGTCGTTCAGCGCCGTTCGCTGCGTTGTCCGCATTTTCACTCATGAAGATATGATGTTCTCACCGTCACGTTTCACACCGGGCGGCAGGGCGTGGGCCGTTCTATTCGTTTGCTGGGCGAAATACTACCATCGGTGCGATGCCGGCCTCGAGGAGCGAGAGCGCTTGCCCGCGTAGTCCGTGTGGTTTCTGCGGCGGCGATGCGGGTGGCGGCGGCGACTGCGGCGGGATATGATCGCGGCTCGCGAGGAGATCAGCCGGAGAAAATTCATGTGCCGGAATATCAAGACGCTGTTCAATTTCGAGCCGCCGGCGACGGACGACGAAATCCATGCGTCGGCCCTGCAATTCGTGCGCAAGCTCTCTGGCTTCAACAAGCCGTCGGCGGCGAATCGGGCAGCGTTCGATCGCGCCGTCCATGACGTCGCGCATGTCGCGCATCATCTGCTGGCGTCGCTCCACACGCAGGCGCCCGCGCGCGATCGCGCGGTGGAAGCGGAAAAGGCACGCGAGCGTAGCCGGGCGCGGTTCGGCTGAGGTGTTGCGAACAATCGGGGGACGTGAGGTGAAATACCTGACCTGTTTCGTCGGCGCTGTGCTCTGTCTGTCTGGCTCGTTCTGTCTGACAATCCCGTCTTCGGCTCGCGCCTCGACGTCGGAACGGTTCGGCATGGGCGGCTGGATTCAGGATTTCCAGCCGGAGATCGATCGCGCCAATGCCAGCGGCGAGCTGTTTCGTATCAGGGGTCATTGCCAGTCGAACTGCACTTTGTTCCTCGGCTTGCGTAACGTCTGCGTCGAGCGCAGCGCGCAGCTTCTGTTTCACTCGGGCCATGATCGCCAGCGTCGCATTAACGCGTCGTCGACCCAACGCATGCTGAGCGCTTACAACCCGAAACTGCGCCAGTATGTGATGGACCATCACTACTTGGATACGCTGGCGTTCCACACCATCTCCGGCGCGGATATCATCGACAGGTTCGGCTACCGGGAATGTCCGCACCGGTAGATGCTCGACGACATCGGGCCGCGCGGTACCGACCGCAGGCCGACGTCAGCCGTGATCGGGCACGTCGAGTCCGATGGCAGCATACTGCCGTATCTTGTTGCGCAGCGTGCGCACCGACACGCCGAGGACCCGTGCTGCGCGGGTACGGTTGCCGTCGCAACGCGCCAGCGTTTGCAGCACAAGCTCTCGTTCGACTTCGGTGACCGTGGAACCGATCAATGCCGGAATCGCCGCGCTCGGCGTAAGTCCAGCTTGATCCGGCCGCGGGCCTTGCGCTCCGGTTTGCAAATCTTGGGTCATCAGTCCCTCCCGAAGCTGCTTCCAAAGAAGCTGACTGGATTGAGACCCCCATCCCCCCGCATAAGGCTAATGATATGGTTACCAGATTATTAACAATCTTTGAGCTGCCTGAAGAACCGCAAAACAACGAGAAAATGCTTGTTTTGACAGAGAAAAATGCGCGTAACAGTAGAATGTGATGTCCGGAACTCATTTAACGCGAATTGTGTTTCGTGTTATCGCAATCATCGATTGCGCCCCTCATGCAGCGACGAATCGCTTCGTCGATTGAGCGCATCACGCAGCCAATCGTAACCGGCCATTCCTGCCGCCATCGCAATCACGAAGACGATCACGGGCCCGCTCAGTCCCACGAGATTGACCAGCGCCGGACCCGGACACAGGCCGACCACCCCCCAGCCGATGCCAAACAAGATAGCGCCAGTGACCAGCGGTGCATCGATATCGCTACGATCGGGCCATCGCAGTTTTTCCGCCAGCAGAGGGATGCCGCGCCGCCGCGCCAGCGCAAACCCCGCCGCTGTCACCGCGACCGCGCCTGCCATCACAAAAGCGAGCGTTGCATCCCATGCGCCGAACAGATCGAGAAAGCCGAGCACCTTGTCCGGCTGCGTCATGCCGGAGATCAGAAGGCCTGCGCCGAAGATCAGTCCACAGAGAAAACTCGCGAGCAGCATCGGCATGGCATCAGCCTCCGATGCCGTGGCGCAGGATCGCCACGACGACGATCGCTACCAGCATGAAGATCGCGGTGGCGGCGATCGAGCGCGTAGACAGCCGCGCGATACCGCAGACTCCATGACCGGAGGTGCAGCCGCCGCCCACGCGAGTGCCGATGCCGACGAGCAGGCCGCTGATTGCGACCACGACAAGGCTCACGGGCATCGTCGGCATTGGCAGCGATTGCCCTGCGAGCGCCGCCAGCAGCGGCGCGGCGATCAGTCCTGCGATGAAGGCGATCCGCCAGCCACGGTCGCCGCCGCGCAGCAGCCCGCCGAAGATGCCGCTGATGCCGGCGATCCGGCCGGTCAGCAGCATCAAGAGCGCGGTGGCCAATCCGATCAGCGCGCCGCCGATGAAGCCGGAGAAAGGGGTCAGATTGTGCATGATCGTCGTGTCCGCGCTGAATGCATTTTCCGGATCGGCTGCCGCGCGGCGACGGGCCGAGGAATGCGGCGTCCTGACCTGATCCTATCACCCTATTTCTGGCCCGGCTCGATTGCGGATCGTGAGCGGCGTGCGGATTGCACCTGCCGCGCCGGGTCCCTACGCTTGAGGGCGGTCCGAATCATTTCCCTCCTTCCGAACCCGGAGAACTCCCTATGCCGTCATCATCTCGGTTTCGCGTCGTTCTGCTCACGCTGGCCGTCTGCCTTGGCCTGTGTTCCGTCGCTCGCGCCGACAGCGGCGCGGTGACGCTGACGGTTTATAAAGGCGGCTGGATCATCGGCGCGTCCGGCGGCGGCGGCACGCTCACCTTTCACGGCCGGCGCTATCCGCTCTCGGTCGGCGGACTCGATTACGGCCTGGTGTTCGGCGGCTCGAAGACCGTGCTGCACGGCCGCGTCAGCAACATCAATCGTCCTTCCGATGTCGCCGGCGTCTATGGCGCGGCCGGCGCGGGGCTGGCGATCGGCGGCGGTGCCCGCGCCATCGTGCTGAGCAACCAGAAGGGCGCGGTGCTGGAACTCGCCGGCCGTCAGTTCGGCTTGATGGCCAACGCCGATCTCTCCGGCCTTGCGATCTCGATGAGATAGCGGCCTCCCGCGGCGGCGAGCAACGCGCTGGCTCGTCGGCACAAGACAATACGCGCGGCGCTCAGATATGGGCGCCGCGGTTGTAGCTTTCGATCAACTGGTTGTAGTCGCGGAGCAGCCGCGGCGGCGAGCCTTCGACCATCCAGCCGCCACCACCGCCAAGCATCATGCGGTCGCCCTGGCTGTAGGGCACCTTGTCACGGATGCGGCGCATCAGTTGCTTCGCCGAGGTCAGGTATGATTTGGCATTGTTCATGAAGAACGAGCCGAGTTTCGTATCGCCGTCCTTGCCCGATGCATCTTCGGCTGCCTTCACCGTGGCTTCATACTCAGTTAGCGCCTGCGTGATCGCGGCGATGTCCGGCTTGTCGGCGTCCTCCGCGCGCAGCAGGCGCTTGGCCTGGATCATCAGCGCTTCGACGTGATAATGCACCTTGCGGCCTTCTTTCGTCTCGATCGCTGCGAGCTGTTCTGCCGCCTGCTTGTCCTTGATGGCTTCAACGCCGGCGCGCAGTTTCTTGTCGGCGCTTGCGAATGCATCCCATGCCGCGACGAGGCGCGGATGCAGCGCCTTGCCCCTGGCCATCTTGTCGTCCTTGTAGTTCTCCTGCTCGTAATAGTCGTCGGCCTCCTTCAACAGCGGCTCGAGCTTGCCCACGGCGTCGGCATACGCGGAAGCAGCAGACTCGAGTTCGGCGTCGCGCGGCTCCAGCGCGTTGGCCTTCTCGATGTTCTTCTGGCAATCCGACGTGTCATAGATGGTGTAGGTGCCGTAGATGATGCGCTCCTTGCCGGTCGGCCCGCTCTGTTTCGCCCACGAGAAATAGCCGCTGCGGGACTGATAGGAGCGCTCAGAAAGCCGGTTGATGCAGCCGACATAGGCGTTGAGCTTTTCGACGAGCTGAGAGGGAGGTGTCTTGTCTTGCGCAGCGGCAGGCGCAACAGAAAGGCCGAAGACTGCGGCGGACAATAGGGCAATCGCCCGGAACGGCGTCATGATTCTTCCCTCGCGATGCTGACAATCCCCGCATTTGTCGCATCAGATTGCAAAAGGTTCGCGCGCGTTGCAAGCGTTGGAAACGCCACCGTCAGTTGCTACCCTTCTGTGGCGAGTGGTCTGCATGAGCGAAGCGACACGCGGGTTGCCAACCTCAATCCCGGATATCGCTTATCTCATCCGCGTCCCGGCTTGCCGCGCCGATTGACGAGTCCCCGAAGGGGCGCATCCAGCGAATTCAGCACGAAGCCGAGCAGCGCCCATTTCGGCTCGACGAGGCTGATGAGAACGGCGGCGACGGCGGATGCGATCAGCATGCTCAAGCCGATGCGGTCCTCGATCTTGCGCGTTTCCGAGGCGCGGTATTCGGACAGCGTGACCATGCGTGCCGCCACAAGCGCGAAGGCCACGGTGTTCGCCGCATAGAACCACACGGCGGGCGCCAGCGTCGGGTAACGGCCGATCAGCATAGTCGTGAACGGCACCAGTGTGATCAGCAGGAGATGCAGCATAGCCCATTTGGTGTAGGCCTCGCTGACCTCCTCGCCGCGCGGCGCGAGCTTCACCATGCCGGTCCAGCGCAGCGCCAGCACATAGAAACTGATGACATAGACGAGCAGCTGGCTGCCGAGCTCGACGATTCGATGCAGCAGGTCCGCGGCGCTCTGCGGCTGGAATGTTTCCGGCAACCGCAGGTCGATCACCAACAGCGTCATCGCGACGCTGAACACGCCGTCGGTCAGTGCATCGAGGCGGGATTTGGGGATCATGAGGGAGCCTTATTGGATCGCTTTGGATCACGTTCAAGTTTTGGAAAGGGCTGCCATAAACCTAGACCTTAGCCATGATGACGTGGGCCTGAATTTTGGCTGCAACTTCGCCGCTGCCATGTCTGTCTGTAATCGCGGATGCGGCGTAGTCGGTCGCTGCTTCCAGCTTTCCCGCCTCTCTGGACTCGATTTCGTTGCGCAGAGGAGTTCCCTGACAATAAGCAACGGCTGGAAGGCGCGGCGAGGGCGCGCGGCTTTGTTCGACCCTCGTCTCGATCGCCACACGAGAGAAACCCGCGTCCTCCAGCTCGCCGCGGATCAGCGCCGTATCGTGGTAGCCGTGCGGTGTGCGCGCCAGAAAGCGCGGCGGATCGTCCGGAAACAACCTTGCGAGAGCATTCGTCACATCATCTGCGAAGACATTCTCCTCGATGCAATCCCATACGTTGAATAAAAAATGTCCTCCCGGCTTCAGGACCCGCTTGGCTTCGCGGTAAGCCGCCGGGCGGTCGGGAAAGAACATCGCGCCGAACTGACAACAAACGAGATCGAAGGTCGCGTTTTCGAACGGCAGCGCCAGCGCATCCGCCTGTCGCCATTTGATACGATCGTCGGGAGTTTGCCGCGATGCGGCGTAGTCGAGCATCGACTGGTTGAGGTCGGTGACGATATAGCTTGCTGTGGAAGGCAGCTTTGGCGCCAATGCGCGGGTGACAACTCCGGTGCCCGCGGCGATTTCCAGAACGGCGCCCGGCGACAACACCGCCGCACGTTGCGCCATGTTCGCGGCGTACGGCTCGAAAATCAACGGCACCATGTAGAGGTCGTAGTTTTCCGGAACCGAACCAGCGAACACCTTGTCCGATTCCAGCATAGCTATCGCCCGCTCACCGTTTGGCGTTGTCGTCCTCACAACACCTTGTTGCTCTCCTTCACCTTCTCGGCGTCGAGATACACGCTTGAGCCCATCTCCTTGAATTTTGCGCTCATCTCCTTCATGCCCGCCTGTGCCGCCTCCGGATAGAGCGCCGCCTTCTCGTTGTCGCCGAGCGTTGCTGCATAGTCGCGCACGTCCTGCGTGATCTTCATCGAGCAGAATTTCGGACCACACATCGAGCAGAAGTGCGCGACCTTGTGTGCGTCCTTCGGCAGCGTTTCGTCGTGGAAGGCCACCGCCGTCTCCGGATCGAGGCCAAGGTTGAACTGGTCTTGCCAGCGGAAGTCGAACCGCGCGCGGCTCAATGCATCATCGCGTAGTTGCGCCGCCGGGTGGCCCTTGGCGAGATCGGCGGCGTGCGCCGCGATCCTGTACGTGATGACGCCGGTCTTGACGTCGTCGCGGTTCGGCAGGCCGAGGTGCTCCTTCGGCGTCACGTAACACAGCATCGCGCAGCCGAACCAGCCGATCATGGCGGCGCCGATGCCTGATGTGATGTGGTCGTAACCAGGCGCGATGTCGGTGGTCAGCGGGCCTAAAGTATAAAATGGCGCTTCGCCGCATTCCTTGAGCTGCTTGTCCATGTTGATCTTGATCTTGTGCATAGGCACGTGGCCGGGGCCTTCGATCATCACCTGGCAGCCCTTCTTCCATGCGATCTGCGTGAGTTCGCCGAGCGTTTCCAGTTCGGCGAACTGCGCGCGGTCGTTGGCGTCGGCGATCGAACCGGGACGCAGACCATCTCCCAATGAAAACGATACGTCATACTTGCGCATGAGATCGCAGATCTCCTCGAAGTGGGTGTAGAGGAAACTCTCCTTGTGGTGGGCGAGGCACCACTTCGCCATGATCGAACCGCCGCGCGAGACGATGCCGGTGACGCGGTTGGCGGTGAGGTGGATGTAGGGCAGGCGCACGCCGGCGTGGATGGTGAAGTAATCGACGCCCTGTTCGCACTGCTCCACCAACGTGTCGCGATAAAGCTCCCACGTCAGTTTCACCGGATCGCCCTCGCACTTTTCCAGCGCCTGATAGATCGGCACCGTTCCGATGGGAACCGGCGAGTTGCGCAAAATCCATTCGCGGGTGGTGTGGATGTTGCGTCCCGTCGAGAGGTCCATCACGGTGTCGGCGCCCCAGCGGATCGCCCACACCATCTTGTCCACTTCTTCTTCAACCGAGGAAGTCACCGCACTGTTGCCGATGTTGGCGTTGATCTTCACCAGAAAATTGCGGCCGATGATCATCGGTTCGAGTTCGGCATGGTTGATGTTGCAGGGAATGATGGCGCGGCCGCGCGCGATCTCCTCGCGCACGAATTCCGGCGTAATGAAGGCGGGCACGGATGCGCCGAAGGATTCGCCGTCGGCCAGCGCAGCTTCGGCGCGTTCGAGTTGCTGTTTACGCCCGAGGTTCTCGCGCTCGGCGACATAAATCATCTCCTTGGTGATGATGCCTGCGCGGGCGAACTCGAGTTGCGTGATCGGCGCATCGCCGACCCCCCGCATCGGTCTGTGATGCGCCTTGAAGGTGGCGGCGGCATGCTTGGCGCCGACATTGCCATTGTCTTCCGGCTTGATCTCGCGGCCGTCATATTCTTCGACGCCTCCGCGCTCTTTTACCCATGCAAGGCGTGTGCGCGGCAGGCCGGCATTGACGTCGATGACGACGTCCGGATCGGTGTAGGGGCCGGAAGTGTCGTAGACCGGCAGGTTCGGTTCGCCCGCGCCCTCGGAGAGGATGATCTCGCGCAAGGGCACGCGCAGGTCCGGTGCGGCATCGGGCGCGGAGAAAATCTTGCGGGAGGAGGGCAGGGCCCCGGTGGTGACGGCGGGGCGCGTGGTGTCCGGATTGGAGCGGATGTTCATGGACAATCCTCCTTTTAAATTCTTGTGTCGGTGGTCCCGGACGGTTCGCGCAGCGAACCGATCCAGAATCCGGAAGTGAAAGGGTCAAGCAGCATTCCGGCTGCGCTCGCGACAAGTGCCCCGGAATGACGCTGGAAATGTTCGCTCATCACGCCGCCTCCGCATTGAGTTCAAGCCACGCTTTCGCTCGTGCATCGGGATCGGGGTTCTGCGTCACGTCGCTGACCACGGCGATCGAGTCCGCGCCGGCGGCGAAAATTTCCGTCGCCTGTTCGAGCTTGATGCCGCCGATGGCGACCAGCGGGATATTGCCGACGCGCTTTTTCCACTCGGCGATTTTCGGAATGCCTTGCGGGGCAAAGCGCATTGATTTCAGCGTGGTGAAGAAGATCGGACCGAGCGCGATGTAATCCGGTTCGGCTGCGAGCGCGGTTTCGAGTTCGGCATCGTCATGGGTGGAGAGGCCGAGCGTCAGCCCGGCTTTGTGGATCTCATGGACGTCGGCCGCCGCGAGATCCTCCTGGCCGAGATGAACGTGCTTCGCGCCGGCCACGATCGCCGCGCGCCAGTAGTCGTTGACCACGAGCTTTGTGGGCGTGCCCTTGACGATCTCCAGCGCATCGCTGACGAGTTGCAGCGACGCGCCGTCGTCGAGGTCTTTTGCGCGCAACTGCACCGTGCCGACGCCGAGTCCGGTCAGGCGACGCAGCCAATCCAGCGTATCGACGACAGGATAGAAGCGATCAGGATACGGCATGCCAGAACGGTGTCCCTACCACGGGGGTTGAGGGGGAGGCGAAGTCGCGGGCGTCCATCAGACCCGCCTCATAGGCGCTGCGGCCGGCTTCGACCGCGAGCCTGAACGCGCCGGCCATCGCCACGGGATCGGTGGCCTTGGCGACCGCAGTGTTGAGCAGCACGGCGTCATAACCCAGTTCGAGGGCTTGTGCCGCGTGCGAAGGCGCGCCAATTCCCGCGTCGACGACGAGCGCAATATCGGGCAGGCGCTCGCGCAATAGCCGCAAGGCGTCGCGATTGGTGATACCCTTTGCGCTGCCGATCGGCGCGGCCCACGGCATCACCACCTTGCAGCCCGCTTCCACCAGCCGCATGGCGACGCCGAGGTCCTCGGTGCAATAGGGGAATACCTCGAAACCGTCCTTGATGAGGATCGACGCGGCTTCGACCAGGCCGACCACGTCGGGCTGCAGCGTGTCGTTGTCCGCGATCACCTCGAGCTTGATCCACGGCGTGCCGAACAGTTCGCGCGCAAGTTTCGCAGTCGTGACGGCTTCGCGCACGCTTTTGCACCCGGCGGTGTTCGGCAGCACCGTGACATCGAGCTCACGGATCAGCGACCAGAACGCGTCACCGGTCTTGCCGCCCGCGGTTTCCCGCCGCAGCGACACTGTGACGATCTGGCTCCCCGCGGCGTGGATCGCGTCCTGCATGATTTTCGGCGACGGATACAGCGCCGTGCCGATCAGCAGCCGGGAGGAAAATTCGCGATCGTAGAATTTCAGCATGAGACAGTCCTCAACCTCCCTGCCGCGGCGTGATGATCTCGATCTCGTCGCCGCTCTTCAGCATTGTGTCCGCCCAGCGGTTTTTTGGCAGCACGTCGAAATTCACGGCGATCGCGACATGCGTGCCCTCGTAGTCGAGCTCGCTCAACAGCGCATCCACCGTCTGCGCCGCGATCTCGCGTCGTTCCCCGTTGACGGTCACTTGCACAATGTCACCCGCATTGCATCACCTCGTTGTCGATCTCGCCACGCGCGACGTAGCCGAGCGTCAGTTCTGCCAGCGCGGGCGCCAGCAGAAACCCATGGCGGAAAAGCCCGTTGACCGCGATACGGTTCTTGTCGATCGCAATGCGCGGCAGATTGTCGGGAAACGCAGGGCGCAGACCTGCGCCGATCTCCACGATCCGCGCCTCGCCGAAGGCGGGATGGACGGCGTAAGCCGCGCTGAGAAGCTCAAGGGCCGAGCGGACACTGACGCCGTTGTCCTCGCGTTCGATCGACGTGGCGCCAATCATGAAGCGGTGGTTCTCGCGCGGAATGATGTAGAGCGGCCAGCGCGGATGCATAAGGCGCACCGGGCGCGCCAGCACGATCTCGTCGGTTTCGACGATCACCATCTCGCCCTTGACGCCGCGCAGGTCCGGGAATCTGTCGCGTGCGGCGAAGCCGCGGCAATCGATCGCAAGGCCCTTGATGTCGGCGGCTTCGGGCGCGCTGCCAAATTCGATTTGGCCGCCGGCGGCGCGGATGCGTGCGTGCAACTCAGGCAACACGCGGCGTGGCTCGACATGGCCTTCATCCGGGAAGAAAAGCGCCTCGCGAAACCGTCCGTCGAGCGACGGTTCAAGCTCGCTCACACCAGCGCCCTGAATGCGCTGGTACCCCGATGTCATGCGCGCAAACCGCTCGAAATCGGAGCGGTCGCGCGGATGCGCCACTACGAGCGAGCCGTTGAAAGGCGTATCGGGAACGTGTTCGCGCCACAGCGCGAGCGAGCGAAGGCCGAGACGCGTGACGAGGGGTTCGGATACCTCAGATTCGCACCACGGCGCCAGCATGCCGCCTGCCCAGTGGCTCGTGGCCTGCGCCATTGCATCGTCGCCGCGTTCGTGAAGCGTGACGGCGTGCCCGGCCTTGGCGAAAAGCAGCGCCTGCCACGCGCCGGCAATGCCCGCGCCAATCACCGCAACGGGGGAATCCCCACGTGTCTCCCGCGTATCCTGAAACATCCCTGTCCCTTCGCCGGCATGACCCGGATCAGGTTCAAAGGGTCACCGCGGTCCTGCAATCCATCTTCGGATTGCGAGCTTGCGATATCTCAGCTCCCTGACGGAGCACCCCTCGGAACACCCCTAATCTAGGCCGAAAGGGGTGGGTGTCAACGCGCGGCAGCGCGCAATCTTCCATGCGGATCAGGTTCCAGCGTTTTACCCGACAAATTATGCTTTGCCGGAAATAGTCGGTCGGCCGGCGCCGGGTCGCGCCGCAGGTTCCGTCGATCGGATTATCCGGATGAGCATGGCGCATATGGAGCAAGCCGGAGCGCGTAGCGGCATAGCCTCCGCTCCAGCGTGGCTGTTCGCCGGTGGCGCGGCCCCACGTGTTGGCGATGCCGGTGATGATCGCGTGGACCGGTGTCGGCCAGCGGGCGCGGCAAGGCGTCCTCGCTGTGGCTGCTGCCGCTGCTGATTGTGTGGGCCAACCGGCGCGTCTACAGCGATGGCGAAGCGTGCATATGCGGATCGCGAACGTCGCTCCGCAGATCAGGCCGTCGCTGGATTGAAGCAAAACCCGCCGGATTGCAGTTTCACTGCGGCGCGATCGACAGGGGGGCGCTGGGGAATCGGGCCTCGGCGCTCATGGGCTCGTGCCGGGGACGGTGCAGCCGCTGCCGCTTCGCCACGTAGTAATAGCCGCCGGCATAATAGGCCACGGCGCGGTCATGATTGCCATGAGCCGCCTGGTATGCGCCGGCGAGATACTTCACCGCGTAAGTGAGGTTGGTTTCGGGATCGAGCAGGCCTTCGGCCGTGCCGGTGTAGCCAAGGCCGCGGGCGGTTGCGAGCTTGATCTGCATCATGCCGTAATTGCCGCGATGAACCACGCGTGGATTATAGCGGCTCTCGCGCACGATGACGCGGTGGACGAGTTCGACGGGAACGCCGTTGGCTTGCGCATGCGCTGCCACCAGAGACTCGTATTGGGTACGTTGCGCGGATGACGGCTGCGGCCACGCCAGCGTCAGAAGAACAAGAAATGGTATGAATTTGCGGAAATGTGTCACAAGCAACCCTTCACAACCTGCCTTATTTCTATCGCCTCAATCGCGACTTTCCTGTGGCAAAACGGCGAGCCCGGCGCATGTGGCTCATGCCGGTTCCGTCGTTATGGGCTGAAAAGGAACTCAGGCCGCCTGCTGCTGCGTGCCGACCGGCAGTGTGATTCGTGCGATCAGGCCATGCGGCTTCCGGTCGTTGAGTGAGAGTGTGCCGCTGTGGGCGTCGACGATGGCGCGGGCGATGGAAAGACCGAGGCCAAAGCCCGCGGACTCGTCCATGGTGCGAGCGTCGTCACCGCGCACGAATGGCTCCAACATGACATCCTTGTGCGCATCGGAAATGCCGGGCCCGTCGTCCTCGACATCGATCGTCAACACCTGCAGCGATACGCGAAGGCGGATCGCCACGTCGGCGCCGAAGCGAACGGCGTTTTCGACGAGGTTGGTGATCGCGCGATGCAGATCGTCGGGCCGGGCCGTGATCATCGCATGCGCCGGGCCGTCGTAGCCGACCTTGTGTCCCATATCGATGAACTGGTCGGCGATCAGTTGCAGAGTGGTCGCGATATCGACCAGCGTGACCGACTCCAGCCGGCGATCGTTGCGCAGGAACGACAGCACCGCCTCGAGCATTGCGCTCATCTGGTCGAGATCGCGAAGCATGTGGCGGCGATGCACCTCGTCCTCGATGAATTCGGAGCGCAGCCGCAGTCGCGTGATCGGCGTGCGCAGGTCGTGGCTGATGGCGGCCAGCATCCTGGTGCGGTCTTCGATCAGGCCGGTGATGCGATCGCGCATGCGATTGAGTGCCTTGGCGACTGAGCGGATTTCCTCCGGCCCGCGCTCGGGCAGTGGGGCGGCGGTGCCGTTCAAGCTGAAGTGCTCTGCGGCTTTTGCGAACGATGATAGCGGCGCGGTCAACGCGCGCGCCGCCCATAACCCGAGCAGGGTCAGGCTTATGGCCGCGAACAGGAGGGGCGCCATCCATGGCCCGCTCCAGAACGGGCGGGGGCTGCGGCCCGGCAGTAGCCGCGCCGATACTTTCGTATCGTCTGGCAGCGTCACGCCGATGATGCCGCTCATCTGCTCGGCGGTTAGCGAGAACATCCGGTAGCCGGGGCCGAGATGACGGCGCAGGCTGCGAAAGGCGCGACTATCGGCCTCGGCGGCCGTCGCATCGGTGTCCGGCGGAAGGGCGTGGATGTCGAGTTGCGGAAACGTTCGCGAAATGTCGGCCATCAGCCGCGGCCGGTCTGCAGGTGTCGCCGTTCCGAGAAGCTGGATCGCGGCAATGAAGAGGCCGTGTCCGCGATCGACCAGAAGATCGGGTGCGTCCGGCCGATGCAGCCAGAAGATCGCCGTGACGATCAGATGAAGCGCGACAATCGAGGCGACCACCAGCGCCGCGATCTGTCCGCTGATGCCCCGGAGATTCAGAAGCCGGGGAAACCTCATGATCGACCGCTCATGGGTCCCTCACAGGCGCGATGCCCGCGCGGCATCATGCGGGCTCCACCACCGGGGTGAACATATAGCCTCCGGCGCGCACTGTCTTGATCATCGTGGCCTGCGCTGGATCGCTCTCGATCTTGCGGCGGATGCGGCTCACCAGCACGTCGATGCTGCGCTCGAATGATCCGGCGCTGCGGCCCTGGGTCAGGTCGAGCAGGCTGTCGCGCGACAATACCCGGCCCGGGCGCTCGCAGAATGCGCGCAGCAGGTCGAATTCGGCGCTGGTCACGGCGACCCGCGCGCCCTCGGGATTGCGCAGCTCGCGCAAGCGGAGATCGATCCGCCAGCCCAGAAATGTCAACGCGCTGGCGCCGCGCATGGCGCTCGCGGTCAACGCGCTGGCCTGACGGCGCAACACCGCGCCGATCCGCGCCAGCAGCTCGCGCGGATTGAAGGGTTTTGCGAGATAGTCGTCGGCTCCCATCTCGAGTCCGAGAATGCGGTCGACATCCTCGCCGCGCGCGGTCAGCATGATGATCGGTATCTCCGACTCCGCGCGCAGCTTGCGACAGAGGCTGAGGCCGTTCTCCCCCGGCAGCATCACATCGAGGATCACAAGGTCGACCCGGCGGTCAGCCATCACCCGCTGCATCTCGTTGCCGTCGGAGGCGGTGACGACATTGCAGGAGTTGGTGCGCAGATAGTGCGCAATCAGCGCGCGTGTTTGGCGGTCGTCCTCGACCACAAGGATGTTGGGGGGTGGACTGGCCATGACGATCTTTTTTCCCGGATTCGCGGGACGATGCAGCAGAATTTTTGTTTCGCATTGTTTCCGGAGCAGGGTGGGCAATATGATGCAACGCTCTGAAACGTCAATAAAAAGGCTTCCTTAAGGCCCCAAACTTACCGTCGGTGGTGTTGTCGATTGACCAACTCCGGAGCCTGTCATGACATCTATCTCCGCCGCCAGCCCCTCCGCGTATGTTTCGCCGCTTCAGCGTTTGCAGGACGAGCTTCAGTCCGAAGTCTCGTCCGGCGCCGTCAGTTCATCCGATCAGGACGCGCTGTCATCGGCCCTGACCGATATCGATTCATCCCTGCAAGACAGTCAGCCGTCGTCAAGCTCCGGCGACACGCGGCCATCGTCCGACGACATCAAGTCAAAGATCGACGACCTTATCACCAACGAGGTGTCGAGCGGCAAATTGACCAGCGACCAGGCGGCGGAATTGCAGACGGTGTTTTCCAATACATTTGCGAGCGGTGGCCCCGATGGACCGGAAGCCGCGAGCGCAGCCGGTAGCGTGGGCGGCGGACACAAGACCGGCGGCCATCACCATGGCAGCCCCGGCGGTGCGGAAGCCTCGTCGTCGGCCGACAGTTCCTCAAGCACGGACAAGGCCAGCGACCTGCTGCAACAATTCCTCCAGTCGTTGAAGGATTCGCAATCTCCGTCCACGAGCTACGACGCCAGCGGCGACAGCAGCACCGGTACGATCTCAGCTCTCCTCGTCGACTATCAAAGCTGACGCTGTACCGACGTACGCTATCCGCTTCCAGCGATCATCCCTTCCAGGACGATGGGATGATTTGTTTTTGCGGATAGGGATTTAGATTGTCGCAATTTTGTCGCGAAAAGGAGTCTAGAGTCCGCAAATAGCAAAAACAGATCGGAGAAGCGTCATGGTCGCTGTCGTATCTGATTGTTTGCCTCATCAAAATCCCTGCGCGCAATGTGGCAAGCCGATTGCCGCGCCGATCTGGTTCGAGGACGAACCTCGCCGGACCTGGTATCTCTGGCAATGCGCCCACTGCGGTTACGAGTTCGAAGCGGTTGCATTTTTTGCCGAGACCGTCATCAAGCCGAGCGCGATCGCGGCCTGACTACGTTCGCGGCGCTGGGACATAGAGTCACGTCACGCGCTTCCGCGCCCGGCGCGGCGGCGGTGTTGACGCGTTGCCGTTCTCACCGATGTGCGGCGCGCGGTGATTGGTCGCGCTGCTGCGCGAGAGTTCAGCGTAACCAAATCCCGCGAGCTTTCAATCTCGCATGCGTGGCGCGTTCGCGGCGTCGTTCTCACGCGCATATGTACATCGCTTGCCGCAAATCCCTTTCCGTTTCGTCTCCTCAGGGAACCCGAGCAATCCGAGATGTTCCCGGGAACGACTGCAGGAGTTGTGTGTTCTCGCTACTGATTTTTAAAATTGAAGGAGGTGCACTGATGATTTTCAAGCACATGACCGCCGCATTGATTGGGTCCGCACTGCTGGCGACGACGGCGGTCGCGCAGACGCCAAGCACCACGGCGAACACGATGAGTGCCCCGGCCGCCACATCGTCAGAGTCCGGTTACCATGGCGACTGGCGTTCGTCGAAAATGGTTGGCCTGAATGTCTATAATGATACCAATGAGAAGCTCGGCTCGATCAGTGATCTGCTGTTTGACAAGAGCGGCAAGATCAACGCGGCTGTGATCGGCGTCGGCGGATTTCTCGGAGTCGGCGAGCGTCTGGTTGCGGTGTCCTTTGACAAAATGAAGTTCGTAGACACCCCTGTGCCGTCGACATCGGCTTCGACTGCGCCGGCGGGTGGCGGTATGCGTTCGGAGACCACCACAGGCTCTGCGACGTCTGCGCCCGCGGCGACGACAACGAAATCTCATGCGTGGTATCCGGATCACGCAATGTTCAGTGCGACCAAGGATCAGTTAAAGTCGATGCCTGAGTTCAAATATACCGAGTAAATCGGCGGATCGAACGGCGGGATAGCAACGCGCCCGGTTTTTGCCGGGCGCGTTTTTGTGCGACGTATAGCAGGCGGATTCGTGCCGCAATTCCGAAGGGAGCGCATTATCGGATCGCGGTGCCGCGGAATAGCGGCTATCGGCGTTGTCGTCGCGATGTTAGCCTGCAGTCGGCAGGACCACCTGCGTCCTGTCATCGAGCGGGAGGACGATATGGCTGAGAGTGTCTATAAGGTTATCGAACTGATCGGCACCAGCAAGGAATCTTGGGAGAAGGCGGCCAAGACCGCGGTCGAGCGGGCGGGAAAATCCCTCCGGGATCTTCGCGTCGCCGAAGTTGTCAAGCTCGACATGCAGTTGGACGAAAAGGGCAAGGTCGAAGCCTATCGGGCCAAGCTCAAGGTCTCATTCAAATTCGAGGGCTAGAGCGGGATGAGGTTTGATTGAATCGTCATGCCCGGCTTCATGCCGGGCATCCGTCTTGAAAATCTTAAATCCAATCTAGGACGCGATGTTACAGCGCCGGTAGTGTCTTGACCTCGACGTTCACGGCGCCCGCCGCCTCCGCGATGACGCGCAGCGTTTTGGAATCAAATGCGATGTCGGTGAGTTTCAGTCCGGTAATCTCGGCTCTGATCCGGACCCCGTCCCTGTTCTTCTGAAAGTCCGCAATGACCGCGGCGATCTTCTCTCTCGCGTTTGATGCGAACGGCTTGAGGTCGATGCTTGCTTTCTCGGCGAGGGCCTGTTGCAGATAGGGCATCGCGGCGTGCGCGGCGGCGCCGAGCAGGCCGAACGCGGCTTCGGATTCGACTGCGAGCCGGATGTCGGTCAGGCGCAGAGTCTGCTGGGCCTGGTCGAGTACGGGGCTGCCCCAGATGTGGACGGTGGCCTCGCCGCCGAAACCGAACCAGCTTTTCTTCTCCTTCGCGTTAACCAGCAATGAGATCAGAAGCCGGTCGCCGGCAGCCGCGACGTTGGCCTGCTTGACGGTGACGGCGACCGGGCCGCTGCCATCCTCGGGAAACGTCTTGCCGGCGAGTTCGCCCTCGATGATCCTGTTGATGTCGGTGAAGGGCACGTCGATCGGAATGCCGATGCTCAATCTGCCAGGCGTGGCCGGAACGATGGCGAGCGTCGTGGGAAACGGACAGTCCGGCTTGGTTGCCGCAGTGGTGATCCGTGTTTCGGCCTCGACACCAAGCGTCAGCGTGACGTTGCTGGCATCGATGCGCGGTTGAGCTGCGACGGCGCGCACCGGTTTCAGCTCGAGATACAGGTCCTGCAATCCGGCTGCGCCCTTTAATGGGATCGAGCGGCACATCTGCGCCCATTGCAGCCGCGCGTTGCGCTCCAGCGCGGGATCGTTGCGGATACGCTGTTGCAGGCTCGCGAGTTGTTCGTTGACCGCCTTGTCGATGACGGGCTTGACCTGCGAGGGGACGTTGACGCGGGCGCCAGCGACCGAGAGGTTGGTATCGCCGAGATTGACCTGCGCGGTCATGTTGGGGTCGATGCGCCAGTTCGTGGCCAGCGCCGGCCGCGCCGTCATCACGACGTTGCCTTTGATTTCGGCATTGGCGTTCAGGTTCTTGATGTTCACGCGGCCGATCTGCTTGGCGACGTTGCCGCCGAGCAGGCTTCCGAGCGCGTTGCCAAGCGCGCCCTGGGCATCGGCCGACAGCGATCCCGTGACCTTGACGGTGCCGGTCAGCGGTGTCGACAGCGACAGCACATTATTGGTGCCGCTTGCGCTGATCGCACCGCGCGATGCGGTCCATCCGATGTCTGCGTTCTGGAGAATATGCGCCGCTGGATTGTCCGCCTTGCCGGCGAAGTTACGCGGCGCAGCACGGTCGGCAGCGTCGCGAATGACGGCGAGCGGGATTGTGATTGGCGCGATGATGCTCGAACTGCGGTTGACGGGGGCCAGCGGCGGCAATGTCGCAAGCACGGGCTTGTTGATTCCAGGCGGCGACCACCAGTCCATGGCCTTGAGACTGACGAAGAACGAGACCGCAAGCGCCCCGACGGCGAGCAGGATGGTTTTGAGATTGAACTCCGGCCGCATTGGCTCCCCGGCGCAGGTGCTCCGCAAATGAACCTACAGCCAGCGGGCGGTAGATGCCAGCGCACGTGGCTGCTGCGGTGTTGGCCAAACAAATAAGGCGCGAACAAATGAGGCGCGAACGCGGCAGAGGCGTACGCGACCCACGATGAAGAGAGACGCAGTAACCAGACGCCGTGTGAGCGGCGGTCCAACTGCTCATCGGGAATCTCGACAGTCAACGGGTAAGATTTTCAGGTATGTGATTTCGGCGCGAACGAAAAGCGTTCGTCGCCTCAGATGCACTACAGCGCATCGGAGAATGACAATGGAGAGTTTTCGGGGTGTCTTGCAGCCTGCTGGAGAACTAGAAAATGCCCAGCACGATCGCCCCGACGAAGGCGAGCGCGATATAGGCGGTCACAACGCTCATACGGCCGGCGAAAGTCATGCGACGACTCCCTGATCCCGCTGTTGGTCCGGCCTAACGCGGAAAACTGGTCCCCGTTCCCAGCGGAAAAACTTTGCTGCCCATCATTCATTGTGCGCCGCAGCGATGTGGTTAAAAATCACTGAAAACAACGCGTTGAAGAAGCCTTAAATAAATTCGTTGAACGTGCGCGAATGACGCTCAGAGTTGCCTTGTATGTCGTCGGCTCCGTCGTCCTTGTGTCGCTGGCCGGTTGCGGGCGCGGTTTCTTTCAGACCGCGGAGCGCGAGCCGTGGCGGGCCGAGGCCGAGGCGGCATGTCTGAAATCCGGCGAGGTCAAGGAAAACGCCGATCTGGTTCGCATCCGCCCGATCAATGGTCCCGGCATTTGCGGCGCTGAATTTCCTCTGAAGGTCTCGGCGCTCGGTGAAAGTCCGGCCTATGGCTTTGCCGACGATGATCTCAGGCCTCCCGCGTCGATTGGCCGTAATCAGCCGCGCTGGCCGATCGCGCAGCGATCCAATCCGACACCGCCGCCGTCCTATCCCGAAACGTCGGTTCGCCCGTCCGCCTATGGCGGTGGGACGAACGGCCCGGTCTCGCTGACCGCGCCGGGTGTGCATCCGGCCGACGACCAGATCGAATTGCCGGCGGAGGGAATGGATCGCGCATCGTCCTATCCGCCGGGTGATCGGTATGCGCAACCGTATCCCGGTCCGCAATCCCAGCCCCAATCCCAACGCTACGGCGGCGAGCGATCGTCCGCATATCCCGCAGCGCCAGCTATGAGTCCGTCACAACAGGATTCGCAGCTGCCGCGGCTCGGACCGGCGCGCGGGACGATCACAAGCGCGGTCGGGCCCGTCACGGTGAAGCCGGCCGCGACGCTTGCCTGTCCGATCGTCTCGGCGCTCGATCGCTGGCTCGCGGATGCGGTGCAGCCGGCGGCGATACGTTGGTTCGGCGCGCGAGTCGTCGAAATCAAGCAGATCTCCGCCTATTCCTGCCGCGGCATGAACGGCAATCCGAACGCGCATATCTCCGAGCACGCCTTCGGTAATGCGCTGGATATCGCGGGATTTACGCTGGCGGACGGGCGATACGTTTCGGTGCAGCATGGCTGGAAGGGGCTGCCGGAAGAGCAGGGCTTCCTGCGCGATGTAGAAGCGACGGCCTGCCAACGCTTCACCACCGTGCTGGCGCCCGGCTCCAACGTCCATCACTATAATCACATCCACGTCGATCTCATGCGCCGCGCGAGCCAACGCACGATTTGCAAGCCGGCGGCGGTATCGGGCGAGGAAATCGCATCGCGTGCGGCGCGCGGTTCGTATGCCAGTCGCGAGCCTGCGGTGACGGGATCGCTGGGCAGCAGAACGAGCCATTCGCATCGCCACGAGGATGATGACGACGAATAGTGCCGCAGGTGGGTATGTTTGTTCGCAAGCCGTCTGCTGCGCGCTTCTGAGCTGCGGTGTTTCTGAAAATGGCGAGGGGTCCGGCGTGTGTGCGCCGAACCCCTCATTCACAATGAAACGCGTTTTCTTGACGCGAGCCGGAAGTTCACTTCGCTCGAAAGCTCCGCGAACATATCAGCCGGCCTGTAAGCCGGGTTCTGTAGGGTACCGCGCGCTTGCGCCCGCGATACGCGACGGCCATTCCTCTGGGACAACGTTTGCACGTTGCCTCATGCAACCTACCCGGACAGCGGGCCCGACAAGGCCCTGCGATGTTATCGCCAAAGGCGAACCCCTCGCGATGCCGTCCCTATTCGGTTTTGCTCCCGGTGTGGTTTGCCATGCCGTCCCCGTTGCCGGAGGCGCGGTGCGCTCTTACCGCACCTTTTCACCCTTACCGTCCCCTCCTTACGCCTCTCCCGCAAGCGGAGGAGGGTGGGTGGGGGAGGCGGTTCGTTCTCTGTGGCACTGTCCCTGGGGTCGCCCCCGCCGGATGTTATCCGGCACCGTGTGTCGATGGAGCCCGGACTTTCCTCTCCCGCAGCCTTTCGGCCGCAGCGGGAGCGGCCATCCAGCCGACTGACGCGATACGCATGACGGTTGCGCGGGGCGGCGTCAAGCCACGCGAACAGGGCCTGGCGATTTCGGATGTTTGCCGCCCAACGGAACCGCGCCGCCCATTCTCCATTGAATCCCTTGCGGCAATGTCCGCAAGGGAGGTTGTCATGACTGATTTGCGCCTTTGGCGTCAGACCCACGGCGTGCCTATCGAGGACATGCGCGGGATCGTGCCCGAGGAGACGAACTATGCCATCGGTTGGACGCTCAGCACGCTGCTGACGCTGGCCGTAGTGTGCGCCGTGTGGACCTTCGGTTTCTGAACCGAAAGCGGGTTGCGCCTTTTGCTGACGCCGACAGAAGAAATTCGGGCATTTAGCGATCGGGCTGTTTGCGCGACATCCCGCCGCGTTGTCGCGCTGTGACCGATCAACATCTTTCCGTCACGGGAGCAAACAGTGGGCAATCATCACCGAGCGGAGCTCGACCGGCATTTCGCATGGCTTGAAGGCAAAATGCCGCCTCGATTGGCGAAATTCATAGGCTGGGTGCGCAAGCCGTCGTCCCGGCTGGTCCGCGTTCCGCTGTCGATCCTGCTGATCGTCGGCGGCATCTTCAGTTTTCTGCCGGTGCTGGGGCTCTGGATGTTGCCGCTGGGACTGATCCTGATCGCGCAAGATCTGCCGTTCCTGCAAGGACCGATGGCGCGGATGCTCGGTTGGATCGAACGCAAATGGATGGAGCGAAAGGCCGCGAAGCGCCCGTCGTGAAGTTTTTCTTGAGCAGACTCGTTTGTGATCTCTTTTGCGACAATGTGACTCGCATATCCGCCGGAGTGTGACTCAAATGCCAGTTTTGCGTGAAAAATCGACACAAAGTGGCAATTGACAGCAAGATTTGTCTTTAACGAATCAGCATGCTGATTCATTTTGGTTTCCCGGGGCAATCTGGAGGCCAAGGTATGAACGTTATTGTTTTCGCATCGCGTAAAGGCGGCTCAGGCAAAAGCACTCTGGCCGCTCATCTTGCTGCGCAGGTTCATAAGGCTTCGAAGCCCTGTCTGCTGGTGGATGCCGATCCGCAGGGATCGTTGACGCTTTGGCACAAGCTGCGCGGCACCAACGAACCTCCGATCCGGACAGCCAACCGCTCCGTAACCGAGATCATCAACTCCGCCAAGCGTGACGGTTTTGAGTGGGTCTTTATCGACACGCCGCCAAACCTGTCGGCCGTCGTCGATGACGCCATCCGGAATGCAACCATGGTTGTGATCCCCGCGCGGCCCGGCGTCTTCGATGTCAATGCGGTTCAGGATACCATCCAGACCTGCCGGTCTGCGCGCAAGCCTTATGCCGTTGTCATCAATGGCGCACCGGCGATGCGCGACGGCTCTGAAAGCCCGATCGTCACCATCGCTCGCGAGGCTCTTGCAAAATTCCGCGCTCCGGTTTGGAGCGGTCAGATCACCAATCGCGCGGACCTTCTTCTGGCGCTTGCACATGGCGAAGGCGCCCGCGAATACGATTCCCAGGGCCGCGCTGCCTCGGAGATTGGGCGGCTGTGGGCGGCGATCGAGCGCTCCGTCAAGGCGATTCGTGGTGCCGTGTCCTCGAGCGGGACCATGCACAAGAACGCGGCCTGACCTTACACGCTAGCGCTGGGCTGATAAACGCGCGGGTTTCGCGCGTCTTGAGTGTTGCCTAGACGTCATTTTGCGACAATTGCGCGTTCCACGGTTCCGCGTGTCCTCGACCTGCGCGCTGTGTCTGGCAAAAAAGACCGGACTCCTGAGAGCCCGGTCCAAGGTACCTTGTGGCAACGCGCGGCCGACGCAGTCGCCACACAAGCGGGATACCAAAGCCCCGGCGCCGCTGGGATGAGGGGACAAGCGCGCGGCGCGAAGCCCTGATATATGTCATGTGGTTGTCATAGGGGCCTTGCGACAACCGACGAGACCGCATGTCAGCTATGCGAAGTCCGGGGACATCGAAATACGCTATCGCGCGACTAAGGCATCGCTAGAAATTCCGCGGCGGCCGAATCACGACGGCCAGCGCTGCGCCTTGCTGACCACGAAATCGCGGAAAGCCTGAACCCGAGCGACGGACTTGAGCTCTTCCGGATACACGAAATAGGTATCGAGCTGAATTGAATCGGATTCGCTGAACAACTGCACAAGGAGGTTGTTCTCGCCCACCAGATAGTCCGGCAGCGCAGCTATGCCGAGGCCCTGCTGACAGGCGCTGAACAAGCCCAGTATATTGTTGACGATGAAGTAGGGGTTGCGCGGTCCTGAGCCATTGCGACCGGCCTCGACAAGCCAGTTGCGGTTCTGGGGATGGACGGACGGGTGCGTTTCGCTGAGCAAGACGATACGATGTCCGTCGAGTTCCTCCAGTGTCCGAGGGGTACCGAAGCGCTTGACGTATTCCGTTGAACAGTAGGCGTGGAAGCCCATCGCAAACAGCTTGCGCTGGATGAGATCGGGTTGAGTCGGCTTCTGCGTGCGGATCGCGATGTCGGCCTCGCGCATCGACAGATCGAGCTCTTCATCGGTGAGAATGAGCGAGATCCGGATCTCCGGATAGAGCGCGGTGAATTCGCCAAGCCGCGGAATTAGCCAGTTGATGCCGACGCCAGGCGTCGTCGTGACCTTGAGATCGCCGCTCGGCCGCTCGCGGCTGTCGGTGAGCTTGGCGCGCGCCGCCTGCAATTGCATGAAGACTTCGTGCGCGGTGCGAAACAGCAGGTCGCCCTGTTCGGTCAGGATTAGCCCCCGCGCATGGCGATGAAACAGCGATACCGAGAGTTCCTGCTCCAGCGCGCCGACCTGTCGCGATACGGCGGATTGCGACAGTCCAAGCTGTTCGCCGGCATGCGTGAAACTGCCGGCCTCGGCCGCGGCATGAAACACCTTCAGCTTGTCCCAGTCCATGTCGGTAAAACCGTCTCGATTCCGTAGCATCGCTACTCTGCTGCCGCGCGGTCGCTCGCATGCACGGCGAGAAACCGTTCAGCTTCCAGTGCGGCCATGCAGCCCAAACCCGCGGCCGTGACTGCCTGGCGATAAACCTCGTCTGCGACATCGCCGGCCGCGAACAGACCGGGCACCGACGTTGCCGTCGAATTCGGTGCAACCTCGACGTAGCCCGAGCTTTTCAGCTTGACCTTGCCGGCTACGAGTTCGGTGGCGGGCGCGTGGCCGATCGCGATGAACACGCCGTCGGCTGCGACCTCGGTGAGCGCGCTGGTCTTGAGGTTCTTCAGCCGGACGTGGGTGACCTTGGGCGGATCCTCAGCGCCGCAGATTTCGTCGATGGCGCTGTCCCAGATCACCTTGATCTTTGGATGCTTGAATGCCCGGTCCTGCAGGATGCGTTCGGCGCGGAAGTGATCGCGGCGATGCACGAGTGTGACCTGCGAGGCGAAATTGGTCAGGAACAGAGCTTCCTCGACCGCGGTATTGCCGCCGCCGACCACGATCACGTTCTTGCCGCGGTAGAAGAAGCCATCGCAGGTGGCGCAGGCGGAGACGCCAAATCCCTTGAAGGTGTCTTCGGACGGCAGACCGAGCCAGCGCGCCTGCGCGCCCGTGGCAAGGATCACGCTCTCGGCGAGGTAGACCTCGCCGCTATCACAGGTCAGCCGGAACGGCCGCTGCGACACATCGAGCGAGTTCACCGTATCGGTGATGATCCTGGTGCCGACATGCCTCGCCTGCTTCTCCATCTGCTCCATCAGCCACGGACCCTGGATCACGTCCGCAAAGCCGGGATAGTTTTCGACATCGGTCGTAATGGTGAGCTGGCCGCCCGGCTGAATGCCCTGGATCAGCACTGGTTCCAGCATGGCGCGCGCGGCGTAGATCGCCGCCGTATAGCCTGCTGGACCAGAGCCGATGATCACAACCTTGGCGTGGACGGGAGCAGGCATAATTAGAACCTATGTCGAGAAGCTGGCCTGCGGCGAGCAGCGAAATGCCCGCGGAGGCGGCGGAGGCGGGAAAACATGGAACTTTTATATAGGATATCTGGCTAGCTATGCGGGATTTGCAACCCGTCACTGCAAAAATTCCTCTAAACGCGAAAGTGGGATGTTGCGCAATAAAATTGCGCAGGCTGCCCGATCTACGTTAATAGGCTTGCGGGAGATTCTCTCTCCGTTTGGCGAGCTTCGGGGTTTTGCACGCGCGTGTCGAAAAGTCTGGACGAGATCGACCTTAAGATTCTGAGCGAGATTCAGGCTGATGGCCGGATCACCAATGTCGAACTGGCCAAGCGGGTCGGCATTTCGCCACCGCCGTGTCTGCGCCGCGTCCGGGCACTCGAGGAGGAGGGCTACATCCAGGGATACCGCGGATTGCTTGATCCGCAGCGGCTCGGTTTCGAGGTGACGGTTTTCGCGTCGGTACACCTGTCGAGTCAGGCCGATGCCGACTTGCGCGCGTTCGAGGAGTTCGTGCGCGGCGAGCCGCTCGTGCGTGAATGCTGGATGCTATCGGGCGAGATCGACTTCATCCTGAAATGCGTGGCGCCCGATATGGCGACATTTCAGGATTTCGTTTCGCATCTCACCGCCGCACCGCATGTGCGCAACGTGCGAACCTCGCTGGTGCTCCACAGCTCCAAATACGCCGCCGCGGTGCCGCTGGAGCTGAAGGTGCCGGGCTGAGGCCGCAAAGCGCGCTGTGAATGGTCCTGCGTCAACTTTTGTTGAAGATCATCTTGTCGAGGCTGATCGGTCCTCCGCCGGCGAACACCAGGTAGAAGAATACGAAACAATAGAGTGCGGCCAGTTCGCCGCCATTGACGATCGGCATGAAGTTCTTCGGCGCGTGCACCATAAAGTAGGCGACCGCCGTCATGCCTGACGCGATGAAGGCAGCGGGACGCGTAAACAGCCCGATCACCAGCAGTCCGCCGCCGACCAGTTCGATGACTCCGGCCATTCCGACCAGTGACGCGACTTTCAGATCGGCGAACATCGGCAACGGCGGGAAGCCCAAAAGCTTGGCGGTGCCATGTTGCATGAGTAGAAGCCCGCTCATGAAACGTAACAGGCTCAGCGCCGTCGGCTGCCATTTTGAAAACATCTGATCCATGTCAGATCCCCCCAGTATAAGACATTTCAAAATCTTGAAATAAACCTGCATCGGTCATCGCAGTGACGCAAATGCCAATATTTTTACTCTTGAAATGTTCCAGTCCTGAAGGACGCCTGCGGCATTGCGTCCCGGCCGAGACCGTGTCACCGGCGTGAGCTTCGCTAGCGGGGCTCAAGGCTGCACGCAGTGGACCGGTTTTGGCTGACAGGAAAAACCGGTATTGGAGCAAACCGGCGGTGCGCCATCGGTGTCACGCGCGCAACTCACGCAGTCGTCGGTCCATCGGCTGCAATTCGGCGGGCCCTTCTGCACCGAAATCTCCTTCGCCGGCGGGGGCGGGATATCCATATCGGCGGCGAGGGCGGCTCCGGATATGATCGCAGCCGTTATCGCGGTTGCGAGGCTTAAACGGGAAAGCCGCATACCGCTTTCATCCTGCTCTGCCGAAGTTGAAATAAAACCACATCGAAAACGAAACCGGGCCGTGCTGATGTATGCGCGATAAGCGTACGGACGGTGACCTGTCCGCTATCGCCACTCGACCTTGGTGATCTCGTAAGCCTTGGCGCCTCCGGGCGCGACGACTTCGACCGAGGAACCTTTCTTCTTACCGATCAGGGCGCGCGCGAGCGGCGAGGTGATTGAAATGCGGCCCTTCTTGGCGTCAGCTTCGGCTTCGCCAACGATCTGCCACACCGCTTTCTTGTCGGTGTCTTCGTCGATCAGCGTAACAGTGGCGCCGAATTTGATGGTGTCGCCGGAAAGCTTGCTGACGTCGATGATGTCGGCGCGTGCCAACTTATCTTCGAGCTCGGCGATGCGGCCCTCATTGTGCGACTGCTCTTCTTTTGCGGCATGATACTCCGCGTTTTCCGACAGATCGCCATGTGAGCGCGCCTCGGCGATGTGCTCGATGATGCGCGGCCGGTCCACCGACTGGCGCTTCTTCAGTTCGTCTTCGAGGGCGGCATGTCCCCCTCGGGTCATCGGAACCTTTTCGATCATCTCACTTCGTCCTTCGCTTCATCGGCGGCCCTGTGGCGTTACGCGAAGCGGCTTCCGATCCGGACCCCGGCCGCAGAATTCGCATTCGCCTAATGTCCCGATTCCAAAGTTCGCATGCCTTGGCGGCAGACTCGCCGGGGCAATGAAGCGAACTTCTGAACCACCACACTAGCTGCTTACGACCGGCCCCGGTCGGAACAAACATCCCCACGGTCAGCAGGTTCCGACTCTGTCAGACTCCTGCAAACCGATTATCGGGCCAATTAAGTCCGATTCAGGCCTAGGTCTCGGAAAAATAGCTCTGCAACGTGCGAACCTCAAGGTCCCCGCCCAAATAGGCGCGGATGCCCTGCGCGGCCGCCACGGCGCCCGAAAGAGTGGTGTAATATGGCACTTTATGCAAGAGGGCAGCGCGCCGCAGCGACCGGCTATCGGCCAGGGCTTGCGGTCCCTCGGTCGTGTTGAACACCAGTTGCACCTCGCCATTGGTGATGGCGTCCACGATGTGCGGCCGGCCCTCCAGAACCTTGTTGATCTTCTCGGCCGGAACGCCGCTGTCGGACAAATAGCGTTGCGTCCCCGACGTCGCCATCACCCTGAAACCCACCGAGGACAACAGCTTCACCGTTTCAAGAATGCGCATTTTGTCGGTCTCGCGAACCGAGACGAACACCGTGCCCTTGCGCGGCAGCCGCGTGCCGCCGCCGAGCTGGCTCTTGGCAAAGGCGATCTCGAACGAGCGGTCGATGCCCATTACCTCGCCGGTCGATTTCATTTCCGGACCGAGCACGGTATCGACGCCGGGGAAGCGCGCAAAGGGGAAGACCGATTCCTTGACGCCGACATGGCCGAGCTTCTGCGGCTTGAGCTTGAAGGAGGCCAGCTTCTCGCCGGCCATGATCCGCGCCGCGATCTTGGCGACGGGAAGGCCGACCACCTTGGCGACGAACGGCACCGTGCGCGAGGCGCGGGGGTTCACTTCAAGCACGTAGATATCGCCGTCCTTGATGGCGTATTGCACATTCATCAGGCCGATGACATCGAGTCCGAGTGCGAGCTCGCGGGTCTGCCGCTCCAGCTCAGTGATGGTGGCAGCATCGAGCGAGCGCGGCGGCAGCGAGCAGGCCGAGTCGCCGGAGTGAATGCCAGCTTCCTCGATATGCTCCATGATGCCGACGACGTAGGTATCCTTGCCGTCGCAGAGGCAATCGACATCGATCTCGGTAGCGTCGGACAAGTAGCGATCGAACAGCAGCGGGTTGGTGCCGAGCACGGTGTTGATCTGGCCGGTCTTGTCGTTCGGATAGCGCGCCTTGACGTCGGCGGGCACGAGCTCGGGCAGGGTGCCGAGCAGGTAGTCGCCGAGCTGGCTTTCCTCGCGGATGATCTGCATGGCGCGGCCGCCCAGCACATAGGACGGGCGCACCACCAGCGGCAGGCCGAGATCGGCCGCCACCAGCCGCGCCTGCTCCACCGAATAGGCGATGCCGTTTTTCGGCTGCTTCAGTTTCAGCCGGTCGAGGATGCGCTTGAAGCGGTCGCGGTCTTCCGCGAGATCGATGGCTTCGGGCGAGGTGCCGAGGATCGGCACATCGGCGGCCTCCAGCGCGCGTGCAAGTTTCAGCGGCGTCTGGCCGCCGAACTGCACGATCACGCCGTGCAGCGTTCCATTCTGCCGTTCGGTGTCGATGATCTCCAGCACGTCTTCTGCGGTCAGCGGCTCGAAGTAGAGACGGTCCGCAGTGTCGTAGTCGGTCGACACCGTTTCCGGATTGCAGTTGACCATAATGGTCTCAAAGCCGACGTCCGACAGCGCGAAGCAGGCATGGCAGCAGCAATAGTCGAACTCGATGCCCTGACCGATGCGGTTCGGGCCGCCGCCGAGAATGACGATCTTCTTCTTGTCTGATGGCGCGCTCTCGTCGGCAACCGTGCCTGCAAACGGCGACTCGTAGGTCGAATACATATAAGCAGTCGGCGAGGCGAACTCCGCGGCGCAGGTGTCGATGCGCTTGTAGGCCGGGCGCACGCCGAGCATGCGACGGAGCGTCTTGACCTCCGCCTCGGTCTTGCCCGCGAGCACCGCGAGCCGCGCGTCCGAGAAACCCATCGCCTTGAGCGTGCGCATACCGAAGGCGTTGCCCGGCAGGCCGTGGGCGCGGACCTTGTTCTCCATCTCGACGATGCCGCGCAGTTCGGCGAGAAACCACGGGTCGATCTTGCAGGAATTGAAGATTTCCTCGTCGCTCCAGCCGAGCCGCATCGCCTGCGCAAGCTGGAGTAGGCGATCGGGGGTCGGCGTGCCGAGCGCGGCGCGGATCGCGTTCTTGTCGTCGCCCTGACCGAGGCCATCGATATCGATTTCATCGAGGCCGGTGAGGCCGATTTCCAGCCCGCGCAGCGCCTTCTGGAGGCTTTCCTGAAAGGTGCGGCCGATCGCCATCACTTCGCCGACCGACTTCATCGATGTGGTCAGTGTGGTCGAGGCGCCCGGAAATTTTTCGAAGGCGAAACGCGGAATCTTGGTGACGACGTAGTCGATACTGGGCTCGAATGACGCCGGAGTCGCGCCGCCGGTGATGTCGTTGGCGATCTCGTCGAGCGTGTAGCCGACCGCGAGTTTTGCCGCGACCTTGGCGATCGGGAAACCCGTCGCCTTCGATGCCAGCGCCGAGGAGCGCGATACGCGCGGATTCATTTCGATCACGACCATGCGGCCGTCCACCGGGTTGACCCCGAACTGCACATTGGAGCCGCCGGTCTCGACGCCGATCTCGCGCAGCACCGCCAGCGAGGCGTCGCGCATGATCTGGTATTCCTTGTCGGTCAGCGTCAGCGCTGGCGCCACCGTGATGGAGTCGCCTGTGTGCACACCCATCGGGTCGAGGTTCTCGATCGAGCAGACGATGATGCAGTTGTCCTTCTTGTCGCGGACCACCTCCATCTCGTACTCTTTCCAGCCGAGCACGCTCTCTTCGATCAGCACCTCGTTCGTCGGGGAGGCGTCGAGGCCGCGCTCGATGATGTCGAGAAATTCGTCGCGCGTGTAGGCGATGCCGCCGCCGGTTCCGCCCATGGTGAAGGAGGGGCGGATGATTGCAGGCAGGCCGATCTCCGACAGCGCCATCAGCGCTTCCGCCATCGCCTGCTGCTGGTAGCGCTTGCGGCGGTCGTTCTCGCCGAGCGTCCATTGCCGCTCATGCGCCGTTAGTGCATCGCCGGAGAGGGTTTCCTTTTTGGTCAGATATTCGTCGCGGTATTGCTTCTTCAGCGCCGAGGCATTGGCGAGGCGGGATTTCGGCGTCGCGAGGCCGATCCTGGTCATGGCCTCGCGGAACAGCTGCCGGTCCTCGGCCTTGTCGATGGCATCAGCCGTTGCGCCGATCATCTCGACGTTGAACTGGTCGAGCGTGCCCAGTCTGCGGAGGGACAGCGCGCAATTCAGTGCGGTCTGACCCCCCATGGTCGGCAGCAGCGCGAAACCGCCTGGGACGACATGGCGTTCCTTTTCGATAATCCTGGCCACGATTTCCGGGGTGATCGGCTCGATATAGGTGGCGTCGGCGAGCTCGGGATCGGTCATGATCGTCGCCGGGTTGGAATTGACCAGGACGACCCGGTAGCCTTCCTCCTTCAGCGCCTTCACCGCCTGGGTGCCGGAATAGTCGAATTCGCAGGCCTGTCCGATGACAATTGGGCCGGCGCCTATAATGAGAATGGTCGAGATGTCGGTGCGTTTAGGCATTAAGTCCCGGGACTGGAAACTGGGCACAAAAAAAGGGCGCGCATGCCGCGCGTCCCTTGAGCAAGAGCGCGATCTTCGCGCGCGGGCTGTCTTTAGACCAGATTTCCGCGGTGGGGAAGGATTATGAGGGTTTCATCAACCGGCAATTCCCGGTTTGGCGGCGCAAAAAGTTCTTTCGAGGCAGTCTGTTCCCCTCGGGGAGGCGATCCGGGGGGCTGCCGCCAAACCCGGCAAGCGAATGTCAAATTCAGAACTCCACTAGAACTTAAAGACCCCTGCCGCGACGGAATGCAAATGTTAGAATCCGACCACTAGTTTTGGAGCTTTTATGGCTGGTTTGGCACAAGCTGCAACCAATCTGGTGACGAAGCAAAGCTCGCACCCTTTTGAGATCACGCTCGATCATCTCGAAGCGGCGGTGAAGGACAACGGTCTGAAGGTCTTTACGCGCCTCGATCACGCCGCTGCGGCAAAGGCCGTCGGTCTTGAGATGCCGCCGGCGACGGTTCTGGTGGTCGGTAGCCCACAGGGCGGAACGCCGCTATTTCTTCAGCATCCCATGTTGGCTATCGATTTGCCGCTGAAAATGCTGGTCTGGCAGGATCAGGCCGGCAAGGTCTATGTCAGCTATAACGACGCGGCGCACATATCGGCTGTTTTTTTCCGCCACGGGTTCGATGCGCAGAGCGATAAGCTCCATGCTGCAGCGAAGGGACTTGAGAGCAAGCTGGCCGCTGCGACTGATGCGGCGATCGGGTAGTCCTCAAGACGGAGGAATTTGGAGGCCCAGCCTGGACTTGAACCAGGATAAAAAGCTTTGCACAGCTCCCGCGTCGAACTTCCGCCACCGGGCCTCGGGCATATTTGCAGATATCCCCGGCGGGTCGAGCGATTGCTCACTGTAACGTTAATTGTAACTTCGGGGCATGAGCTGCGGCGATGTGCTATCTCCGTGTCATGCGGGTTTAGCTTAGTGGCAAAGCAGCGGCTTCCAGGTCGTAGACCGATGTTCGATTCATCGAATCCGCTCCATCACAATCACGGCCGCGGTCCTCTGCGGCCGTTATGATTCGTCGCGCCGTCACGATGCGTGCAGCTTCCGGATCATTCGATTTCAATCGGCGCCGGCGCGAACGAGCACACGAAGTTGGTGAGGAACCCCGAAGATCCGGCACTGATTGCTCACGCCGCGTCTTGAAAATGCGGAGTCACAGAGGCTGCACTGGGGCAAAAATCCGACAGGGGCCTTCATCGCATATTCAGTAGCATTGCGATGAAATTCTGCTTTCCAAGTTCGAGGAGGAAAGCAACATGAAACTCTTGGCTTCCATCGCTTTCGCCGTCGGTCTCGGCATGGCGTCAGCGCAAGCGATGCCTGTCGCGCCGCTGCATGACGCTACAGGTTCTGTCACACAGGCCGGCTGGCGCTGCGGGCCCGGCTGGCACGTCAACGGCTGGGGGCGCTGCGTGCCTAGCAGACGCTTCTATGGCGCGTGGGGTTATTATGGCCCGCGGCGGTTTCACCGTCACTGGCATCACCGTCACTGGCACCATCGTCACTGGCGTCGTTGGTAAGACGGCCGGAACGAGCCCGCACTTCGTGGGCTTTTTTCTTTGCGGTGAAAAACGTCCACGCTGTTTTCGGGAGGCTGCGATTGGCCGCAGCATCCGTCACGTCGAAAGTTTGTGTCGGGGAGAAGGATTGGAGGCCCAGCCTGGACTTGAACCAGGATAAAAAGCTTTGCACAGCTCCCGCGTAGGACTTCCGCCACCGGGCCGTCGGTAATATTTCGCAACAATTGGCGGGTCGCGAGTCTTAACGCCGCTTAACCTTAACCGGTTGGCCTCCGACCGGTTGCTTCAATTTGCCTATCTTGCGGCATCCGCGTTGCGGCTGCGCTCGAAGGCGTGCCGCGCCACAAATGTCATGCGCGACGGGTTATGGCCGATATTCACCGGCTCCCGTGTCGCCGTGAATCCCGCGGCGGCGAGCTTGGCCAGCATCTCGGCCTCGCTGTAACGTTGCAGCCCGATCCTGGTGCGGAGTTGCCGATAGTCGGACAGAGCCGTGCGGGCCAGCCCCAACAGTGCGTCTTTCACGAAGCCATGCTTTGCCGCGAAGCGAAGCAGTGCGATCACGTCGCCGGACATTCCCACATTCGGCTGCAGGATGTCGCCCAGCACCAGACGGCCAGCCGGCTTGAGTAACCGGCGAACGATGGTAAAGGCGGCATCGAGTTCGTCCGGCGTCATGTATTGTGCGACCGAGTTCATCACCGCCAGATCGACCGACTTCTCGTCCACGTGCCGGAGTTCGTCCAGCGAGCGCACCCGGATTTTTGTGTTGGGTGCGAACCGCGCGACCAGCCGGCCGCGAACGCCGGGCGCGGGCTCCGCGAGGATCAGCCGGCCGCACGCATCGGCCACCGTTTCAGCCGAGAGCGCTTCGCCACAGGCATAATCCAGTACGACCGATTCCTTCGACGAGACGTAGCCGACGATGTCCCGGGCGATGGTCTCGAAATGGACGTCGCGGTGCAGCTTGCTGACGTAAATCGTGTGCGTGGAATCGTAGTAGTCGATCCAGTCATTCATGACGTGTCTGTTATCTTTGTTCCCTTGCTGGAACCCGTTTTATAGCGGCGCGTTGAAGGCGGGTAGAGGGTATCAGGCCGAGAATCGGGTCCCCGGATAGCCAGACGATAGCCGTAACCAAGCACTAAGAGGAGATGATATGTCCAAATCCGACCAGCCGACAGTCACCCGCAAACAGCTCATCGAAGGTCTCAACGAAGACCTGTCGCGCGAGTATCAGGCGATCATCGCCTATGTGAATTATTCCCAGGTTCTCAAGGGCGCGGAATACATGAATATCGCGGACGAACTGGCGGTCCATGCCGGTGAAGAACTCGAGCATGCGCTCAAGGTCGCCAATCATATCGATTATCTCGGCGGCATGCCCTCGGTGACGCCGAAGCCGGTCAAGACGTCGGAGAAGGCGGAAGACATGCTGAAGTTCGATCTGGCGAACGAGAAGGAAACGATCCGCCAATATCGGCGCAGGGTGCGGCAGGCGGATGAGCTGAATGAATTCGCAATCGCAGAAAGCCTACGCGGCATTCTTGTCGAAGAGCAGGATCATCTGATCGCGCTTGCTACCGCGCTCGGCATCGATCCACCGGATGCCGGCATTGCCGACTGAAGCAAGCATGGCAGCGGATCGTCCGCCGGAGCTGTCATCGGGCCGGCAAGCCGGACCCGTTGGCGAACGATGACGCCTGATTGCGAGCAGACCTACGCCCGCTTGTTCTCGCGCATCAGATCCGCGAAGCGCTTGAACAAATAGTGCGAGTCGCGTGGACCCGGCGAAGCCTCCGGATGATATTGGACGGAGAACACCGGCTTGCCCTCCAGCTCGATGCCGCAGTTGGAGCCGTCGAACAGCGAGACGTGGGTCTGCTTCGCGCCTTTCGGCAGCGTCGCCTCGTCCACGGCAAAACCGTGATTCATCGAGGTGATCTCCACCTTGCCGGTGGTCTCGTCCCTGACCGGATGATTGGCGCCGTGATGACCCTGATGCATCTTCTTTGTTTTTGCGCCGACAGCGAGACCGAGCATCTGGTGGCCCAGGCAGATGCCGAAGGTCGGCATCCCCGACTCGATCACTTTTCGGATCATCGGCACCGCGTATTTGCCGGTCTCGGCGGGATCACCGGGGCCGTTCGACAGAAACACTCCGTCCGGCTTCATCGCCAGAATGTCGTCCGCCGAAGTGGTCGCCGGTACCACTGTAATTTTGCAGCCTTCACCGGCGAGCAGGCGCAGGATGTTGCGCTTGATGCCATAGTCGACGGCGACGACGTTGAATTCGGGCTTGTCCTGCCGGCCAAATCCATTGCCCCACGCCCACGGAGTCTCGTCCCAGGTGTAGCGCTGGCTGGATGTCACCATCGGCACGAGGTCCATGCCTTCCAGGCCCGGCCACTCGCGCGCCTCCTCTTTCAATCCGTGCAGATCGAACCGCCCGTCCTTCGCGTGCGCGACCACCGCGTTGGGCATGCCCTTGGTGCGGATCAGCGCGGTCAGCGCGCGGGTGTCGATGCCCGAGATGCCGATGATGCCGCGTGCCTTCAGCCAGGCGTCGAGGTGTTTGGCGGCGCGGTAGTTCGAAGGATCGGTGATAGCGCTGCGCAGGATGACGCCGCGCGCGCCCGGCGTCGCCGCCATGTTCACCGTTTCGATGTCTTCGTCGTTGGTGCCGACATTTCCAATGTGAGGAAATGTGAAGGTGATGAGCTGCCCGGCGTAGGAGGGATCGGTGAGGATTTCCTCGTAGCCGGTCATCGCGGTGTTGAAGCAGACCTCGCCGACCGCCTGTCCTTCCGCGCCGAGACCGAAGCCTTCGAGCACCATGCCGTCGGCGAGCACGAGAAGCGCGGTCGGCTTGAGGTCCGGCCAGGCTGAGGTGTTTTCCGATGTGGTCATGAGCGCATGACATACCCCGGCTACCGCACCGCGTCAAACTCCGGTTGTCTCGCGCGCAAACGCGGCTTACATCAGGCCCGAGATGACCGGCGGTGTTTCATACCGCAAGGGGAGATTGCCGATGCTGCGCGATGACATCAACAACGCCGTCAAGGAGGCGATGAAGGCCAAGGACGATCGCAAGCTCTCCACGCTGCGCATGGTCAACTCCACCATCAAGAATGCCGACATCGAGGCGCGCGGGCAGGGCAAGCCGCCGCTGTCGGACGGCGATCTGCTTGGCGTCCTGCAAAAGATGATCAAGCAGCGCCAGGAGTCGGTCGAACTCTACGAGAAGGGCAACCGTGAGGAACTGGCTGCACAGGAGCGCGCGGAAATTCTCGTGATCTCCGGCTACCTGCCGAAGCAGATGTCCGATGCCGATGTGAAGGCCGCCGTCGCTGCCATCATTGCCGAGACCGGCGCCGCCGGTATCAAGGACATGGGCAAGGTGATCGGCGCGCTGAAAGCCAAATACGCCGGGCAGATGGATTTCGGCAAGGCCAGCGGCGTGGTGAAGGCCGCGTTGACGGGATGATGGTCAGGCGCCGGAGCCGGCTTTGCGCCGAGCGAACTGGCGTACGAAATCCAAGACTTGGTGAAACTGAAACTCGCCGCGTACGAATGCCAGCGCATCGTCGCGTTCCCTGACAGACTGCCGATGACCGCGACAAGCAAGGCGCCGTGCCGCGAGTCGCGTGCGCTCGGCTAAATTGGTTCCAGTCCCTCGGAGAAATAGTTCGGTTCCTGCCCGCGGAACTAGGTCTGAACCCCTGCGTTGTCGCCCCATCACACAGGAGGCGACTATGGGCATTGGACGTGGACTTCTTCTCTGGCTGATCGGGATTCCGATCCCGCTGATCATTCTTCTCGCCATCTTCATGCACCATTAAGCGGAGGAGAAGAAATATGAGCATCGGCACAATCATTCTGATTATTCTCATTATCGCGTTGCTCGGCGGCTTCAGCGGCATCGGCGGCGGGCCGTTTTACGGCACCGGCTATTATGGCGGTGGCGGCCTCGGGCTGGTGATCATCATCCTGCTCATCCTGCTCCTGATGGGACGCATCTAGGTTACTCAAAACGAAAAAGGCCCCGGATATCCGGGGCCTTTTCAGTTCGTGGATTTTCAATCTTCGGTGTGGGCGCGACCATTATCCCGGCGGCTTGATTCCAAGCTTTTTGAGCGCCGCCAACATGCGCGCGGGCGAAACGGCCGCGGACACGCTCCTGAAGTTCGACGGCGAAGCCAGAGAAATATTGCCGGCTGAACTCCGCTCTGGTCAGAGCCTGCCACACCTTGTCCGGCGTGGAGGCGATGTAGATCGTGTAGACGAAGGTGGGTTTGAACGCGCTGATATCGATCATGAGGGACTCTAAGCGTAAGACGATTGCGGTGTGATCAGCGCCGTCTCGATCTCGCGCAGCATTCGCGTCAGCCGATCCGCCCATTGCGTCTGTTCGGCCTCATCGGCAATCAAATCCTGCCTGATCTCGATGCCGGTGTTCATCAGCCCGCGCGCCTCGCCATGCACCGGAATGGTGTAGTCGGTTAAGTCGCTCACCGCATAAGGTTTGTTGTCGCCGACCACGAGATCGCCCTCGTCACGCAGCAGCGACAGCAAAAGGTGCGGCAGAACCGTGCTGCGATGGTAGAGCGTGCCGATATGCCATGGCCGCGCTATTCCGGCATAGACCGGCGTGAAACTGTGCAGCGAAATCAGCACGGTTGGGCGGTCTTGCGCCAGCCGGCCATCGATCGCCTCTTTGATCCGGCGATGGTACGGCTCGAAGATCGCGCGCCTCCGGGCGTCGGCCTCGGCCTGTGAAATAGCCTCGTTGCCCGGAATGACGGTGGCTTCGCTGACTGACGGAATCGAACTTGCGACATCCGGCGGGCGGTTGCAGTCGATCACCAGTCGCGAATAGCGCTGCGCGATCAGATGCGCATCCAGTGCCTTCGAAACACGTTCGGCGACGCCGGCAATCCCGATGTCCCACGCGATATGCCGCTGCCGCTCGCTTTCCGGCAAGCCGAGATCGCGGAGCGCGTCGGGAATTAGGCGTCCATAGTGGTCGCAGGTCAGCAGGAAGGGCGAGGCGCCGGAGACATTGCGCTCGATGACGGGCGGTTCATGCAGGGTGATGATTGCCGGCTGCGCATCAAGGGCTGTCATACCGCGCGCGCCAATCGAATATCCACCTCGCGCTCCACATAAGTCCATTCGTCGGTCGCGCGCAGGACGCCGACGAGGTCTTCGAACATCGTTGCGTGTTCCGGCGCGTATTCGAACCAGGTCAGGAAATCGAATGGCTCCCCGAGATCGCGGCAGTGATAGAGCTGTCGCGCGATGGCGGGCAGGTATTTGAGGCTGGCGGCGATATGGTGCGACTTGTCCTCGAAGATTTTCCGCCGTTCTTCCTGCGTCAGCTCCCACCATGCGGCCGACTTCTTGATGGGGATCAGCGCCGCGCGGGTCGCCTCCGTGCGCCCCAGCCCGGCCTGCGCCGAGGTCAGCGCATTTTTCTCGGCGCGTTCGACGTAGCGCACGTGGCTGGCGACGCCGCGAAGCTGCCATGGCGTCGCGGACGCGTCGCCCAGCGAGACGCTCGGCGCGATCCCCAGATGAGACGCCGGTACGAGGCTTTCGCCGATGACGGGAGCAATGGACAGGATATTCCAGGCGCCGGTGTCGCCGCCGGTGAAGACTGTGAACGTCATTTCACTTCCGGTGTCTGTGGACAGGTGGGGAAAGCAGGGGATATGTTTGAGAACAAATATAGTACAATATTAAAAAGTGCCTAGCTGATTCGCATGGGTGGCGGCAGGCAGTTATACCCGCCGCCGAGATTGAGTGAGACGGCGCATGCGTTTCCCGCCCAGCTTTATTGATGAGGTCAAGGCGCGCCTTCCGGTTTCGGAAGTCGTGGGCCGGCGCGTGAAGCTGAAGCGGGCGGGCCGCGAATTCAAGGGGCTGTCGCCGTTTCAGCAGGAAAAGACGCCGTCGTTCACAGTGAACGACCAGAAACAATTCTACCACGACTTCTCCACCGGCAAGCACGGCAACATCTTCGACTTCGTGATGGAAACCGAAGGCGTTTCCTTTCCCGAAGCGGTCGAGCGGCTGGCGTCGATGGCGGGGCTTCCACTCCCGCGCAACTCAAGGGAAGAGGAGCAGCGCGAGCAGCGGCAGAAATCCCTGTTCGAGGTGATGGACCTCGCGACCAAGTTCTTCGAGCAGAATCTCGCTTCGCGTGACGGCGCGCAAGCGCGGGGCTATCTGTCGGACCGCGCAATAGCGGCGTCCAGTATCGTCGAATTCCGGATCGGCTACGCCGCCGCAGATCGCTTCGCATTGAAGGAATATCTCGGCGCGAAGGGCATCCCGGTGGAGGACATGATCGAAGCCGGTCTGTTGATCGCCGGCGACGATATTCCTGTTCCTTATGATCGCTTTCGCGACCGGATCATCATTCCGATTCACGACCAGCGCGGCCGCGTCATTGGATTCGGCGGCCGCGCTCTCAAGAAGGACGTGCAGCCCAAATATCTGAATTCGCCGGAAACCTCGATCTTTCACAAAGGCTCGATCGTTTTCAACTTTCATCGCGCGCGCCAGCCGGCTCACGAGGCCAATTCGGTCGTTGCCGTGGAAGGATACATGGACGCCATCGCGGTCTATCAGGCGGGGATCAAGGCCGTGGTTGCCACGATGGGGACCGCGTTCACGGAAGAGCAGATCGCCACGCTATGGCGGCTGTCTCCCGAACCTGTCGTCTGCTTCGATTCCGATCGCGCGGGCATCGCCGCGGCCAATCGATCCGTCGACCGCATCTTGCCCTTGCTACGCGTCGGCAAGACGTTCCGCTTCGTGTTCATGGACGAGCAGAAAGACCCCGACGACCTGATCCGGGAAAAGGGCGTCGAGGCGTTCAGAAGCGTTCTGTCCGGCTCCCTGCCGCTGTGGGACGTGCTTTGGCATCGCGAGACGGATGGTCAGGATGTTCGGACTCCCGACAGACAAGCTGCGTTGGAACAGAAGCTCTATGCGCTGGTGCGGACGATTCAGGACCAGGCCGTCAACACGGCTTTCTTTAGAACCTCCCGGATGCAACTCGCCAACCTGTTCTGGCAAGTCAACCGGCGGCCGGCCCGCAATTACAAGGAAGCGGACTCCAGATTAAATCCAAAACTCAAGTTTGACGGAGAAGGGCAGCGTTCGGGACTGCAAAAGACCGTTCTCGGGATGCTCGTACAATATCCTGACCTGCTCGAGGACAAGCGCGATGCCGTCTTGCGACTGCAATTTCCTGATTTATTCGATCAATTTCTGTCGCATCTGTTTCAGTTACTGGTGACGGAAGCGAAGCTGTCGGTCTCGGTGATCTGGGACAAGCTTGGCGAAGAATTTTATGACGTGCTGCAAACTGTCCACGGCAAAGCCGGCGCCGGCAAAGAGCGGGGGCATCGACTGTTCGAGCGCTTTCCGATCTTAAGTCGCGATCCGCCGCCCGATTTTGTCTCCGATTGCCTGGATCACTTCATCAAAATTCTGCACTGGCATGAGTTGGAAGATGATATCCAGAGAGCCAGGCTCGACGCCGGGCAGGGAGACGAATCTGCCGTCGCGCGACTGTTGTGTCTGGTTCGAGAAGGTCACGCCGAACAGGAAAGCATCAGCGCTGAGGGCGTGACGTTGTCGGAGCGGGCGGAAGATATCATTCGCATCTGGGCGCCACAGAGCGGGACGATGCACCTTGCCGCGTGAGCAGGGCTGGTTCTCGCGGAACGGACGAATCAGGCCCCCAACTTGGCCATTCCCCGGCGGCGAAGGAAACTGTTGTGCCGCCGCTGGCTGGGCCGGGCGGGGCAGGGCAGGGCAGCTATCGGGCAGGAAGCGGATCCGGCGACCGGGTCCGTAAAGAACGGAAATTGGATCGAATTCAGCGGCTTCGAGCGCCTCCCGCGACGTTTTCGGTCGCCCGATACCGGCCGATCGGCTTGCATCGTCCGGCGGCGCTTCTTACTTAGGGAATTACCTTACGGAGGCCCTCCTGCCCAAGGTCGACGGCGCCCAGGCCGGAACCGGGTGAGAAATCGGAGTGTCTGAAGCAAAATTGATACGGGACGGCGGTGCCCGGAACCGTGAAAAAACTCGCCAAATCCAAGCTTTGGCGGCAAAAACAGGGTTAATAGAAAGTCAAGGCCTGACAGGTTAGGTCATCCGACACGTAGTCCAACGCGGGTACGATCATTCGGCGAGAGGGTTGACGGGGTGGCGAGAGATTTGCGCCGCCCTTTGTGTGCGTCATGAGCGGCGCAAATCAAGCGCCGGGCGCGGCGCGGATTTCACGGGGGAAGCGGGCGCGCTTCCCGATGAGTGCGTTTCAGGAGCTGTGAATGGCGAGCAAGGCAAAGACGCTGCAGGTCAAGGACAAGGAAAAGGACGACAAGGCAGCGGACGCCCCTGAGAAGGATGCTCCGGACGCGCCGTCGCCGTTGCTCGACCTCAGCGACGCCGCCGTCAAGAAGATGATCAAGCAGGCGAAGAAGCGCGGCTTCGTCACCTTCGACCAGCTCAATGAAGTGCTGCCCTCCGACACCACCTCGCCGGAGCAGATCGAGGACATCATGTCGATGCTCTCCGACATGGGCATCAACGTGTCGGAGTCCGAGGACGCCGACAGCGAGGACGAAAACAAGGAAGAGAGCGACGACGAAACCGACAACGAACTCGTCGAGGTCACGCAGAAGGCCGTCACGGAGGTCAAGAAGTCGGAACCGGGCGAACGGACCGACGATCCCGTGCGAATGTACCTGCGCGAGATGGGCACCGTCGAGCTGCTGTCTCGCGAGGGCGAAATCGCCATCGCCAAGCGCATCGAGGCCGGCCGCGAGGCGATGATCGCGGGGCTCTGCGAGAGCCCGCTGACCTTCCAGGCCATCATTATCTGGCGCGATGAACTCAACGAGGGAAAAATCTTCCTGCGTGACATCATCGACCTCGAGGCGACCTATGCCGGGCCCGACGCCAAGAACAACATGAATCCGGCGCTGCTCGGGGCGCCGGTTGGCCCCGACGGCCAGCCGTTGCCGGCGGACGAAGCCTCCGCGGCATCGAGCGGGGGCCACCTCGACGCCACCGTGACCGCGCCTCCGGCAGCACCGCCGTCGCCGACCCCGTTCCGTGCGCGGGGTGTGCCGGGGGGAGCCAGCGACCAGGACGAGAAGGACCCGGCCGACAGCGCCGCCGAAGGCGACATGGAGGAGGACGACTTCGACAACCAGATGTCGCTCGCCGCTATCGAGGCCGAGCTGAAGCCGAAGGTGGTCGAGACCTTCGACAAGATCGCAGAAAACTACAAGAAGCTGCGCCGCCTGCAGGAAGCCGACATCTCCAACCAGCTCCAGAACGAATCGCTCTCGCCGAATCAGGAGCGCCGCTACAAGAAGCTGAAGGATGAAATCGTCGTCGAGGTGAAGTCGTTGCGGCTCAACCAGGCGCGCATCGATTCTCTGGTCGAGCAGCTCTACGACATCAACAAGAAGCTGGTCTCGTTCGAGGGGCGCCTGCTGCGGCTCGGTGACAGCCACGGCGTGGCGCGCGAGGATTTCCTTAGGAACTACCAGGGCTCCGAACTCGATCCGCGCTGGCTCAACCGTGTCTCGAAACTTTCGGCCAAGGGCTGGAAGAATTTCGTTCATCACGAGAAGGACCGCATCAAGGAGCTGCGCGGCGAGATCCAGCAGCTTGCCGCGCTGACCGGGCTTGAGATCGGCGAATTCCGCAAGATCGTGCATTCAGTGCAGAAGGGCGAGCGCGAGGCGCGCCAGGCCAAGAAGGAAATGGTGGAGGCGAACCTGCGCCTCGTCATCTCCATCGCCAAGAAGTACACCAACCGTGGCCTGCAATTCCTCGACCTGATTCAGGAAGGCAACATCGGCCTGATGAAGGCGGTGGACAAGTTCGAGTACCGCCGCGGCTACAAGTTCTCGACCTATGCGACGTGGTGGATCCGGCAGGCGATCACGCGCTCGATCGCGGATCAGGCGCGCACCATCCGCATCCCCGTGCACATGATCGAGACCATCAACAAGATCGTGCGCACCTCGCGCCAGATGCTGAACGAGATCGGCCGCGAGCCGACGCCGGAGGAACTCGCCGAGAAGCTCGGCATGCCGCTGGAGAAGGTGCGCAAGGTTCTCAAGATCGCGAAAGAGCCGCTGTCGCTGGAAACCCCGGTCGGCGACGAGGAAGACTCACACCTCGGCGATTTCATCGAGGACAAGAACGCGGTGCTCCCCATCGATGCCGCGATCCAGAGCAATCTTCGTGAAACCACGACGCGTGTGCTGGCGTCGCTCACGCCGCGCGAGGAACGGGTGCTGCGCATGCGCTTCGGCATCGGCATGAACACCGACCACACGCTGGAAGAGGTCGGCCAGCAGTTCTCGGTGACGCGCGAACGCATCCGCCAGATCGAGGCCAAGGCGCTGCGCAAGCTCAAGCACCCCTCGCGCTCGCGCAAGCTGCGGTCGTTCCTGGACAATTGATCCCGTCATCCCGGGCGCGGTGTGAGCCCGCGCTCAGTCGATCGGCTCGCCCGGCGGATGGTGTGGGTTGTAGACGTGCGGTCGGTTGGTGCCGATCTTCTTCCAGAACGGCCAGATGAACGTGGCGCCGGCCGTCAGCGGGCCGATCGCGCGCCATTCGTGAAAGTCGACCACCAGCACCGCCGGCGCCACCACGAACAGGAGCACCGTGATCACGCCGAGCGCCAGCATCGCCTTGCGGTACGTCGGCGAGACGCCGCAGGTGAAGCGGATGGCGCCTTCCGGCGCCTCCGCGAGGCGCTCGTGCAGCGCGCGGATGAAATCGCGATAGACCGGCACGCGTGCGCGATCGACCTTGCCGCTGATGCCCGCGTCGGTGACCATGAGAAAACGGCCGCCGCGAAAATCGATGCGGCATTTGTCGACGGCATCCTTGCCGTCGGTGTCGGGCATATTCACCGAGACGATGTCGGTCCAGAGTTGACGGCCTGCTTCGCCGGCCTGGTTGCGCCAGGCAATGGCGGAGTCGCGCTCGGCGTCAATCAGCGTCACGCCATGGCCCGCGCTGCGCCAGAAGTAGCGTTCGCCGTTCACCAGGTAATATAGGTCATAGGCCGTCGAGGCCATGACAGGTGCAATGGCAGGTGCTGGCTCGATCATGCCGGGAGCATAGCGGATTTTTGCGCGACGTCGAGACGGGTTTCACGCTGCGGCGCAACCTGCGGCGGGCGCGGGGAGGGCACGACGCGGGTTTCCAGATCGAAACCTGGTTAGAGCGGGATGAGGAAAAATGTGCAGCGGTTTTCCGTCCGTATCCCGCTCTAAAAAATTGGGAACGATCACGCTGATGATTTTCGGATCGATTCGATCCAAAACCATCGTGATCCCGCTTAGTCCATCAGTTCGCCCGGCGGCCGGCGCGGGTCGTAGCTGCGCGGCCGATTGGTCTCGATCACCTTCCAGAACGGCCAGATAAAGGCCGCGCCGGCCCCGAGCGTGAGCAGCACGCGGCCAGTCCCGCACGATGAACACCAGCACCAGCGGTGTGCCGACGAAGAACAGCGCGGCGATGACGCCCATCACCATCATGACGATGTGGCGCCCTTCGGATGCGCCGGCATTGAATGCGATGGTGCCCGCTGGGGCCTGCGCCAGCCGCAGATGCAGCGCGCGCACGAAGTCGCGATAGACGGGCGTGCGGTCGTGATCGACTTCGCCGGTGGTGCCCGCGTCGGTGACGACGAGGAAGCGGCCATCGCGAAAGTTGATGCGGCAGTTGTTGACGATATCCTTGCCGGATGTTGCGGACGTCATGTTCACCGAGACGATGTCGGTCCAGAGCCTGCGGCCCGCCTCGCCGCTTTCGGTGCGCCAGGCAATCGCGGAGTCGCGCCCGGCATCGATCAGCGACACGCCGTGGTTCGGATTGCGCCAGAAGAAATGCTTGCCGTTCTGCAGGTAGTAAAGATCAAAGGCTGTCGAGGCCGAGGCGGGGTCGGGTGTTATCATGCGGTGAGACTAGCGGATTCGTGAAAGGCGTCGAGGTGGTGCTGTGCGATTAACAGAAACCGCGCAGAACACGACCAGCTTTCCAACGCGTCATCATCGGGCGTGACCTGCGACCAACAACACAGTGTTTTCGGTTCTCAACTGCGGTTGGTTAGTGCCTGTGTCTTTTCTGTCATTGCTATGACTGGCGGGCGAGAGCTGCATTTCTGATTAATGGATAGGAAGAGCAGTTGTGAAAAAGATCTTGATGGCGTCTGCGGCATTGCTGACGATGGTTGCTTCGGCCTCTGCGGCTGACTTGTACGCGAAGGCACCGGTTCAGTTCGCGCCGGGTTATAACTGGACAGGCTTTTATATCGGCGCGAACGCCGGATATGCAGGCGGTGATTCGGTGCTTGGTTTCAACGGGGCTCCTCTTGGTGGTCTTGGTACGACATCGTTAACCACCACCAGCAGCGGGTTCATCGGTGGCGGTCAGATCGGTTATAACTGGCAGGCCCAGGCGATTTTGTATGGTTTCGAAGCCGATATTCAGGCTGCGAACGTGAAGAGCACTTCTGGATTGGGAGCGCTTGGTGGCGGTGGCGGTCTGGGCCTCGGCGATATTGGCGCGACGACGAACTATTTCGGTACCGTCCGTGCGCGCTTTGGTGTGATGCCGTGGGATCGGTCGCTTCTCTATGTGACGGGCGGCCTTGCCTATGGCCAGACGTCAACCAGCTTTCTCCTTCCTCTCGGAGACAACACCAAGATCGGTTGGACCGTGGGTGCTGGCCTTGAATATATGATTGCGCCGAATTGGTCGGTAAAGACCGAGTACCTGTATGTTGACCTGGGCAAGGACGATGTCAACCTGAGTGCTTTGGCTGCCTTGGGCGGTGGCCTTGTTCCCGCCGGCATTTCACTCACCGAGCAGAGCCGGATGCACGTCGTGCGCGCCGGCGTGAACTATCACTTCTAAGCAGCGCCGAAGGGTTGGACTTAGAATTTAAGGCGAGAGGAGCTCCAGCGATGGAGCTCCTTATTTCTTTGTTGCTTCTATCAGGGCTTCGCTGTCGTGATGCCGATCTCCCAACGCTTGGAGTTTGAGGCCTCAACGATATTTTTCGACAGCTTGCGCCAATAGAAACGTCGGGCACGCAGGCCGGCGTAAACGGTAAGCGTAGCGGAATCCGTAACATTCTCTCCGGACTGCTCCCTTGGTCGTCAGCCGAGAGCATAAAGGATATCGCGGAGACGACGGCGTCAGGTTTTTAACCGTTGCCGGGGAGAGCACGAAGCAAGCCGAAAAACCATCGCGTATCGAAGTCACGCCTGCGCTGACAAACTTGTCAGCGATACGCCGGATGTATCCGGTGTTTTGGTGAGGAACTCGTGCGCTGTTTATCGATGTGCATGAGGCAGCGGCCGAAGTGAGCGGCTCGGGGATAAAGCCATGCGCAACTTTGGAGATGAGCGCGACCGGACGCAAAACTGGTATCCACTTTTGCTGTCGTCCGGCGTTCCGCGCGCCCTCATATTGTGAGGGCAGGGACGAATCAAGCGACGGCGTCCCCGCGCTGCTAAACAACAGGGGTGCTTTGCACGCCCAAAGCGCTGCGGGTTGTTTCTGGCGCGAACTGCGCAGGCGTTAAGCGGACCTTTCGATTGGCACGAATGGGGCAAGCCCCAAGCATGCCGCGCTACTTCTTCTTCGCGCCGACGCGGCTGAGGCTCTTGATTGCGAGCGGCACGCGTCCGCCCTTCTCGGCGATCTGGCGATCCTGCTCGACGATGAAGGCGCGCGCCGGTTCGTCGCCCTCGAGTCCACCGAGCAGCTCGCTCGACACCCGGCGGTTGGAGCGCTGCGAGCCGTCCTCATAAACGACATTGAAAAAGGCGAACTCGCCCTTTGGATTGGTTCCGGGTTTCTTCGGCATACGGGCTTGTCGGGTAAGACGCGGCGGAAGTCAAAGCAAAAGTCGAGGCAAACGCGTGCGCCAGCCCGGCGACGGGGCTGGCACAGGCGACAAGCAGCCGGCTCGCGCGGCGGCTTTTGACGGCGAACGGTGCGTCATGGCAGGATGCCGCGGGCGCAGGAAACAGGAATCCCAGAACATGCTCAGATATGGGTTGGCTCTCATTGTCGGCGGCTGGCTCGCAAGCGGCATGCTGGGCGGTGCAGCGCAGGCCGCGCAATGCGGCGGCGACTTCAACACCTTCGTGGCCGCGATGTCGCGGGAGGCAGCGGCCGACGGCATATCGCAGGGCGTGATTTCGCAGGCGCTCAGCGGTGTGCAACAGGACCAGGCGGTGCTGAATTTCGACCGTCGCCAGCGCGGCACCTTCCGCAAGAGCTTCGAGCAATATGCCGCGACCCGCGTCACGGCCGGCCGTATCAACGGCGGCAAGGCGATGCTCAACCGTCATGCCTCGCTGTTATCGCGAATCGAGAAGCAGTTTGGCGTGCCGCCGGAGATTGTCGTCGCGATCTGGGGACTGGAAACCGATTTCGGCCGCGGCGATATGGGCAAGCTGCCGGTGTTCCGGGTGCTCGCGACCATGGCGCATGATTGCCGGCGCAGCGATCTATTCCAGCACGAGCTACTGGCGGCGTTCAAGATCCTGCAGCGCGGCGATCTGCGGCTGAGCGACATGGTCGGCGCCTATGCGGGCGAGATCGGGCAGACCCAGTTTCTGCCGTCGTCCTACATCAAGTACGGCGTCGATTACGACGGCAACGGCCATGTCGATCTGCGGCATTCGGTGCCGGACGTGCTGGCCTCGACGGCGAACCTTCTGAGGGTCAACGGCTGGAAGGCCGGCGGCGACTATCACGAGGGCTCGGCCAATTTCGAGGCGATGCGGGAATGGAATCGTTCCGAGGTCTATCGCAAGACCATCGGCCTCTTTGCCGACAAGCTGGGCGGACAGTGAGTGAGGCTGGCCATAGCGTTTTCGAGCGAAGTGGATACCGGTTCGCGTTAAGAAAACGCGTCAAACAAAAAAGGTAGAGCCCGGCTTTGATTCCATCAAAGCCGAATGGCTCTACGGCTGCATCAGTTCGACCCGACGGTTGAGCGCGCGGCCGGCGTCGGTGGCGTTGGAGCCGATCGGCGCAAGAAAGCCGACGCCGGCGGTGTTGAGCCGGGTCCTGGTGATCTTGTAGCTACGCACGAGGTCCTCGGCGACGGCTTCGGCGCGGCGGCGCGACAGTTCGAGGTTATGGGCCGGGGCGCCCTGGCTGTCGGTATGGCCGACGATATAGACGCTGAGCTCCGGCTGGCCGCTCAGGAGCTTCGCGATCTGGTCGAGGGTCGGCCGGCTCTCCGGCTTAAGCGTGGCCTTGTCGGTGTCGAAGTAGATGCCGTAGAGCGCGATGTGCCCGCTCTCGCCAAGCCCCTTGGCCATCGCAGCTGCATCGACCATCTTGTTCTGCATCGCGTCGCGTTCGGCGACGGTGAGTTGTGCGACGATGTCGTCGTTGTTCTTGCTGACCAGCACGCTGGCATAGGTCTCGTGCCCGTTCTCGATTTTCCGGCCGGCATAGTAGCGGTAGTCGAAGCCGTCGACCCACATCTGCGGCACCGGCAATACGCCGATCGCCTCGGTGAACGGAATGCCGCCGCAGACGTCGACATCGCATGCGAGCAGCGTCTCGAACCCGGCATTCGCCAGTTGGCTCTCGAAATTGCGGGACACTTCGAGGATCGAGGGACCGGCTCCGGTGCGATAGGCGATACGAACGATGCGGCCCTCGATCTTGCGCGGGTCGGTGGCTTGGCCGTCCTTGAACGGCGCGGCCTGCAGGGTTGCCGCGTCGAAGTCCTTCACATCATAGCCGGTGATGACGCTGCCCTTGAAGCGGCCGACGCCGGGATAATCGTGCGATTTGGTGACATCGCCTGCCGCGGCTGCGGCTGGCGTGGTCAGGCTCGGGAGGGGAGCAGCCTGGATGAGGAGGGCAGCGGCAATAGCGAGGGCCAGTCGCAGCATGAATCAAACCCCTTGATTGGAAAACGTCCGGAAGACCGGGATGAAAACGGTTTTGACAAAGCCGCAGGATTGTCTGGAGGTTTATGACGGGGTTGTGGCGATTCTGATAGAAGACCGCATTTGACCACCGGCCGAAGGGTGGGGATGATTCGTCCCACCCGCCCACGTCTGCCGACATCGCTGATTGTGGTCGCCCGCCACCCCGGCCGGCGCTGGCCGCGGTTAGCAAAAAATGAAAGGCAGGCCAGAGACCCGCCATCTCTATCACGTCTCTCGATCCTGGAGGGGATGCATCCGCTGCGCACGCGACCGCACCGGATCATTCGTCGTCACTGGAGGCTCGGGCGAAGCGAACTCCACCCGAGCCGTTGTAAAACTACTTCTTCTTTTTCTTCGCGGCCTTTTTGGCCTTCTTCACGGTCTTCTTCGCTGTCTTCTTTTTCGCTTTCTTAGCCATAATATCCTCTTAGGGTTAAATGGTTGAAGCGCGACTTCGAGGCGTGCTCGGCGGAGGGTTGGCCTCGCGATGGCCTCGGATGTCGATCCGAACAGATTCGCATGAACCTGTCGTCGCGTTGTCACGCAGCTGTCGTGCCGTTATCCACAACTCTTGCGCATGTTGGTCCCTTCTTGACCGCAATTGGAATAGTGCGGGTTTCCGGCGCGATGAGCGGCATGACGTTTTCCGACCGCGCGAGACCGCGCGACTATTGACCGGGGGACGGACGGGCGCGCGACATTCATTGTTTCAAAACCACGGCGGGGAGTTGTTTCATCCCGGTGAGGTTCCGTTAAGCGGTGCGGCTGCACGCTGTCCGGACGACGGGGAGTGGGGACACACGAGGGGAGGCCGGGCGGAGACGCTCTGAACGCGCGATGCTGAGCGTACCGACGCTGTGGGTTGTGTTTGTCGTTAATTTCCTGGCCGTAGGTCTGGTCTGGACCTATGTCATGCGGAGCTATCCGACGCTTGTGGCCGCGCGATACTGGGCCTCGAGCGCTTTCATCGCCGCATTTTTTGCCGCCATATCAATACTACGTGGTGAACTCGATTCAATGTTGCCCCTGCTGTTTGGCGGTGGCGGGTTAGTTTTCGCGATCTGCCTTTGTACGATGGGAATCCAACGCTTTTACGAGCGGCCCGTCTCCTGGCAAGCGACGTTCATCACTGTCGGATTGACCGTCGCGGGATTAGCCTTTTTCCTGTACGTGCGCGACGACATGCGGATGCGCATTTTCATCTATTCAGTGGGTCAGGCGGTGCCGATCAGCATGGCGCTGAAGATGCTGCTGTCGCGCAGGAAGGGTCGCATCAATTCGGGAGCACAACTCGCGGGGATTGTTGGCGCGCTCACGATTGGCGTCGGCGTGATCAGATCGGTCTGTGCATTTTTCGACATCGGCGGCGGAGTGTCCTACGTCAACTTCAACGGCCTTCAGGCGGCTTTGTTGATCATTCTCGTATTCCTGTCGATGACCTGGAATTTCGGTTTCCTGCTGATGGCGATCGATCGGTTGCGCAACGAGGTTGCCGACCTCGCGCTGGTGGACGATCTCACCGGTGTCGCCAACCGGCGGCAGTTGCTGGGGCGGCTTGAGGAGGCGTGCGCAATGTCGCAACGGAGCGGCGAGCCTTTCGCGCTCCTCGTGATCGACCTCGACGGCTTCAAGGAGATCAACGACACCCACGGTCACGCCGCCGGCGATGCTTGCCTGCGGCATTTCACGCTGATGACGCAGATGCAATTGCGGCCAGGCGATCTGCTGGCGCGGACGGGCGGCGATGAGTTTTGCATCCTCCTGCCGGCCACAGCGCTGAGCGAGGGCACAGTGATCGCGCGACGCGTTTTGAATGCATGCCGTGAAGACGCAGCCGGGTGCAGCGGCGCCGATGTCCCGATCGCGGTATCGATCGGGCTCGCTCAATGGACGCAGGAGATCGGAGTCTGTTCGGAGCGGCTGCTCGCCGCCGCCGATCATGCTCTCTATGCCGCCAAGAACCAGGGAAAAAACCGGTATGCGGCCTGCGATTCTGCGCCATCGATTGCGCCGGATTTCCCAGAGCAGGCTGCCCTGGATCAGAAGGCGTAAGCGCCGCTAGCGTTTTCCGGGTAAGTGGTATCGGTTCACGTGAAGAAAATACTCTCGATCAATAACTAGCGCGCGTTCTGATCGCAAACCGGTATCCACCTTTGCGGACTGGCGATCCCTCCTGCCCGAAAACAACAAGGCCGGCGTTGCCGCCGGCCCCTATTTCCTAAACCGAAGCTGCCAGCGTTAGCGGGCGGCTTCCAGAGCAGCTTGTTCCTGCCGTGCGATCGCGGTCTTCACCGCCGATTGCACCTTCTCGAAGGCACGAACCTCGATCTGTCGCACGCGTTCGCGCGACACATTGAATTCGGCTGCGAGATCTTCCAGCGTCATCGGCTCCTCTGCGAGGCGTCGCGCCTCGAAGATACGGCGTTCGCGCGGATTGAGAACGTCCATCGCGCCGGTCAGCGCATGACGGCGATGATCGAGCTCCTCGTGTTCGGCCATAATGGCTTCCTGGGTGGGCGAGTGATCGACCAGCCAGTCCTGCCATTCACCGGCCTCGCCATCGTCGCGGATCGGTGCGTTGAGAGACGCATCGCCACCGAGGCGGCGATTCATGTCGACAACGTCCTGTTCCGTAACGCCGAGACGCTTGGCGATGAGCTTGACCTGATCCGGGCGCATATCACCCTCGTCAAGTGCGGAAATCTTGCTCTTCGCCTTTCGCAGGTTGAAGAACAGCTTCTTCTGGTTCGCGGTAGTGCCCATCTTCACGAGCGACCACGAACGCAGGATGTACTCTTGTATCGACGCCTTGATCCACCACATGGCATATGTGGCGAGGCGGAAGCCCTTTTCGGGCTCGAACCTCTTCACAGCCTGCATCAGGCCGACGTTGCCTTCCGAAACGACTTCCGAGATCGGCAGGCCGTAGCCGCGATAACCCATGGCGATCTTGGCCACGAGACGCAGGTGGCTGGTGACGAGATGATGCGCCGCGTCACGATCGTCGTGTTCGCGCAAGCGTTTGGCGAACATGTATTCCTGATGCGGTTCCAGCATCGGGAACTTGCGAATTTCGGAGAGGTAACGGGAAAGACCAGATTCTCCGTTGAGAACCGGCAGGGTAGCAGTACGGGCCATGGTAGCGCCCTCCACTGGTTCAGGCTCCCGATAGCGGCGAGCCTGGCAGGCAGTCCCTTGTTAAAGCCGACCGCGCTGCGAATGTTCCGCGTTGGATATTCAACGCAGGTGCAGCATATACCAGACCGGTCGGAAAAGGGAAGAACAAAAAGGGATTACGATTCCGTGATCGTAACCGTAACTATTTGCTATAGCTGCACTTTCATAAAATCTGCGTCATTCCGCCGCCGCCAGCGCCGCGCCAAGAAGAGACAAATCCTCCGGCAGCGCCGCTTCCCAACGCAGAACTTCTCCAGTCCTGGGATGTTCGATGACCAAAAGATAGGCGTGAAGCGCCTGCCGCCCGAGAGCGTCGAGGGCGGCCCGGGCCGATGCACCCAGCTGATTGGCCTTGGTTTTGAAGTGCGGGCCATAGACGCCGTCTCCCATCAGGGGGTGGCCGGCGTGGGCGAGGTGCACCCGGATCTGATGCGTGCGGCCGGTCGCGAGCTGGCAGACGAGGAGGGCGGCGACCGGTTTGCCGTCACGGCCTTTGAAGGCCTCCTGCACCTCCCAATGGGTGATCGCTTGGCGCCCGCCCGTGCGCACGGCCATCTTCTCGCGGGCATGAGGGTGGCGGTCGATGGGAGCGTCCACGGTGCCATGTGGGCGGTTGGGCACTCCCCAGGCAAAAGCCAAATAGCCCCGTCGCAGCGCGCCCGTGCGTCCGTGATCTGCGAATTGTGCGCTCAGCGACTTATGCGCGGCGTCATTCTTGGCAACGACCATGAGGCCGGTGGTATCCTTGTCGAGCCGATGCACGATGCCCGGACGGCAGACGCCTCCGATGCCGGACAGGCTTTCCCCGCAATGCGCGATGAGGGCGTTGACCAGCGTCCCGGCCAGATGGCCCGCCGCAGGATGGACGACCAGCCCCTTTGGCTTGTTGACGACGATCAGATCGTCGTCCTCGTAAACAATATCGAGTGCGATGGCTTCCCCTTTCGGTTCGGCCGATATTGCTGGCGGCACGTCGATTGTGATCGAATCCCCGGTGGCGACATGATAAGCGGGGTCGCGAACGGGGGCCGGGGTGATCGATCCCTCTGCAACGGGGAGTTTTGCAACAAGGACTTGGCCCGCGAGAATCAGCGACTTCAGGCGCGATCGCGACAGTTCAGGACTGTGAACCGCGAGAACCCGGTCAAGGCGTGCCGATCCCTCGTCGCCCGTGACAACGACCTCAAGCCTTTGACCGCGATCCGACGATGAGCCTTTTGAAGTAGAGCCTTGCATGACCGAGCCTGTAAATCCTGAACCGACCCCGGAGCAGGCCGCGCTGTTTTCGCGGGTGCGTCGGATGATGTTGATCGCGGGTCTGACCACGGCTCTTGCCTTGGCGGCCGTCCTGATCGCCATCGGCTATCGCCTTTTCCGCATGGAGGGAAGCGGGCCGACAACCGACGTGACCGCGATGTTGCCAAAGGGAGCCAGGATTACCGCAACCGCCATAGCGGGTGACCGCCTTGTCGTGACGCTCGATGTTGGGGGAGGCGTCCAGATTCAGACGTTCGACCTGCATACACTACGGCCGGCCGGGACGCTGAAATTCGCAAGCGAGCCTTGATTCCGGCGGTACCTTGCAGAGCACCGATTTCGAGGCTATTGCCTGTCCTGCACGCTCCCTTCGTCTAGCGGTTAGGACGCGGCCCTCTCAAGGCTGAAACAGGGGTTCGATTCCCCTAGGGAGCGCCATTGCATACAAAACCACGAGCATCTCCGTTCTCGGTCTGTCCGGCTATGGCGGCCTGCAGGACGTCTTTGCTGCCGATGACCCGGATAGCCCGATCGTCGGCCTCGACGGCGTTGATGATCGAACCGATGTAGCCCTTGCGGGTGTGGTGTCGCTTCCGAGACGCGCGAAATCTGCGGCAGAACGAGACGCTGCCACAATGGCTGGTCTCGGCAGGGCTATCGCTTTCTCTTGTCGGTCAATTGCTCGACAACGGCAGGCTGCGACGTCTCGAACACGCGACTGGCCAGAACGTCGGACGCTACCACCGACTGGACATCGTCGACAGACAGGATGGCGTCCTCGTCCGCGACCAGGCGATTGGCCTGACGCAAGCGAATACGATCCAGCGCGTTGCGGATCGAGCGCGCGTTGGAGAATAAGGGCTGCGCCTTGCGCAACGCGATGTAACGTACAAAGGCGTCGCGGGCGTCAGAGGTGAACTTATAGTTCATGTGGCGCAGCATCACCTCCGCGATCGCAAGCAATTCCTCGTTGGTGTAGTCGGGGAAGTCGATGTGATGGGCGATGCGCGAGCGGAAACCGGGATTGCTGGAGAAGAATCTTTCCATACGGTCCGCGTAGCCTGCGAGTATTACCACCAGATCCTCGCGCTGCGACTCCATGACCTGAAGCAGAATCTCGATGGCTTCCTGGCCGTAGTCGCGCTCGTTGTCGGGTCGATGGAGGTAATAGGCCTCGTCGATGAACAGCACGCCGCCCATCGCCTTTTTCAATATCTCCTTGGTCTTCGGCGCGGTGTGGCCGATATATTGTCCGACCAATTCGTCGCGCGTAACCGACACGACATGGCCACGGCGTACATAACCCAGCCGATGGAGAATATCGGCCATCCGTAAGGCAACGGTGGTTTTGCCGGTGCCGGGATTTCCGGTAAACGACATGTGCAACGTCGGAGTCTCCGACGTCAGTTCCATTTTCTTGCGTATTCGCTCGACGAGGAGAAGCGACGCAATCTCCTGGATTCGTGTCTTGACGGGCTTGAGACCGATCAGCTCTTGATCGAGCTGCTTGAGTATCTCGCCGATTCCAACAGCCTCAAGTTCCTCGCGAAGGTTGACTTTTTCTTGCATCGAATATGGTCCTGATAACCTCGGCCGGGAGCTTCTTTTTTTACGACCGCTCGAGAGAAAACCGGTCGGGAGAAAGGCTCCGTCGTCAGGAGGCGACGGAGCAGTACATCCGGGCTGGACGACCGAAAGGATAAATCGTCCAGCCTTAGCCGGATGGAATCATGATGAATAACGCTGACCTTCGGGACGTTCGGCCACCGCATAGGAGGTCGTGGTGTACCGAACGTTGCGACCATCGGATTCCTGGCGCTCGAGCCGGAAGCCCGGCTCGTTCTTGGGTCTGTTGACGATGAACGAGATCCTCACCGACTCCCAGCCAGGACTGGAATCGAACCCGGAGATCCGGATGTAGCGGTCGCCATAGACCTTCCGGCACTCCTTCAGCTCCATCAGCACGCCTGCCGCGTCCGGCAGGTCGAACATCGGCAAATTCCACATTTCCCAATAGGTATTGCGGGGATGCGGGTCGTCGGTAAACTCGATATTCACCGCCCACTTCTGGCTGAGGCAATACTGGATCTGCCGGGAAATCTGATCGTCGGTCAGATCAGGCAGAAACGAAAAGCAACCTTGAGTAACACGCATGATGTCCTCCATTACACCGCGACAGCGGTCGGCACATAGTCGGGAGCGTCGGTCGAGGCGTAGTTGAAGGTAACGTCCTTCCACACCTCGAGCGCCTGCTTCAGCGGCGTGCAGCTCGCGGCGGCCTTGGCCAGAATTTCCGGCCCTTCGCTAACGTAATCGCGGCCCTCGTTGCGGGCGAGAATGATCGCCTCCAGCGCCACGCGATTAGCCGTCGCGCCGGCCTGGATGCCCATCGGGTGACCGATGGTGCCGCCGCCGAACTGCAACACCACATCCTCACCGAGGTGCTGGATGAGCTGGTGCATCTGGCCCGCATGGATGCCGCCGGAAGCGACCGGCATCATCTTGTTGAGGCTCGCCCAATGCTGGTCGAAGAAGATGCCGTGTTCGAGCTGGGTCGGGTTGTATTCCTCGCGGCAGATATCATAGAAGCCGCGCGTGGTAAGCGGATCGCCTTCCAGCTTGCCGACCACGGTTCCGGCGTGGATATGATCGACACCGGCGAGCCGCATCCATTTGGAAATGACACGGAACGACACGCCGTGAGAGCGCTGCCGCGTATAGGTCGAATGACCGGCCCTGTGCAGGTGCAGGATCATGTTGTTTCGGCGCGACCAGTTCGACATCGACTGGATCGCTGTGTAGCCGATCACCAGGTCGATCATGATAACCACCGAGCCCAGCTCTTTGGCAAACTCGGCGCGCTCGTACATGTCCTCCATCGTCCCTGCCGTGACGTTGAGGTAGCTGCCCTTGACCTCGCCGGTCGCTGCCTGGGCGCGGTTGACCGCCTCCATGCAGTAGAGGAATCGCTCACGCCAGTGCATGAACGGCTGTGAGTTTATATTCTCGTCATCCTTGGTGAAGTCGAGGCCGCCTTTCAACGCCTCGTAGACTACGCGGCCGTAGTTGCGGCCGGACAGGCCGAGCTTTGGCTTGACGGTGGCGCCGAGCAGCGGCCGGCCGAACTTGTCGAGGCGCTCGCGCTCGACGACGATGCCGGTGGGCGGCCCGTTGAACGTCTTGACATAGGCTATCGGCAGTCTCATGTCCTCGAGCCGCAAGGCCTTGAGCGGCTTGAAGCCGAACACGTTGCCGATGACCGACGCGGTGAGGTTTGAAATCGAACCGGGTTCGAACAGGTCGAGATCGTAGGCGATATAGGCGAAGTACTGGCCTTCCGCTCCCGGCACCGGGTCGACGCGATAGCACTTGGCGCGGTATTTTTCCGCCGCCGTGAGGCGGTCCGTCCATACCACGGTCCAGGTCGCCGTCGAGGATTCACCGGCCACCGCCGCCGAGGCCTCGATCGGATCGACGCCATCCTGAGGCGTAACCCGGAACAGGCAAATGACGTCGGTGTCCTTCGGCGTGTAGTCCGGCTCCCAATAGCCCATCTTCTTGTAGGACATGACGCCGGATTTGTAGCGGTCCTTGCCGCGGACGGTCATCGACTTCTCGTTCATGACATTCTCCTTCTGAACAGTAACCGACGCGCATAATTGGTCAGTGAAATCCGGACGGTTAGTCCATATCAGTCGCATTATGTCAATCGTGTAGGGAATGAAAATTGATATGCTGCGCATCAATCATACGATACAAATCATATGATTATGCAGTTTTTGCTTTTAGTCTTTGATTCTTAAGATCATTATTTATTGTATAGACAAATTTATTAGAGCAATTGGACCCATTGATTAGAGCCAGGATATGACTGCTTGCTGCGATGCAGACGGCAGGCCGTAGACGCTGTCGTCCGCAACCCAGCCGAACGGAACGTGCGCTGCAATGGCGCGCGCAATCATCTTCGCGACAAGTTGCGGCGTCTTCGAAAAGCCGACATCGCCTGGCGCATGCGCGGCTTTCAGGCGACGCGGGTCGTCCGTTCAGCTCTTCGGCAGACAGAGCGCGCGGTCCATGACCGCGTGACGCGACACATAGGTCGCGAACACCCCCACCTGACAATTCGTGATCCTTCCGGCCGAGCTGGTGTATTGTCGCGCCACTCCGCACGACGTCTCGTCCTGACGACCAGCAACGCGCTTTCATCGCCGAGACGCTCGGCCACATAATCGCGCACCAGATCGCGCTGGCTCGTCTGCGTCCAGCGGTCTCGGCCCAGAAGCTCCTGCTTGCGATACGGGCCGGGATCGCCCGCCGCTTCCGCTCGCATCCAGCCAGTCTTGCGCGGTTCTTCGTTCAGCGGTTCGTCAATGAACCACCCACGCTCGTCGCTGTACGCTTCTGCGAACAACGGGCGCATGCGACGACTCCAGCACCGTTTCGATAGGCGTGGACGTCGTCCATGATCGATGTCGAATCATGGTGATTTATCGAGTCGGAACTCGGTAACGCGCAATACAAATTACGACTGTAATGCTAGGGTCAGGACTGTATGATGCTTTATGCATTTAAATTGATGCTTGATACTGCATTTCATATAGTTTAAATATATGAGCGATGTATCGCATTGGAGCTGGCCAATTCATGATTTCCGCTAATCAACTCAGGGCCGCCCGCGCGCTGCTGAATATAGATCAACGGCACATGGCTGAACTAGCGGATCTTTCAGTTCCGACCATTCAACGCATGGAAGGAAGTGACGACGTCATCCGTGGCAATGTCGATTCCCTGATGAAGCTGGTTTCAGCTCTGGACAACGCGGGCATCGAGTTGATTAGTCCGGATGGTCAAAGCTTGGCTGGCGGTCGGGGCGTCCGGCTCAAGGAACAAGTCACGAAGCCAAAGGTAAAGCAACCTAAGCCTTCCTCGTCGCGGCCCTTGGAACGAGCTCGATGAACACTCGGGCTGCCGATGTCGCTGAAGCGGTGGCGCTGGCCGATCGTGTACTGGTGATCGAGCAGCGGCGGATCGCCCACGATGTCAAGATCGATATCGCCCGCCCGCGACGGCCGCGGCTCTGCCGATCTCGTCGCACTTGAGGGCTCAATCCTGCAGGAGCTGTTGAAAGAAAATCGGTCTGCCGATGCCTGATGCATCCGGTGAACTGTTTTTCATTTGAGGCGATCATGAATTTAGTCGTTCGAAACGTTCCGTTGCGAGAGGGGATCGCATCGGCTGAGTTCCGTAACGCCATGCGCCATCTGACCGGCGGGGTCAGCGTCATCACCGCCGACGGCAAACCGCGCTTGTCGGACGATATCCAACGAGAACAGCCTCGCGGCGTCCCAGGAAACCGGATCCCGCCAAATGACGCCTCAGCGCGAGAAAAAGACGCCGAAGAATGTAGATCCCGGACATACCGCGTAAACAGCGCTCGCAATGGCAGCAAAGGCGGCAAGCCGCTTACGCCCTCTTTGCATCGCGGCTCTTTACCTCTTCTTGAGAGGCCCAATATTCAGCCTCTAGCGGCAGTTTATCGAGGTCCGGTTTGTAGCCATTCGCTTCGTATTTTGAGCGCGGAATCGGGATGTTGGTGCCGTCGTAATCGACTTGCACCGATCCGTCGGGAGTCCGAAACATTCCAGTCGCCATATTTGCCTCCTGCTTTCGGTCAACCACTAACCTGCTAATGCTTAGCAAGCTAGGCAAGGAATCCAGCGAGGCTGGCCCGCCCGCCCAAAAAGGCCCGCTGGAAGGGATCAACAGCGGGCCTGATCGGGGTCGGGGATCAATGGAGTGTGGGTCCGCCCGTTCCGGTTGAATCAATGCGTGGAACGGCAAGGTGTTCCTCTGTTCAAAGAAAAGCCCGCCACGGGCGACGAGGCGGGCAGTTGAGTGAAGACGGACGGTACCCGGCCAAGGGACCGTCCGGGCCGATTAATGCACGTGTGGGCAAGAGGTTCCGGAAGAGGATCAATTGGCGGCTCTAAATCGGCGCGCGCAATCCTGGCGATGAAAGCCACTCATTGATATGCGTGGCAGTATCGACTTGCCTCAGCTTTTCTAGAAGCTTGGTTCGCACCGAGCCAGGTCCAGTCTGCCCTAAATGCAATTCAAGCCTCTTCTTTTCCTCTACGAGGCGTTCGAACAGAGTCGGAGATTTGTTGAGAAACCAGGTCATATGATGCTCCTTCCAAGACGGGCGGGAGCGTTACCGAACTCTCAGTCACCGGTATGAGCCAAAGGCAGTGCGATGATGGATTGAGTACGCGCTTCTTATTTTCGGAAGTCCAACCAATTCGGTTCTGCCGGGCTTGACCCACCCCCACTCCGACGGGGTTTTCTATTTTGAAGCCGATTTTACAATCCGAGCATTTGGAACCTGCGCGCTTTCTCTCTGTTGGACTGTAGAAGGGAGAGACGACGTGAGACTTGCCCTGTTATTAATCCTAGGCGTCGGAACATTGGTTGGGGCCAGCACGCTCATGATGGCCCAAACCGGCGCCTATTGCTTGCAGGGAGGAAAATGGGGCCACCCCGGCAACTGCCAATTTTCGACTTATGAACAATGCATAGCAACGGCGTTTGGGACTGAAGCGTCATGCGGCAGGAATCCGCGCGTTCGATAGCGTGGAGATCGCTATCTTGGGCATTTGGCAAGGAAGCCCATCGGCCCTGACCAGCGAAATGCGCACCGCTCGTTATAAGGAGAGGGGTGACATGAAAAGCGAAACGAAAATTAAAACTGTCATGGCAGCAATTCTAATCGTGGCAACTTTTGTCAGCGTCAGCGCGCTGGTGTCGGCGGTTCAAAAGGCGGACAACGGAACGACCCTGCCAGCAATGAATGGGACCAATCCTAAGAACTGACAACCACGAAAAACTCAGACATTTGTTTTGCACCACCCCGGCGGGGTTTCTATTCCGGCCGCAAATGCGCTTCGATCAACTCCCGAGCGTTTTCGTAGACACGTTGCACAGCAGGATCGGCACCCTGTTGCATTTCAAGCATCATCAGGGCGTTTTCATAAATCTCATTGGCGTCTTGCTGAGTCAGGACGCCGCGATTGACTAGCGCGGGGATCAACGCAGCAAGCAGCGATGACGAAACCAATTCGGACGCGGCGACGGTTTCGAGAGGGTCTAGATCTTGCATTCGTTGACCTCCGCTCAGCAGCTTTTTTGATCTCAAAACACAAGTGCTGGCCTAGGCAAGCGCGCTGGGTGGCGGCGGGAAAGCCGTCTTGGGATGTTGATCGTGAAGCACGACAGCCAAGCGACGCCGGATGTCCGGGTCGCTTGATGCGGCCTCGAAGATTCGCTCTTGCATATCCCGCGGTAGGTTCGGCCAGAGCTGAAACACCGCCCGACCAAGTAATCTTTCCAGGTTGTCCATCATGTTAAATCCATTGGCGCTGTCGCTGAACGCGAGTTTATAGCCGGCCTTAGGACCTCGGAGTCGAATATGGACAAAACCGTTTGACATAGGCGAGGAAGCGTTCCGCCATCGAAGCGCTACGCGCTCTGGGCGGGCGAAAACGGCAATTACCTTGTGCAAAAGCCATGGGGGACCTCTCGGTGGCGATTGAATAGAACTCTCAATTACCGCGTGGGTTCCCCCGGGGATCTTGCACTACGCGTGAAGACCCTTGGCCGGTAGCTTTCACCGACGCTCGCCACAAGCCCATCAGTGTGCCGAGGTGGAGGATCTTTTCATATTTGGCCCTACACCGCGCCCCGACGCAAATTGGGGCTTTGGGATCGCCGGCAAGGACAACATGGTATCCGTGGCACGGGACGCCAATTTTCGCTGACGTTACTTAATAGCACCCATAGTAAAGCCGGTCACAAAACGGGCGACGAAGAAATTATAGACAATCGCGATTGGGATGCTCGCAATCAGGCAGGCCGCCATCATTGAGCCCCAGAAGTAAACATCGCCCCGCACAAGAAACGTCGGCACGCCGACACTCACCGTATAGCTCGATGACGCGGTGATGAACGTGACGCCGTAGACAAATTCTTGCGTCACCAAGGTGAAGGTGAAAATAACCGCGGTCAGCATCCCTGCGATCGAAATCGGCACCACAACCTTAACGAACGCGCCGAAACGGCTCAGCCCATCGATCATGGCTGCCTCCTCAAGATCACGGGGGATCGCCTTGAAGAAGCCCATCAGCAGCCAAGTGCAAAACGGCACTGTGAAACTCGGATAGACGAGAATGAGCGACCATACAGAATCCTGCAATCCCAGCATCGCGATGATGCGCGAGAACGGGATAAATAGAATCGTCGGCGGCACCAGGTAAGTGAGGAATATCGTCACGCCCAGGGTTTGCGCCCATGCGCCAGTCATGCGCGCGAGGGCGTAGCCTGCCGGGACGGCGAGCAAGAGCGTGATGATGACGACGACCAATCCGACGAAGCCCGTATTCAAAAGCCATTGCAGATACTGGGTATCTTCGAACAGCACCGAGAGGTGCCGGAGCGTCGGGGGGCTGTTGAACAGGTACGGATTGTTATGGGTATTGTACAGATCCTGGTTGGTTTTGAAGGTGGTAATCACCATCCAGTAGAATGGAAAGGCGAGGAAGGTCACAAAGAAAACGAGTATGGCGGCGTGAGCTGCCTTGTCAGCAATATGTCGCGCACGGGCGAATTCAGCGGCCATCTTACGTGACCTCGGTGCGCCGGGCCAACCACAGGAACAGGATTGCAACGCCGGCGAGGACGGGGAAGAGGAACAGCGAGATAGCCGCTCCTCCCGCCAGATCACCACCCTGAATTCCTGTAAAATAGGCCCAACTGGCGATAACCTGTGTGGTGTCGTAGGGACCTCCGCGCGTCAGCACGAACACCACAATCATATCGGTGAACGTAAAGATGATGCCGAACAATAACGCCACCAGCGTGATCGGCAGAATCAGCGGCGTCGTGATCTGAAAATGGTGACGCCAGAAGCCAGCGCCATCCACCTCCGCCGCGTCATGAATATCCTGCGGAATCGACGACAGTCCAGCGAGGATAATGATGGTCGCCAGCGGCAGGATGCGCCATACGTTGACGATGATGATCGATGCCCTTGCCAGAGTCGGCTCGCCAAGCCAGATCGGCCATTCGTTAGGCCCGAGCAGACCGACCGCGCGCGCAGTCCAGTTGATGACGCTATAGATCGAATCGAAGATCCAAAGCCAGCCGATGCTGCCAAGCGAGATCGGCGCCACCCACGGCAGCAGGATCAAAAACCGCACCAACCATCTGCCGCGGAAATCAGTAATTAGCGCCGCCGCCAGAATGTTGGCGAACACGAGGACGAAGAACTGGGAAATGACCGTGATGACAATCGTATTCTGCAGCGAAAGCCAGAACGTGCTGCTCTCCACGATGCGCCGGAAATTTTCCAGCCCAACAAAATGCATGTCCTGGCTGGCGACCGTTACGCTCGACAAGCTGTAGTAGAGCGAGAGCAGGAAAGGAAACCCGACGAGGAGAACGATATAGAGGATCGCGGGCGCCAGCATGGCGCGCCACAGCCAGCGATCGTTATCGGCGAAACGTGACAGGGCGCTAATCCGGATGCGGTTTTTGCCGGCAACGTCTGTGGTCGTGGAGGTCATGCGGCGCCTCCGTTCACGCGCTTGCCGCCTTCGCGCTCAAAGCGCGCGATATCCTGCCGCCGCACGGTGAAGTCGTAGACTCGGCCGGCATCGATTTGCGTGCGAATGTTCGTTGGGATCTTCGAGATCAAACGCGTCTCGGGCGCGCGACCATCGATCAGGCCATAGACCAGGCGGTCAG